>JAICUU010000148.1 GCA_025935675.1 Burkholderiales bacterium
GGCGTCACCGCCGTCGACCGCGTGTCGATCGCGCTCGCGCGCGGGGAGGTGCACGCGCTGATCGGCACCAACGGCGCCGGCAAGTCGACGCTCGTCAACGTGCTCGCGGGCGAGCTCGCCGGCGATGCCGGCACGGTCGCGCTCAACGGCGTCGACGTCACGCGCTGGCGGCAGCCGCGCCGCGCGCGCGCGGGCCTCGGCCGCAGCTACCAGCGCACCAGCGTGTTCGCGACGTTCAGCGTGCTCGAGAATTGCCGGCTGTGCGCGCAGGCACGCCGGCCCCGTACACGCCGGCTCGCGCTCGACGCCGCGGCGCATGACGCGCCGAGCCTCGACGCGGCGCGCCGCGCGCTAGCGCGCACCGGCATCGAGCCGCTGGCCGATCGCGTGGTGGCGACGCTGTCGCACGGCCAGCGCCGCACGCTCGAGGTCGCGATGTGCCTCGCCGGTGAGCCGGAGGTGCTGCTGCTCGACGAGCCGCTCGCCGGCATGGGCGCCGACGAGACGGCGACGATGCTCGCGCTGCTCGATTCGCTGCGCCCGGGACACGCGATCCTGCTCGTCGAGCACGACATGGACGCGGTATTCCGCATCGCCGACCGCATCACGGTCATGGTCGACGGCGCGGTCATCGCGAGCGGCGCGCCGGACGCCATTCGCGCCAATGCGGACGTGCAGGCCGCCTACCTCGGCGAGACCGATGCCCACTTTTGACGACGGCGCGATCGACATCGGGGCGGGCGGGCCTGCCGCCTCGTCGCGCGCACGCGACATGCTCGTCGCGATTCGCGCCCTCGACGTCCACTACGGCACGAGCCACGTGCTGCGCGGCGTGTCGTTCGGCGTGGCGGCGGGCGAGGCAGTCGGCCTCCTCGGCCGCAACGGCATGGGCAAGACGACATTGCTCCGTACGATCCTCGGCCTCGTGCGCAAGAGCGCCGGCACGATCGCGATCCGTGGCCGCGACACGGCGACGCTGAGCCCTCACGCGATCGCGCGGCTCGGCGTTGGCTACGTGCCCGAGGGGCGCGGCATCTTTCCCGACCTCACGGTCCGCGAGAACCTCGTCGTCGCCGCGCGGCGCGGCTTCGACGGCCGCGACGACTGGACGCTCGCGCGCGTGCTGGCGACATTTCCACGGATCGCGCAACGCTTGCGTCATCGTGGCGACCAGCTCTCCGGCGGCGAGCAGCAGATGCTCGCGATCGGCCGCGCGCTGATGACGAACCCCGACATCCTGATCCTCGACGAGGCCACCGAAGGCCTGGCGCCGCGCGTGGTGCGCGAGATCTGGGCGATCGTGTCGGCGATCCGCGCGACCGGCATCGCGTCGGTGGTCGTCGACCGCGACTACCGCAGCGTCGTCGCGCACACCGATCGTGTCGCGGTCATGGAGAAGGGGCAAATCGTGCTTGACCGCGCGTCGCGAGAAGCGGCGCATGAGCCACAGGCGCTCGCAAGTCGCCTCGGTGTCTAGATGGCGACGTCGACCGCGTCCCGGCGCTGCGCATTCGCGCGCGGCTGCCTCGCTGCGCTTGCGCTCCCGCTCGTGCTCGCGCTTGCCGGCGGCGCAGGCGCCCGGGCGGCCGGCGATGGCGCCGTGAACGGCGCGCGGCTGCGCGCCGCCGCGGCGCAGGACGACGTCGCGACGATTCATCGCCTGCTCGCCGAGGGCACGACGGTCGATGCCCGCGACCGCGACGGTCGCACCGCGCTTCTCGTCGCCACGCGCGCCAACCGTATCGCCGCGGCCCGCGCGCTGATCGAGGCAGGCGCCGACGTCAATGCCGTCGACGCGATCCACGACACGCCGTTCCTGTACGCGGGCGCGAGCGGTCATCGCGAGATCCTCGAGATGACGCTCGCGCACGGCGCGGACCTCCGCAGCACCAACCGCTTCGGCGGCACCGCGCTGATTCCCGCTGCCGAGCGCGCGCATGTCGACACCGTGCGCATCCTCATCGACGCCGGCGTCGCCGTCGACCACGTCAACAACCTCGGCTGGACCGCGCTGCTCGAGGCCATCATCCTGGGCGATGGGGGCGCGCGGCATCAGGCGGTCGTGGCGCTGCTGATCAGGGCCGGCGCCGACCCGAGCCTCGCGGATCGCGAAGGCGTCACGCCGCTCGCGCACGCCCGCCGGCGCGGGTTCGACGCGATCGCCGCGACGCTCATCGCGGCCGGCGCGCGCTGACCCGCCAGGATTCGAAAGCCGCGCGCCGCGGTCGCCGTCAGCGCACGCGGCCGAAGTTGCGCCAGTACGCGATCATCGCGATGCCGCCGACGAGGCCGCCCAGGTGCGCGAAATGCGCGACGCCCTCCTGCGTGCCGGTGACGCCGAAGAAGAGCTCGATCGCCGCGTAGATGAAGACGAACACGCGCGACGGCAGCGGCACCGGGAAGAAGATCAGGAACACCTTGTTGCGCGGGAAGTACGCGGCGTACGCGAGCAACAGTCCGAACACGCCGCCCGACGCGCCGATCGACGGGTAGATCGCGCCCGACAGCTGCATCACCGAAAGCTGCGCGATCGCCGCGGTCACCACGCAGACGAAGTAGTAGATCGTGTAGCGGCGCTGGCCGACGACCTGCTCGAACGGGCTGCCGAACATGTACAGCGCGAACATGTTGAACGCGATGTGCGCGAGGCCGCCGTGCAGGAACGCGTACGTGACGAGCTGCCAGGCCTCGAAGCTGACCTGCCCGCCGGTTGCGCGCGCAGCGCCGAGCGGCCACAGCGCGAACGGCACGACCAGCGTCGGCATCGCCATCTGCACGAGATAGACGACGACGTTGGCGATGATCAGCGTGCGCGTGACGGGCGGCATGGCGTCGCTCAGCGTGCGGTGGCGAGCGCGCGGCGCTTGTCGGCGATGCGGCCGAGCAGCTCGCGCCAGGACTTGACGAACGCCGCGGCGCCGTCGACCTGCAGCTTCCGCGCGAGCGCGTCGAGGTCGAACCCGGCCTTCCGATACTCGCCCATCACCGTGTCGGCATCGCCGCCGTCGTCGGGCATCGTCGCACCGACGCGGCCATGCGCGGCGAACGCGGCGAGCGTCTTGTCGGGAATCGTGTCGATCGTCTGCGGCGCCGCCAGCGCCTCGACGTACAGCGTGTCGCTCGCCTGCGGGTCCTTGGTGCCGGTGCTCGCCCACAGCAGGCGCTGCGCCGAGGCGCCCGCGCCTTCGAGCGCCTTCCAGCGCGGCGAGTCGAGGAGGCGCCGGTAGGCGCGATACGTGTCCTGCGCAACGGCGATGCCGAGGCGGTTGCGCAGCGGCGGCGGCACCTGGTCGTGCACGGCGACGTCCCAGCGGCTGACGAACAGCGACGCCACCGACGGCACGCGGGGGTCGCGCTTCGCCGCGATGCGCCGCTCGATGCCGCGCATGTACGCATTGGCCGAGGCTTCGTATTGCGCGCGCGAGAAGAGCAGCGTCACGTTGACCGGCACGCCGGCGAAGATCGATTCCTCGATCGACTTCGTCCCGGCCGGCGTGCCGGGGATCTTGACGAAGAGGTTGTCGCGCGCGGCCTGCGCGTGGAGCTTCGCGACCGACGCCGTGGTCGCCGCGGCGTCGTCGGCGAGGAGCGGCGACACCTCGAGCGACACCCAGCCGTCGAGGCCGCCGCTGGCGCGGTGGATCGGCGCGAACAGCGCCGCCGCATTGCGCAAATCCTCGATCGCCAGCGTGAAGAACAGCGCCTCGTCGTCGCGCTCACCGGGCGCCGCGCTGGCGATCGCGTCGTCGTAATCGCTGCCGCCGGCGATCGCATGGTCGAAGATCGTCGGGTTCGACGTGAGCCCGGTGATCGCGTACTCGTCGATGTAGCGCGCCAGCGTGCCGTCCTTCAGCAGCCGGCGCGTGATGTTGTCGAGCCACAGCCGCTGGCCGAGCTCGTGCAGTTGGCGGGTGGGATTCATGGCGTTCCTCCGTCGAGCGTGGGGTTGTGCCAGCCATCGGGCTCCGCGACCACCCGGGCGGCGTCGCGCGGTCCCCATGTGCCGGGCGCGTACACGCCGGGCGGTGGCATGCCGGCGAGCACCGGGTCGACGACGCGCCACGCGGCCTCGATGCTGTCGCTGCTGGCGAAGAGCGACGCGTCGCCCTCGAGCGCGTCGCCGATCAGCTTCTCGTACGGGGTCATCTGGTCGGGCGACTGGCGGCGCGCAATCAGTTCGACATCGTCGCCCACCATGCGTTCGCCGGGCGCCTTGACGCGCGCCTGCAGCGAGATGAACACGTCGGGAGAAAGGCGGAAGCGGAAGCGGTTTCCGGACCCCGCGTTCACCGGGTCGAACACGGTAAGTGGCGGCCGCTTGAGATCGACGACGACCTCGGTCGAGGTGACCGGCAGCTTCTTGCCGGCACGGATGTAGAACGGCACGCCCTCCCAGCGCCACGTGTCGATCATGAGCCGCAATGCGGCGAACGTCTCCATCTGCGAGCCGGCGGCGACGCCCGGCTCGTCGCGGTACCCGGCGAACTGGCCGCGCACGACGTCCCGCGCGGTGAGCGGTCGCATCGCACGGAACAGGCGGTTGCGCTCGTCGCGCGCGGTCTCGGGGCTGCGCTGGATCGGCGCCTCCATCGCGAGGAGCGCGGCGACCTGCAGCAGGTGGTTCTGCACGACGTCGCGGATCGCGCCGACCTCGTCGTAGAAGCGGCCGCGGCCCTCGATGCCGAACGCCTCGGCCATCGTGATCTGCACGCTGGCGATGTGGTCGCGGTTCCAGATCGGCTCGACGAACGCGTTGGCAAAGCGGAAGTACAGCAGGTTCTCGACCGGCTCCTTGCCGAGGTAGTGATCGATCCGGAAGATCGCCGTCTCGGGAAAGTAGCGGTGCAGCATCGCGTTGAGCGCCTGCGCCGACGCGAGATCGTGGCCGAACGGCTTCTCGACGACGACGCTCGCGCCGTTCGCGCAGCCGGCCGCGACGAGGCCCTCGACGACGGTGGCGAAAAGGCTCGGCGGGATCGCGAGGTAATGCAGCGGGTGCATCGCCGGCGCGAGTGCCGCGCCGATGCGCGCGAACGTCGCCGGATCCTGGTAATCGCCCTCGACGTAGCGCAGCCGCGGCGCGAGCCGCGCGAGCGCCGCCTCGTCGACGCCGCCGTGCGCGGCGAGGCTCTCCCGCGCATGGGCGCGAAGCTCCGCGTCGGTCCACGCCGAGCGCGCGACACCCACTACCGGCATGTCGAGCGCGCCCGCACGCGCGAGCCGCTGCAGCGCCGGGAAGATCTGCTTGAACGCGAGGTCGCCGGTGACCCCGAACAGGACGAGCGCATCCGCGCGCTGCGTCACGAGCCGACCTTCGGCGAGCTCACCGTAATCCCCGCGAATGCGGGGATCCAGCCTTGACGCCGCGCAAGGCCACGGCGCTGCCTCCACCGATCCGTCAGAGCTGGATCCCCGCATTCGCGGGGATTACGGCTTCGCCCGGTCGCCATCACGGGCATGTGCGCGAATGCGCGAACGCGGGCGTGCTCGCGTCGTGGACGTGGCGGATGCCCGCCTGGATCAGTGCGAGCGCGGCCGCCGGATCGTCGGCGTAGCCGAAGAGCTCGAGGTCGCCCTTGTCGATCATGCCGTGGCGAACGAGCGCGTCGACGTCGAGGATCTCCTGCCAGTACGCCTTGCCGTACAGCACGATCGGGATCCGGTGCTCGAGCTTGCCGGTCTGCGCGAGCGTCAGGATCTCGGTCATCTCGTCGAGCGTGCCGAAGCCGCCGGGGAACACGACGAGCGCGCGCGCGAGGTGCGCGAACCACAGCTTGCGCATGAAGAAGTAGTGGAACTGGAACGCGAGCTCCGGCGTCACCGCGCTGTTGAGGTGCTGCTCGAACGGCAGCGCGATGTTGAGGCCGATCGTCTTGCCGCCGGCGTCGCGCGCGCCGCGGTTGGCGGCCTCCATGATCCCGGCACCGCCGCCCGTGCACACGACGTAGCGATGCTTGTCGCTGGCGAGCCCTTGCGACCACGCGGTGACGCGGCGCGCGAGCTCGCGCGCGTCACGGTAATAGTTGCCGAGCGGGCCGTCCTCGCTGAGCCGCGCCGAGCCGAAGAACACGATCGTCTCGCAGACGCGCGCGTCGCGGAAGCGCTGCAGCGGCTCGAGATACTCGGCGAGGATGCGCAGCGAGCGCCCGTCGTCGCTGTCGAGGAACGGCGCATCCTCGTAGGCGAGCGGCGGGTCCTCCGGCAACGACGCGGGCTTGCCCGCGATCGGGTCCGCGGAATGGGACGGCTTGGTCACGGCGCGGTCCCTTCGCGGGCGAAGTCGATGAAGCCGCGCTCGACGTCGGTCGACACGAGCTTGACGCGCACGCGATCGCCGACGTCGAGGCCCGCGAAGCCGCGGATCACGCGGCCCTCGGCCATCGGGTCCAGGATTCGCGCCCACGTTCCCTTCGCCGACGCGCCGGTGACGAGGCCATCGAACACCTGGCCGACGCGCGACGACAGGATCAGCGCGGCCGCCGACTTCTGCACCTGGCGCTCGACCTTGTTGGCGGCGTCCTCCTGCGCGGTGCAATGCTCTGCCAATGTCTCGAGCTCGGCGTTCGCGTAGGGCGCGCTCGCGTTCGCCAGCGCGGCCTTCAGCATCCGCTGCGTGACGAGGTCGGGAAACCGGCGGTTGGGTGCCGTCGAGTGCGCATAATCGCGCACCGCGAGCCCGAAGTGGCCCTCGCAGGCCTGCCCCGAGACGTCGGCGACGTACTCGCCGCGGCCAAGCAGCTTGATCACCGCCAGCGACAGGTCGGCGAAGCGCGCCGGATCGGCGGCGCGGCGGCGCACCAGGAACGCGTTCAGCGCCGGCGCGTCGGCCGTCGCCGGCAGCGTATCGCCGAGCGACGCCGCAAGGGCGACGATGCGGTCCCAGCGCTCGGGGGTGCGCAGCACGCGGCGCAGCGTCGACACGTGGCGCGCGGCGAGGAAGCGCGCGGTGACGCCGTTGGCCGCGATCATGAAATCCTCGATCACGGTCTTCGCGCGGTTGGGCGTGTCGGCGAGGAGGTTGGCGAGCGCGCCATCCTCCGCGTAGACGGCGCGCGCCTCCGTGGTCTCGAGCTCGAGCGCGCCGCGCGCGGTGCGCGCGCGCTTCAGCGCCTGCGCGACGCGATCCTGCGTACGCAGTTGCTCGTCCAGCCCGGCGACGGCGGCCAGAGGCGCGGGCGCGGCAGCCTTGCCGTCGAGCCATGCGGCGACGCTGTCGTACGCGAGCTTGGCGCGGTTGTGCACGCTCGCGCGGTAGATGTCGGCGGCGCCGACGTTGCCGCTTTCGTCGATCGTCATGTCGACGACCATCGCGACGCGATCCTCGCCCGGGTTGAGCGAGGTCAGGCCGGTCGAGAATTTCTCCGGGAGCATCGGGAACACGCCGCCCGCCGTGTAGACCGACGTGGTGTTGGCCGAGGCGTGCGCGTCGATCGCGCTGCCGGCCTTGACGAGCGCGTCGACGTCGGCGATCGCCACGAGGATGCGCGTCGCGCCGCCCTCGACGGGCGCGGCGACCGAGAGTTGGTCGAGGTCGCGCGAGTCGTCGTTGTCGATCGACGCCCAGAGCAGCGCGCGCAAGTCGCGAACCGCACCGTCGATGGGCGCGGGCGTGTCGACCCCGGCCGCCTCGCGTTTGGCCGCATCGGAGAAATCAGGCTCGAGGCCGCGCGCCTGCATGGCGCGCCACGCGATCGCGTGGAGGTCGTATCCGCCGCGCTTGCGCGGCGCGTTGTCCGGGCGTTGCAACGTCCTGGCCGCCGCTAGGCGATCCGGCCGTGGCACTGCTTGTACTTCTTGCCGGACCCGCAGGGACAGGGATCGTTGCGGCCGACCTTGGCGCCGGCGCGCACGAACGGGGGCGCCGCGACGGCGGTGCCGCCCTCGTCGGCGGCATTGGTCGCCGCCAGCGCCTCCTCGTAGTCGGCGTGCTGGTAACGCACGTTGGTGACCGCCGGCGCCTCCTCCACCGCCTGTACTTCCTCGCGGCCGCGCACCTGCACGGTGAGCACGACCTTGACGACGTCCTGCTTGATGCGGTCGAGCATGTCGGAGAAGAGCTCGAACGCCTCGCGCTTGTATTCCTGCTTGGGATTCTTCTGTGCGTAGCCGCGCAGGTGGATGCCCTGGCGCAGATGATCGAGCGCGGCGAGGTGGTCGCGCCAGTGATGGTCGACCGTCTGCAGCATCAGGCTGCGCTCGAACTGGCGCATCACCGGCGCGCCGGCCAGCGCCTCGCGCTCGCGCCACGCCGCCTCGGCCGCGGTGGCCAGCCGCTCGGTGATCGTCGCCGCGTCGACGTCGCTGTCGGCGACCCATTTCGCCACCGGCGCCTCGATCTGGAAATCGCTGGCGAGCGCCTTCTCGAGCGCCGGCAGGTCCCACTGCTCCTCGAC
>JAICUU010000276.1 GCA_025935675.1 Burkholderiales bacterium
ATGCCGCTGTGGATGTCGCTCGACGACGAGGGGATCGCGATCGTCGACGTGCGCGACGAGCGTGCCGCCGTCTACATGGCGCATGCGTACGGCGAGCTCCGCGGCATGCCCGGCGTCGCGCTCGTCACCGCGGGGCCCGGCGTCACCAACGCGATGACCGGCATCGCCAACGCGCACGTGGCGCGCGCGCCGATCCTCGTGCTGTCGGGCACGCCGCCGCGTCCGCAGGACAACCGCGGCGCGCTGCAGGACCTCGATCACGTCGGCATGCTGCGCGCGATCACGCGTTACGCGCGCACTGTGCGCGATGCGGCGCTCGTGCCGGCGGAGCTCGACGAGGCGTTCGCCCGTGCGCGCGGCGACGGCGGCGAGCCGGGCGCCGCCTACCTCGACTTCCCCGTCGACGTGCTGCGCGCCGACGTGCCGCCGCCGTTGCAGCGCGCCGAGCACCTCGCCGGTCGCCCACGCGCGCTGCTTGCACCCTCGCCAGGCGACGTCGAGCGCGCGGTCGAGCTGCTGTGGTCGGCGCGCCGGCCGCTGGTGATCGCCGGGCGCGGCGTGAAAGGCCGCGGCGCGCCCCTGGCGCGCTTCCTCGACGCGCTCGGCGCCGTCTATCTCGACACCGGCGAGAGCAAGGGCGTCTTGCCGGCGTCGCATCCTGCGTTCGTCGGCGCGGTGCGCGGCAGCGCGATGGGCGCGGCGGATCTCGTCGTCACGCTCGGCCGCCGCCTCGATTTCCAGCTTGCCTACGGCTCGCCCGCGGTGTTCGGCGACGCGCGCTTCGTGCGCATCGCCGACGTTGCCGCCGAGCTTCGCGACAACCGGCGCGGCGACGTCGAGATCCTCGCCGACTGCGGGCTCGCCCTCGACGCGATCGTCGCGGCGGCGGGCGGGCGCGCGGCGGCCGTCGACACGGCATGGGCAGCGGACCTTCGTGCCCGGCACGCAGGGCGCTCCGCGCGGCTGCGCGAATCGATGCGCGTCGCCGAATCGGCGCCCGATGGCAAGATCCATCCGAATCGCCTGCTTGCGTGCTTGCAGGACGCGATCGGCGATGACGCCATCGTGGTCGCCGATGGCGGCGACTTCCTCGCGTTCGCGCGCGTCGGCCTCGAGGCGCCGACGTGGCTCGACCCCGGCCCGCTCGGCTGCATCGGTGTCGGCACGCCGTTCGGCATCGGCGCAGCACTCGCGGCGCCCGGGCGCAGCGTCGTCGTTGCCACGGGCGATGGCGCATTCGGCTTCAACGCGATGGAGATCGACACCGCCGTGCGCCACGGCGTGCCGCTCCTGATCGTCGTCGCCAACAACGGCGCCTGGCAGATCGAGGTCAACGACCAGCGGCAATCGTGGGGGCGCGTCGTCGGCACGACGCTGCAGTTCGCCGACCATGCGGCGATGGCGCGCGCGTTCGGCCTGCATGCCGAGCGCGTCACCGACGCCGCCGAGCTGCCGGGCGCGCTCGAGCGCGCGCTGGCGCATCGCCCGGCGCTCATCGACGTCGTCGTCCGCGGCGACGTCATGTCGGCCGACGGCAAATCGGGGCTCGCCGGCGTGCCCGACCTGATGCCCCTCACCGCCTGGGACGACGCGGAGCGACGCTTGCGCACTGGCGGCGTGACGTGAACAACGCGGCGCCGCGCGCGGCGTGCTAGCTTCGGGGCAATGCTAGTCCGCTACCGGGTGCACACGCCAAAGCTCGCCGAGCCGGCGACCATGGGCGCGCACGCGGTCGTCGCCGGCCGCACCACCGCGGGGCCGGGCCTCGTGCTCGAGGATTACGCGACGGTGCGCGCCGACGGCGAGGTGATCCGCCTCGGCGCCAACGTGTTCCTCGGCGTGCGCGCCACCGTGCACATCGCCGACAGCGTCTATCCGGCGATCGTCGGCGACGACGTCAGCGTCGGTCGCTTCGGCCTCGTGCATGCCTGCACGCTCGGCGACGGCGTCGTGGTCGGCGATGCCGCGACGGTGATGGACGGCGCCGTCGTCGGCGCGCAGGCGCTGATCCTGCCGGGCGCCGTCGTGCCGCCGCGCAAGCCGTTGGAGGGCGGGCTCGTCTACGCCGGCAGTCCCGCCAAGCCGCAGCGCGCGCTCGAGCCCGGCGAGCTTGCGCGTTGGCACGAGGCGATTCGCACGCGCCGCTCGCCGGCGCCGTCGCCAGCCACCGACTTGCCCGCCGATGCGCCGCCGCTACCGCTGGCCGCGCCACGCTTCGAGCGCAGCGCAGCCACGTTCGTCGCCGCCACCGCGCGCTGCGGCGGCGCAATCGAGCTCGCCGACGACGCGTCGATCTACTTCGCGTGCGTGGTCGACGCCGGCGACGCGCGGATCGTCCTCGGGCGGCGCGCCAACATCCAGGACAACAGCGTGCTCACGGCGTCGCGCGCACGCGGCGACCTCGTCATCGGCGACGACGTCACGGTCGGCCACAACGTGCGGATGGGCGCCGCGCGCATCGGCGACCGTGCGCTCGTCGGCATGAGCGCGATCGTCGGCGACGATGTCGTCGTCGAGGCCGACGCGTGCATCGGCGCGGGCGCCTTCGTCGAGCCCGGCACGCGCGTGCCCTCGGGATGGATCGTCGCAGGGCGCCCGGCGCGGCCGTTTCGCGAGCTCAAGCCGGCGGAGCGCGAAGGCTTCGCCGACATCGTCACCGTCTACGCGTCCTACAGCGAGGCGTATCGCGGCGGATGAGCGCGCGTGCCGTGCGCGCAGCGGCGTCGGAGCGGTGCCCGGCGCATTCAGCCTGGAAGCGCCGTCGAGCCAGTCGCGGGCACGCTGACCTCGACCGTCACCGCGGCGTTGCGCAGGTGCGCCGACACGAGCGCCGCGGCGGCCTCGGCATCGTGCGCGGCGATCGCGCGCCAGAGCTGCTCGTGCTCGTGCCACACCGCCTTGCGATAGTCGCGCTTCAGCAGCACTTCGCGCATCGCTCGTCGCAGGTGATGCCACAAGCCCTCCATCGTGTCGACGAAGAGCCGATTGCCCGACGCCGCGTAGATCCACGAGTGGAACGCCATGTCGGCGCCGATCAATGCGGCGAGGGCGCCTTCGCGCAGCGCCGCGCGGCCGGCCGCGACGAGCGCGTTGCCGCGCTCGATCTCCGACGCGGATGCGAGGCGCGCGGCGAGTCCCGCGGCGATCGGCTCGATGCCGAGCCGAAGCTCGTAGATCCAGCGCACGAAGTCGCGGTCGAGCGGCGCCACCATCAGGCCGCGCCGCCCGGCCTCGATGACGAAGCGCTGCTTGCGCAAGAGCATCAACGCCTGGTTGACCGGCTGGCGCGACACGTCGAGCTTCCTGGCGATGCCTTCCTGCGTCAGCCGCTCGCCCGGCGACAGCGTGCCGTCGCAGATCGCGTCGAGGATCGCGCGGTAGACCTGGTCGACGATCGTCGGGTTGGCGGTGATCGATTCCATCGTGTCGCGTTGGCTCGCGTCGCCAGCATAACCGGTCGCCGCCCTATAATCGAAGCCCGCACTTTCGCCCGACCCTTACGATGAGCCTCGATCGCGTTCCCGCCGGCCGCGACGTCCCCAACGATTGCAACGTCGTCGTCGAGATCCCGATGCACGGCGAGCCGATCAAGTACGAGGTCGACAAGACGACGGGCGCGGTGTTCGTCGACCGCTTCATGTCGACGGCGATGCACTATCCCTGCAACTACGGCTATATCCCGCAGACGCTCTCCGACGACGGAGACCCCTGCGATGTGCTGGTCGTGTCGCCGGTCCCCCTCTTCACCGGCGTCGTCGTGCGCTGCCGGCCGATCGGCATGCTGAAGATGAACGACGAGGCGGGCGGCGACGCCAAGATCCTGGCCGTGCCGATCGACAAGCTGACGTCGATCTACCGCGAGGTGGGCTCGCCGCGCGACCTGCCGGCGCTGGTCGCGCAGCAGATCGCGCATTTCTTCGAGCACTACAAGGACCTCGAGCCCGGCAAATGGGTGAAGCTCGCCGGCTGGGTCGAGGCCGACGAG
>JAICUU010000078.1 GCA_025935675.1 Burkholderiales bacterium
CGCTCGCACGCCCTCGCGACGAGCGCTCGAGGGTGAGCGAAGGCTTCGAGCAGACACGCCGACGGCTGCGCGGATTGCTCGAGCAGCTCGCGCCGCCGGCCCCGCCAACCTCATCACCGCCGCACCCATAACCACCGCGCGCCAAGCACGCGCAATCCAACCGAGGAGGTCACGATGTCATCCCAGAAGAATTCACGTCGAACCGGCCAGTGGCACCGCGCCATCGCCACCGCCGCGGTCGCGCTCGTCGCGCTCGCGCCGTCGCTCGCGTCCGCCGCGGAGCCTGACACCGTGTCGTTCGGCGTGCTGCGCGCGCCGACCGGCGCGCTCGCCGTCGTCGCCAACGAAAAGGGCTGGTTCGAGAAGGCCGGCGTCAAGGTCAAGACGATCAGCTTCGCCGAAGGCGGCGGCCCCGCGATCATCCAGGCGATGGGCGGCGGCGAGCCCGACATCGCGCTGCTCAACCTCGCCACCGCCGTGCTGGCATTGAGCAAGAGCAGCTTCGACGTGCAGATCATCGCGGTCCCCGACGATCCCGTCCTCGCGCTGCCGTTGCTCGCAAAGGCCGGCATCAATTCGGTGAAGGACCTCAAGGGCAAGATGGTGTCGACGCCGCCCAACGGCGGCCAGTACTACCTGCTCGCGCAAATCCTCGCCGCCAACGGCATGGACTTCAAGGACATCGACTACAAGCCGCTGCCCGTCGGCCAGGCACAGGCGGCGTTCGTCGCGGGTCGCCTCGATGCCGTGATCTCCTCGGCCAACGGCACGGTGCTGATTCCCAAGGCGGCGCCGGGCACGAAGGTCATCGCGACGGGGCGCGATCTCGGCGGCGCCAAGGGCGAGGCGGTCGTGAACCCCGACGTGCTCGTCGCGACGCGCAGCGTCATCGAAAAGCATCCGGAAGCCGTAAAGGCATTCGTCAAGGCGTATCAGGGGACGGCGGTGTCCGCGCTGCAGAATCCGGCGACGCGCAAGGAGACGATCGAGGCGATCCAGCAGTACATGAAGAGCGCCGGCGCAGGCACGCAGGAGCTCGAGGCGGCGATCAAGTCGACCGACGCCATCCAGTTCTACAGCTTCGACGAAGCGAAGAAGCTGGTCGGCAGCGCGAATTTCCGCAAGGCGGTCGAGGACCAGGGCGACTACTGGTTCAAGGCCGGCGTGCTGAAGACCAAGCCGGATCTTTCCAAGGCGGTCAACAGCTCGTTCATGGACTGACCGGTCGTGCGAACCGACGATCCTGCCGCCGGCTGGCAGGGCCACATCGGTCGTACGCTGCAGGACTCCACGCCGTGGTGGGCGCCGCGTTCCGGCGCCCCCGCCGGCGCGCCGGACATCGTGGTATTCCTGCTCGACGACCTCGGCTTCTCCGACTTCGGCTGCTTCGGCGCCGAGATCCGCACCGCGGCCATCGACCGGATGGCGCGGCGCGGCGTGCGGTTCGCCAACTACACCACCGTGCCGATGTGCACGCCGGCGCGTGCAGCACTCCTGACCGGCAAGAATCCGCACGCGGTCGGCTGCGGCTGGCTGACGTTCAACGATCCCGGCTTCCCGGGGTATCGCGCCGGCGAGATGACGCGCGACACGCCGACGCTCGCCGAGATCCTCAGGTCCAACGGCTATTCGACGTACATGGTCGGCAAGTGGCACAACACGCCGGACCATGCGACCACGTCGTCGTCGGATCGCTCGTCGTGGCCGCTCGGGCGCGGCTTCGACCGCTTCTACGGCTTCCTCGGCGGCGAGACGCACTACTTCGCGCCGTCGCAGCTCATCGAGGACAACGCGCTCCTCGACCACGACGCGTATCGCGACGGCTACTACTGCACCGACGACTGGACCGACAAGGCGATCGCGATGGTGAAGGAGCACGCCGCGTCGTCGCCCGGCAAGCCCTACTTCCTGTATTTCGCGCACAACGCGCCGCATGCGCCGCTGCATGCCAAGGCCGAGGACCTCGCGCGCTACCGGGGCGCGTACGACGGCGGCTGGGACGCGGCGCGCGACGCGCGCCTGCGACGCCAGGTCGAGCAAGGCATCTTCGACGAGGCCCCGGCACTCGCGCCGCACAGCCCGGGCGTGCCGCGATGGGACGACGTCGAGCCCGCGCGCCGCGACCTGATGGCGCGCTACATGGAGCTCTACGCCGCCATCGTCGACAACATCGACCAGAACGTCGGCCGCCTGATCGAGGCGCTGGAGGCGCTCGGCCGGCTCGACAACACGCTGGTGCTGATCACCTCCGACAACGGCGCCAACGGCATCGGCGGCCCCGACGGCGCCGCGAACAACCTGTCCAAGCGCCTGACGCAGCACGAAGACCCGGCGTGGGTGCGGCGCTTTTTCGCGGCGGGTGAGCTCGGCGGCTCGTCGTCATGGCCGACGTACCCGCTCGGCTGGACCGATGTGTCGGTGGCGCCGTACCGGATGTACAAGACGACGACGATGAACGGCGGCATTCGCGTGCCCATGGTGATGCAGTGGCCGGCGCGCTGGAAGGACGGCGGCCGCGTGTCGCAGGACTGGGTGCACGTGACCGACATCGCGCCGACGATCCTCGACCTCGTGGGCATCGCGCCACCGGCCGAATACGCGGGATTTCGCACGCGACCGTACGACGGCATTTCGTTCAAGGACACGCTCGATCGCGGCCTGCCGTCGCGGCGCGAGGCGCAGCACTTCGAGCTCTTCGGTCATCGCGGCTACATCGCCGGCAACTGGAAGATCGTGTCGCTGCAGCCGCCGGGCAAGGCGATCGACCTCGGCAACTGGATGCTCTTCGACCTCGCGAGCGATCCCACCGAGACGCGCGACCTCGCCCGCGAGCATCCCGACCGGCTTGCCCGCCTCGTCGCGGCATACGATCGCGACGCGCTCGCGAACTACGCGTACCCGCTCGACAATCGCGGCGTGCACCGCTCGCTCACCGTGCCGCCGTATCTCGAGCACACGCTCGACGAGCCGCGCACGTTCCATCCGGGCACGGGCACCGCGCCGGTGGCCGTCGTGGCGCAGATGGTGGCCGATCGCAGCTTCCGGCTCAGCTGCGCCTTCGACTGGCAGCCCGGCGCGACCGGCGTGATCTTTTCGCTCGGCGATCCGATCTTCGGCTTCGCCCTCTACGCACGCGACGGCGCCGTGCATTTTCACTACCACGGCGCGCCCGGCCGCGGCGTCGACGCGCGCGACCTCCCGGTCGTGCCGGGGCGCAACGAATTCGTGCTCGACTGCACGGCCACCGGCGAGCGCAAGGGCCGCGGCGTGTTGCGTCTCGGGGGACGCGAGGTCGCGACGCTCGACCTCACGCCGACAATCATCCTCGGGTTGAGCGCCGGCGAAGGGCTCGACGTCGGCTGCGACCGGCGCCTGCACGTCTGCGACTACGGCGGCGACGGCGCATGTCGCTACAGCGGCACCGTGCACGTCGTGCGCATCGAGCCGGGCCCGCAAGCGCCGGACAGCTACGCGAACCGGCCGGAGCGCCTGTCGCAACGCGCGAGCGGCGCATAGCCATTTTATAAAATATAAGGTACGCTCGCCGGCATGGACGATGCGGTGAGCGCTCCCCCCTTCAGGACCAAGCGCGAGCACGCGGTCGCCAAGGTGCGCGGCGCGATCATGGACGGCCGCTACCGTCCTGGCCAGCCGCTGCGCCAGGTGCAGCTGATGGCGGACCTGGACCTCGGCGCCACGCCGGCGCGCGAGGCGTCGCTCGAGCTCGTCGCCAGGGGCCTCCTCGTCCACGAGTCGCACCACGGCATCCGCGTGGCGACGCTCGACGGCAAGCGCGTCGCGCAGGTCTACCGCGTGCGCGCGCTGCTCGAGGCGGAGGCGGCGCGCCTCGCCGCCTCGAGCGCATCGCCGGCGGCGATCGCGCAAGTGCGCGCGATCATGCGCACGATGGCGGTGGCCCACGCCGCCGGCGACCTGCGTGCCACGGGCGATGCCGACGCGCGCTTTCATCGCAGGCTGTACGAAGGCGCCGGCAACCCGGTGCTGCTCACGCTGATCGAGCAGATGTGGGACCAGTTCCCCCGCTACATGCTGTGGCAGCGGCCCGCGCGCGTGCGCCAGTCGATCGCCGAGCACCGCGCGATCGCGGCGGCTTTCGCGCGCCGCGACGCGGCCGCGACCGCACGCGCGGTCGCGCGCCACATCCACAATGGCCTCGCCGCCCTCGAGTCGATCCTCGCCGGCGACAAGCACGCAGGAGAATCCGATGGCCGATGACACCGCAACGCCCGACTTCCGCAAGGACCTGATCCGCTACGGCGGCGACGCCTATCCCGAGATCGTCGAGAAGGCGCTGGGCTGCTACGTCTACGATGCGGCGGGCAACAAGATCCTCGATTTCACGTCGGGACAGATGTGCGCGACCGTCGGTCACAACCATCCGAACGTCGTCGCCGCGATCAAGAAGAGCTGCGACACCGCGCTGCACCTCTTCTCGGGGATGATCCCGCGCAGCGTCGTCGACCTCGCCGCGAAGCTCGCGGCGCTGGTGCCGAAGCCGCTCGCGAAGTCGCTGTTCCTCAACACCGGCAGCGAGAGCAACGACGCCGCCCTCAAGATGGCCAAGCTCGCCACCGGCGGCTACGAGGTCGTGGGCCTCGGCGGCTCTTGGCACGGCGTCACCGGCAACGCGAGCGCCGTGTCCTTCGCCAGCGACCGCAAGGGCTACGGCCCCGGCATGCCCGGCTCGTTCGTGATCCCCGAGCCCAACGCGTACCGCTGCCCGGTGAAGCACTGCCGCGACAAGTGCGATCTCACGTGCATGAAGGTCGGCTTCCAGCTTTTCGACATGCAGTCGACCGGCGCGCCCGCGGCGGTGATCGCCGAGCCCGTCATCAGCGCCGGCGGCGTGATCGTGCCGCCGCCCGGCTACTTCGCCGCGCTGAAAGTCGAGGCGCAGAAGCGCGGGATGCTGCTGGTATTCGACGAGGCGCAGACCGCGTTCGGCCGCCTCGGCCACTGGTTCGCGGCCTCGCAGCTCGGCGTCACGCCCGACATCATGACCGTATCGAAGACGCTCGGCGGCGGCATGCCGCTCGCCGGCGTGATCACGTCGAGCGCGATCGAGGAGACCTGCCACGCGCGCGGCTTCGCGTTCTACACGTCGCACGTGTCCGACCCGCTGCCGGCGAACGTTGGGCTCGCCGTGCTCGAGACGATCGAGCGCGAGCGCCTGCTCGAGCGCTCGCGCGAGCTGGGCGACTACCTCGCCGCGTGCCTCGCCGAGCTCAAGGACCGCCATGCGGAGATCGGCGACCTGCGCGGCATGGGCCTCCTGCGCGGCATCGAGCTCGTCAAGGACCGCGAGACGCGCGAGCCGCACCACGCGCTCGGCGCCGCGACCACGACGCGCTGCCTCGAGCTCGGCCTGTCGATGAACATCCGCCGCCGGCCCGAGCGCGGCTCGGTCTGGCGGATCGCGCCGCCGCTCACCGTCACGCGCGCCGACATCGATCTTGCGATGACGATCTTCGACCAGGCGCTGCGCGAATCGAAGGACGCATTGTCCCGCGAGCGGGTCCCTGCCCGGCTGGCGCCGCGCGCGCGGGCCACCGGGAGTTGACGTGCGGCGGTCCGCACGGCATTGTTGACAATCGCCGGCGCGAAGGCTGCTACATTCTTCGCCGGCCGGAGCAGGCATTGGAGGGGATGCGCGGCGGCGTGGCATCAAGACCGCGCCGGCCTGCGTGAATTTGCCGCGGTGGCCTTTCGCGGCTCATCAGTGGACAAGAGGATAACGACATGATCAAGTTTTCGAACATCGTGGTCGCGGGCGCGGCGCTCGCGCTGCTGGGCGCTACCGCCGCGCACGCCGACACGCTGGCGGACATCAAGAGCAAGGGCACGCTCGTCGTCGGCACGAAGGCCGACTACCGGCCGTTCGGCTACCTCGACCCGTCCGGCAAGATCATCGGCTTCGAGCCCGACCTCGCCGCCGATCTCGCCAAGCGCCTCGGCGTCAAGCTCGAGCTCGTCGCGGTCGTGGCGTCGAACCGCATCCAGTTCCTGCAGCAGGGCAAGATCGACCTGATGATCGCCACCGCCAGCGACACGCCCGACCGTCGCAAGATCATCGACTTCGCCGAACCCAACTACTACGGCTCGGGCACCAACGTGATGGCGCTCAAGTCCGCGCATCTCAAGTCGTGGGCCGACCTCAAGGGCAAGAAGGTGTGCCTGATCCAGGGCTCGTTCTACAACAAGGAGCTGCAGGAGAAGTACGGCATCGAGGGCGTCGCGTTCCCGGGCACCGCCGAGGCCCTTGCCGCGCTCAAGAACGGCAACTGCGTCGGCTTCGCCTACGACGACACGGCGATCATCGGCCAGCTGCAGACGCCGGAGTGGAGCGCCTACGAGATGCCGCTCGACTCGATCCTGTTCCAGCCGTGGGGCATCGGCGTCAAGCAGGGCGAGACGGCGCTGCGCGACTTCGTGGGCAAGGCCACGATCGACTGGCACAAGACCGGCGAGATCATCAAGCTCGAGAAGAAGTGGGGCATCAAGCCCACCAAGTGGGCCGAAGAGATGCACGACAAGTACAAGTAGTCGTCGCCACGTTCGAGTAGCAGGAGCCGGGCGCGGCGATCGCCGCGCCCGGCTCCGCTGCGGTCATTCTCCGGATCGGGGCGACCGATGGACGCCATCTGGCACTGGTTCCGCGTGCTGTACGACACGACGGGAATCAACCTGCCGATCTTCTACGACGCGTTCGACCGCCGCCGCTTCGTCAACGGGCTGTGGATGACGCTCGCGCTGTCGGTGATCTCGATCATCGCCAGCGTGGCGATCGGCGTCGTCGGCGCGTGGCTGCAGGGCTCGCGGCTGCGGATGACGCGGCGGGTCGTCAACGGCTACATCCAGTTCTTCCGCAACACGCCGCCGCTCGTCCAGATCTATTTCTTCTATTTCGGCATCGGCAGCCTGTTGTCGACGACCGGTCCCACCGGGCACCCGGTGCCGCTCGTCAGCAACGTCGCGTGGGCGATCATCTCGCTGTCGTTCTTCGCCGGCGCATTCAACGTCGAGATCTTCCGCGCCGGCGTCGAGGCGGTGCCGAAGACGACGATCGAGGCGGCCGAGTCGCTGGGCTTCAGCCGCCTGCGCACGTACCTCCTCATCGTGCTGCCGCTCGCGTTCCGCATCAGCCTGCCCGCGCTCAACAACAACCTCGTCAACCTCGTCAAGACGACGACGCTCGCCTATGCGATCGCCGTGCCGGAGCTCCTTTACGTCACGAGCCAGATCTGGTCCGACAACCTCAACGTGCCGGAAATGATGAACGTGCTGCTGCTCGTGTACTTCGTGCTGGTCGGCGCGCTGGTGCTCGCGATGGACCGCTGGGAGCGCGCGATCCGCGTGCCGGGGTTCGGCGCATGAGGCGCGCAGCCGACCGGCTTTGGCGCGGCAGCGCGGCGCGCACGGCCGTCGCCTCGCGCGCACGGGCCTGGCATTCGCTCGCGCCCGCCGCCACCGACCTGCCGGTGTTGCTGCCGGCGGCCACGCGGCTTGCGCGCAACGCCGCGAAGGCACGCCGCGGCGGCGGCCCGCCGCTGCGATTGACGCCTGCGCACGGCGTCGTGCTGCTCGCGGTGTTCGCGATCGCCTGCGGCGTCGCGCAGGCACAGGCGGGCGCCGGCCAGCCGTCGGTGCTGGCGACGCTGTGGAAATGGCTGCCGGTCCTGCTGCGCGGATTCGTGTTCAACCTCGCGATCAGCGCGATGGCGATGTCGACCGGCACGCTGGCCGGCCTCGTGCTGGGCTACGCGCAGATCTCGCAGGTCAAGGCGGTGCGCGGCGTGGCCGCGTTCGTCACGCACTTCTTCCGCAATGCGCCGTGGCTCGTGCTGCTCTTCTATTGCATGTTCCTGCTGCCGTTCCAGGTGCGCGTGTTCGGCATGACGATCCCGATTCCCGATTGGACCAAGGCCACGTTCGGCCTCGCGCTGCCGGTGATGGCCAACGTCGCCGAGATCGTGCGCGGCGCCGTGCAGTCGATCCCCACCGCGCAGTGGGAGTCGGCGGCGTCGCTCGCGTTCAACCGCCGGCAGACGATGTGGATGATCATCCTGCCGCAATGCATCAAGCGGATGCTGCCGCCGTGGATGAACCTCTACGCGATCCTGACGATGTCGACGGTGCTGACCTCGATCGTCGGCGTCGCGGAGATCATGACGCTGACCGGCCGCGCGCTCTCCGCCGAGAACCGGCCGGGGCTGCTGCTGCCGTTCTACGCGTTCGTGCTCGTGCTGTTCTTCCTCTATTGCTATCCGATCGCGCGCTGGACGCTGCGCCTCGAGGCCAAATATGCGGTCGACCGCTGAATGAACGCCGAAGCCACCACCACTCCCCGCCCGCTCGTCAGCGTGCGCGACGTGCACAAGTCGTTCGGCCACGTCGAGGTGCTGAAGGGCGTGTCGATGGACGTGCAGAAGGGCGAGGCGATCTGCATCATCGGCCCGTCCGGCTCGGGCAAGTCGACGTTGCTGCGTTGCATCAACGGCCTCGTGCCGATCAACAGCGGCACGATCCGCGTGCGCGACTTCGAGGTGCAGAACCTCAAGACCGACCACGAGAAGATCGCGCTGCGCAAGGAAGTGTCGATGGTGTTCCAGCAATACAACCTGTTCCCGCACAAGACGGCGCTCGACAACGTGATGATGGCGCCGGTGCACGTGCTGCGCGAGAACCGCGACGAGGTGCGCACGCGCGCGCTGGCGCTCCTCAAGAAGGTGGGGCTCGCCGCCAAGGCGGACGCGTACCCGGGCGAGCTGTCGGGCGGCCAGCAGCAGCGCGTCGCCATCGCGCGCGCGCTGGCGATGCGCCCCGAGGTGATGCTGTTCGACGAGATAACAGCCGCCCTCGACCCCGAGACGATCAAGGACGTGCTCGCCACGGTGCGCGAGCTCGCGAACGAGGGCATGACCTGCATGCTGGTCACGCACGAGATGCGCTTCGCGCGCGAGGTCGCGAGCACCGTGTACTTCACCGACGGCGGCGTGATCGTCGAGTCGGGGCCGCCGGCACAGCTCTTCGACCGGCCCGCGAAGGAGCGCACGCGCGCGTTCCTGTCGCAGGTGCTGTAGCGCCGGGGTCGCCGCTCCGTGCGTTATTCCGCCTTCTCGCTGGCGCGCGAGGCGCTGCGCGGCCATCGCGACTGGCCGCGCGCGTGGCGCAGCCCGCCGCCGAAAAAGGCCTACGACGCCGTGGTGATCGGCGGCGGCGGCCACGGCCTCGCCACCGCGTACTACCTCGCGAAGGAGCACGGCGTCAGCAACGTCGCGGTGCTCGAGAAGGGCTGGATCGGCGGCGGCAACACCGGCCGCAACACGACGATCGTGCGCTCGAACTACCACCTCGACGCCAACGCGCACTTCTACGAGTTTTCGCTCAAGCTGTGGGAGAAGCTCTCGCAGGCGCTCAACTTCAACGTGATGTACAGCGCGCGCGGCGTGCTCAACCTCGTGCACTCGCCGGCCGACATCGACGCCGCGATGCGCCGCGGCAACGCGATGCGGCTCAACGGCATCGACGCGAAGTTCATGAGCCGCGAGGAGATCGCCGCCTGGATTCCCAACCTCGACTGCTCGCCGCATGCGCGCTTCCCGGTCCTGGGCGGCCTCTTGCAGCCGCGTGGCGGCACGGTGCGCCACGACGCGGTCGCCTGGGGCTACGCGCGCGCCGCCGACGCGCTCGGGGTCGACATCGTCGAGCGCTGCGAAGTGCAGGGCATTCGCGTCGAGGGCGGCGCGATCGCCGGCGTGGAGACCTCGCAGGGATTCATCGCCACGCCGAAGCTCGGCATCGCCGTTGCCGGCCATTCGAGCCATGTCGCGGCGATGGCCGGCATCACGCTGCCGATCGAGTCGCACGTGCTGCAGGCAATGGTTTCGGAGCCGGTGAAGCCGATCCTCGACACCGTCGTCACGTCGGGCGCCGTACATTTCTACGTGAGCCAGTCCGACAAGGGCGAGCTCGTGATGGGCGGCGACCTCGACTTCTACAACTCGTACGCGCAGCGCGGCAACCTGCCCGTCATCGAGCACGTCGTCGCCGCCTGCCTCGCGCTGTTCCCGAGCTTCGGGCGCCTCAAGTTGATGCGCACCTGGGGCGGCATCATGGACATGACGATGGACGGCAGCCCCATCATCGCCAAGCTGCCGGTGAAGGGCCTCTACATGACGGGCGGCTGGTGCTACGGCGGCTTCAAGGCGACGCCGGCATCGGGCTTCCTGCACGCACACACGATCGCGCACGACGCGCCGCATCCGCTCAACGCGCCGTTCACGCTCGAGCGCTTCGCGGAAGGCCGGATGATCGACGAAAAGGGCGCGGGCCCCTACGCATGGGCGCATTGACATGATGCTGATCCCCTGCCCCTGGTGCGGCCCGCGCAACCAGGTCGAATTCACCTACGGCGGCGACGCCACCGTCGAGCGTCCCGCCGACGACGCGCCGATGGAGGCGTGGTTTGCCTACGTCTACCTGCGCGACAACCCGCGCGGCCCGCACGACGAATGGTGGCTGCACAGCGCCGGCTGCCGGAGTTGGTTCGCGGTGCGCCGCGACACACGCACGCACGATATCCTCGCGAGCGCGCCGGTCGGCGAGCCGCTCGGGGAGCGCGCGCCGTGATGCAGAAGTTCCGCCTCGCCACCGGTGGCGACATCGACCGCGGGCATCCGGTGCGCTTTGAGTTCAACGGCGCGCCGCTCGAAGGCTATCGCGGCGACACGCTCGCCTCGGCCCTGCTCGCGCACGGACGCCACCTGGTCGGCCGCAGCTTCAAGTACCACCGCCCGCGCGGCATCTTCAGCGCCGGCGCCGAGGAGCCCTCGGCGCTGGTGCAGATCGCGCGCGGCGCGCGCACCGAGCCCAACGCGCGCGCCACCGTCGTCGAGGTCCACGACGGCCTCGTCGCGCGCAGCCAGAACTGCTGGCCATCGGTGCGCTTCGATCTCGGCGCGATCAACAATGTCGTGTCACGACTCATTCCCGCGGGCTTCTACTACAAGACGTTCATGTGGCCGCCCACGCCCGCGGCGTGGTTGCGCTACGAGCACTGGATCCGCCGTGCCGCCGGCATGGGACGCTCGGCCACGTCGGCCGACCCCGATCGCTACGACCAGCGCTTCGCGCATTGCGACGTGCTCGTCGTCGGCGGCGGTGTCGCGGGGCTCGCCGCGGCCCGCGCCGCCGCAGGCGGTGGTGCGCGCGTCATCGTCTGCGACGAGACGCCGCGCTGGGGTGGCCTCGCGCGTCGCGGCGCCTCGAGCGTGCCGATCGACGGTGCGCCACGCGGCGACTGGATCGACACCTGCGTCGACGACCTCGCCGGCGCCGCCGACGTGACGATGCTCTCGCGCAGCACCGCGTTCGGCTACTACGACGGCAACCTCGTGGGCGCCGTCGAGCGCGTCACCCATCACCTCGCCGCGCCGTTGCCGCCGTTCGCACCGCGCGAGCGGCTGTGGCTCATTCGCGCGAAAGCCGTCGTGCTGGCGAGCGGCGCCCACGAGCGCGGCATCGCGTATCCCGACAACGACCGGCCCGGCACGATGCTGCTGTCGGCGGCGCGCACCTACGTCGAGCGCTTCGGCGTCCGGCCGGGCACGTGCGCGGTGGTGTTCGCCAACCACGACGGCGCGTACGACGACGCGCTCGCGCTGCGCGACGCCGGCATCGAGATCGCCGCGGTGGTCGACCCGCGCGACGACGCGGCGATGGCGGGTGTCGACGTGCGGCGCGCCCGCGACGCGGGGCTGCCCGTCCACGCGCGCTCGCTGGTGCTGCGCGCGCACGGCGGCCACCGCGTGCACGCGGTCGACGTGGCGGCGCGCGAAGGCGGCAAATCCCAGCGGATCGATTGCGATCTCGTCTGCGTCGCGGGTGGCTGGAGCCCCGCCGTGCACCTTTTCTCGCAGGCGCGCGGCACGTTGCGCTACGACGAGGCGATCGCGGCCTTCGTACCCGATGCCTCGCCGCTGCCGATCGTCGCGGCGGGCGCCGCCAACGGCTGCTTCGACGATGCGCTTCTCGCGGCAGACGGGACTGCGGCGGGCGAAGCCGCGCTGGCGCTTGCCCGTGGCGCATCGCCGTCGCCGGCGGCCGTCGCGCGTCCGCCGCGTGCGCCGGGCGCCGCGCCCGTCGAGCCACTGTGGACCGTGCCCGCGCCGTACGGCGCCAAGCGCTTCGTCGACCTGCAGAACGACGTCACCGTCGACGACGTGGCGCTCGCCAAGCGCGAGGGCTACCAGTCGGTCGAGCACTTGAAGCGCTACACGACCCTCGGCATGGGCACCGACCAGGGCAAGACCAGCAACGTGCCAGGGCTCGCGCTGATGGCCGCCGAGCTCGGCACGACGATTCCCGCGGTGGGCACGACGACGTTCCGCCCGCCGTACACGCCGGTGACGATGGGCGCTTTCCCGGGCGCGCACACCGGCCCGCACGTCGAGCCGGTGCGCCGCTCGGCGATGCATGCCTGGCACGCATCGCAGGGGGCGCGCTTCGTCAATGCCGGACTGTGGAAACGGCCGCATTCGTACCCGCGCACCGGCGAGTCCGAAGACGACGCCGCGAGGCGCGAGGCGATCAACGTGCGCCGCAACGTTGGTGTGGTCGACGTCTCGACGCTCGGCAAGATCGAGCTGCAGGGCCGCGACGCCGCGGCATTCCTGAACCGCGTCTACATCAACCGCTTCGACAGCCTCGCCGTGGGCCGCTGCCGCTATGGCGTGATGCTGCGCGACGACGGCATGGTGATGGACGACGGCACGACGTCGCGGCTCGCCGACACGCACTTCCTGGTGACGACGACCACCGTCAACGCCGTGCGCGTGATGCAGCACTTCGAGTACCTGCTGCAGGTTGCGTGGCCGACCCTCGAGGTGTACGCGACGTCGGTGACCGAGCAATGGTCGGCCGCCGCCATCTCGGGGCCGCGCGCGCGCGACGTCGTCGCCGCACTCGTCGACCTCGACGTGTCCAACGCCGCGTTCCCGTTCCTCGCGGTCGGCGCGTGCCGCGTGCGCACCGCCGACGGCGAGGTACCGGGCCGCCTCTTCCGGATGAGCTACTCGGGCGAGCTCGCCTACGAGCTCCATGTGCCGACCGTGCATGGCCTGGCCGCGTGGGAGGGGATCATCGCCGCCGGCGCGCCGTTCGGCCTGATGCCCTACGGCACCGAGGCGATGAGCACGCTGCGCATCGAGAAAGGCCACGTCGTCGTCGGCGCCGAAGCCGACGGCCGCACGACTGCCGACGACCTCGGCCTCGGCAAGCTCGTCAACGCCGGCAAATGGTGTGTCGGCAAGCCGCTGCTCGGCCGGCCCGCGCTCGTTGCCGACGATCGCTGGCAGTTGGTCGGGCTCACCGCACAGCACGGTGCGGTGATGCCGCGCGGCGGCAAGCTCGTCGCCGATCCGGATCGCGCGCCGCCCATTCCGATGCAAGGCCATATCACGTCATGGTGCGAAAGTCCGCACGTCGGCGCGTGGATCGGCTTGGCACTCCTCGCCGGCGGTCGCGCACGCCATGGCGAAACGCTGTGGGCGGTGTCGCCGCTCGCCGACCAGCGTGTGCGTGTCACGGTCGGCCCGCCCGCGTTCATCGATCCGGAAGGGACGCGGCTGCGTGGCTGACATCGACGGCATCGGCTCGACCCGCCCCGGCCATTACGGCGCGCAGGGCACCGGCGTTGTGCTCGCACGCGCGACCATCGGCGCGGCGTGGAACGTGCAGGGCGATCCACGCCACGCGCCGTTCGTCGCCGCGGCGGAGCGACAGGTCGGCCTCGCGCCAGTGGCGCAGCCCAATGCCTGCGCGCGCCGCGAGGGACTGCTGCTGCTGTGGCTCGGTCCCCGATCGTGGCTCGCCATCGAAGGCGAGCGCACGGCGCTCACCGACGCCGATGTGGCGCGCGACGCGCTCAACGCCGCCGGCGGCGCACTCTTCGACGTGTCGTCCTCGCGCGTGGCGTTCACGTTGCGTGGCGCCAAGGCCGCCGACGTCCTCGCGTCCGGCTGCCCGCTCGACGTCGACGTGCGCGCGTTCGCGCCGGGAACCTGCGCGCAGAGCGTGTTCGGCCATCTCAACGCGCTCATCTATCGCCACGATCCCGCGACGTTCACGCTGATGGTCGCGACGAGCTTCGCGGCCGATGCGTGGCACGCGCTGTCGGTCGCCGCGGCGGTCGACGGTTACGACGTCGTGCCCGCTGCTCCGTTCCGGCCGTAGTTCCCGCATCGCGGGGAGGCGCACCGGCGGCAGCCGTCATTCCCTCGCGGGCCCTGGGGAAACCATTGGACGCCCCGATGTTCGAAGGGTATGATGCGCGCCGCGTTGCCCGTGGCCACAAGCC
>JAICUU010000168.1 GCA_025935675.1 Burkholderiales bacterium
CACGCCGACGAGCGGGCCCCAGAAATTACGCATGCCGCCCAGCACGATCATGATGACGAAGTTGCCCGACAGGATCCAGTGCAGGTCCTGCGGCGACGTGAAGTTGAAGAGCAGTGCATTGAGCGTGCCCGCCAGCGCGATGAGCGTGCCCGAGATCGCGAACGCCGCCCAGACGTAGAGATCGGTGCGCACGCCGAGGAACTCGGCGCGCCGGCGGTTCTCGCGGATGGCTACCCACGTGTGCCCGAGCGGTGAAGACAAGAGCGCGCGCATGATCACTACCGCGACGGCGAAGCACACCAGCACGAGGTAGTAGAAGTTGATGTTGTTGTGGAGGTCGTACACCCAGTTGCCGATGCGTATCGGCTGGCGCTGGAAGCCGGACAGGCCGTCCTCGCCGCCGGTCACGCGATTCCAGCGCACGATGACGAAATAGAAGAGCTGGCCGATCGCGATCGTGATCATCGCGAAATAGATGCCGCGCCGGCGCATCACCAGCGGACCCAGCAGCGTCGCGGCCACTCCGCCCACCAGCGTGCCGACGACAATCGCGAGCGGCGTCGATGGCGCGAGGTACTTGAGCGTCATCCCGGCGCCGTACGCGCCCAAGCCGAAATACGCCGCATGCCCGAACGACAGGCCGCCGGTGAAGCCCAGCAGCAGGTTGAGCGCCATCGTCGCTAAGCCGTAGATCAGGATCTTGGTGCCGAGCGCCGAGTAGCCGCCGACGAGAGGCAGCCACCACGGCAGCGTGACGAGCAGCACCGCGAGCAGTGCCACCGGGCCGTAGCGCCGGATCATTCGAACAGCCCTTCCTGGCCGAGGAGGCCGCGCGGCCGCACGACCAGCACGATCAGCATGATGAGGTAGATCACCGCCTCGCTCGCCGCGGGGAAGTACGTGGTCGTGATGCCTGCGGCGACGCCGATCAGGAGGCCGCCGAGTATGCTGCCGACGAGGCTGCCCACGCCGCCGACGATGACGGCGACGAAGCTCGGCATGATGAGGCTGCTGCCCATCGGCGGCGTCAGGCCGAGCACGCCGGCGGCGAGCACGCCGGCCAGCCCGGCGAGGAAGCAGCCGATCGCGAAGTTGAGCGCGCGCAGCCGGTAGATGTTGACGCCAAGCGCCGACACCGTCTCGAGGTCGAGCGTGCCCGCGCGGATGCGAATGCCGAGCCGGGTGCGACGCAGCACGAGGTAGAGCCCCAGCACCGCGATGACGGTGATCGCCACGACCAGCAGCCGGTAGCCGGTGATGAAGAAGAGCACCGAGCTGACCGGCGAATTGAGCACGTCGGGCACCTGGAAAGGCAGGCCTTGCGCCCCCCAGATCCTGCGCGTCATGTCCTCGATGACGAGCGCGAGGCCGAAGGTGAGCAAAAGCGTATAGAGCGGGTCGGGACGCTTGTAGAGCGGGCGGATCAGCACGCGCTCGACGACGAGCCCGATGCCCGCGGCGCACAGCGGGCCCGCGATCAGCGCGCCCCAGAATCCGAGGAACGGATAGAGCGTATAGGCGAGATAGGCGCCGATGACGAGGAAGCCGCCATGCGCCATGTTGATCACCGAGTTGAGGCTCAGGATCAGCGCGAGCCCCAGCGCCATCAGCGCGTAGAACGCGCCCTGGATCAGGCCGTTGAAGGCATTGAACAACAGAAGCTGCATGCGCGTCCCCTGGGTCGTTGGCCGGCGTCGTGCGACAACGGACATGCAACCGCCGGCGCCTCGCGGTCACGCAACCCGCGCGGCGCCGGCGGCATTACCGCCAGGCGGAGATTACTACGCCGGATAGTCGAGCTTGCAGCCGGTTTCCGTCACCGGCAACGCGGCCTTGTCACCCGGCACGATCTCGGCGACCTTGAACAGATCGGGGTACTTGCCGTTGGTGTTGATCTCGCCGGGGAATTCGCTCGACATCAGCTGATGGTCTTCCTTGCGGAAATACACCTTGTTCGGCTGCAGCTTGATCTCGGGCGGCAGCTCGAGGCCCTCGAGCGCCCGCGCGAGCTTGACGGGTTCGACGCTCTTGCCGTGCGCGGCGCCCAGCGCCAGCGCATGCAGCCCGGCATAGCCGAACCACGTCCGCGCGCTCGGGTAGCTGCCATCGGGATAGAGCTTGCGATAACGGTCGACCCAATCCTTCACGTGCGGCGTGTTGGGCTGGTTCCAGTACCATTCCAGCGTCCACCATCCGAGGCGCGCCTCGGTCGGCAGCGCGTTCAGCACTTCGAGCTCCGACAGGCCGCCACCCAGCGGCATCTTCTTTTGCAGCCCGAACTGCACCGCCTGCTTCATGCAGTTGACGAGGTCCTGGCCGTCCACCAGCAGCACCAGCACGCTCGGGTTGGTCGACTGCGCCTTGATCAGGTACGACGAGAAATCGGTGGTGCCGAGCGGCGACAGCGAGTTGCCGAGCACGGTGCCGCCCATGCTTTGCAGGATCTTCGCGTAGGCGGCCTGCAGCGTGTGCCCGTACGCGTAGTCCGGCGTGATGAAGTACCACTTGCCGCCGAACTTCTTGTACAGCGTCGCGGCGAGGCCGTTGGCCAGCATGTACGTCGTCGTGCAGATGCGGAACGTCGTCCAGTGGCACTCCTTGCCGGTGACGGGATCGGTGTGGCCGCCGGTCACCATGTACGGAACGCCCTTCTCGTGCGCGACCTGGTTGACCGACAGCGCGCAGGCCGACGACACGGCGCCCATGATCATCGAGCAGCCGTCCTTCTCGATCAGCTTGTGCGCCTTCTGCGCCGCGAGGCCGGCATTGGCGTTGTCGTCCTCGATCAGGAGCTCGACCTTGCGCCCGAGAATGCCGCCCTTGGCGTTGATCTCGGCGAGCGCCATCTTCGCGCCGCGCGTCTCGCTTTCGCCTTCCGCCGCATAGGTGCCCGTCAGCGGATCGTGCATGCCGATTTTGATCGCCTTTTCGCCCTGGCCGTAGGTCAGGATCGGATGCGCGACCAGCGGCGCCGCGCCCAGCGCGAGCCCCGTCTTCAGCGCGTCGCGCCGATTGAATTTATCCATGCTCTCCTCCTTCGTTATCGATTCTCGGACGATGCCGCAGGGCCCTGCGGCCGGGCACCACGCTGACGCGGATCGCGAGCATCAGGAGGCTTATGGCAACGCACAAAATCTACTCCTGCGAGCGAGCTACGAGCTTGACATCCATCAAGCTGTCTGCCCTGGTCACGTTGCGAACGCCGTGTGAGGCCGTGGCTTGAGGCCGATCCAGCGCTCGCCGCGCTCGCACCTTCCGCACCTGCTCGCCGCGCTGTACGCGGCGGCGATCGTGTTCGCCAGCCTCTCGCCATTCGGCCCGTGGCTCGCCCCGCCCGCCTCGGCGCCGTTCTGGGCGCTGTCGGCCGACGTGCATTCGACGCGCTTCGACTGGCTCGTCAACATCGCCGCGTACCTGCCGCTCGGTTTCTTCGCCGCGCTCATGCCGCGGCGCGCGCACCCGATACGCCGCATCGCTGTCGGCGCGGGCGTGGGGTTCCTGTTGTCGTTTGCGACCGAGACCGCGCAGGCCTACCTGCCCACCCGCGACGCGAGCCTGCTCGACTGGTTCACCAACACGGTGGGCGCCGCCGCCGGCGGCGCGTTCGCGGCGCGCTTCGCGAGGAGCGCGCGAATGAAGCGCTGGGTCGCCGGCGCGCGCCATCAGATTTTCCTTCCCGGCAAGCTCGGCGACGCGGGGCTCGCGCTGCTGGCGCTCTGGCTCGTCGCGCAATCCAATCCGGCGATCGGCCTTTTCGCGATCAGCTTCGATCCCTCGGTCGCGGTGGGCGCGCTGCCGCCGCGCGACGCCGCCGCGTTCCTCGCGAGCGCGTTCGAAAGCCTGCTGCTGACGCTTGGCCTCGGCCTCTTCGTCGCGCTCCTCGTGCGCGAGCGCCGGCACTTCGGCCCGGCGCTGCTCGCCACCGTCGTCGTTGCATCGGCGTGCAAGGGCGCCGTCGCCGCGGCGATGCTGCGCCCGGCGCCGTGGGAGAGCTGGCTGCGCCCGGAGGTGTCGTTCGGCATCGCGGTCGGCGTGCTGCTGCTGCTCGCGCTCATCCATTTCGCGCGTCCGGTGCTGATCGTCGCGTCGACGGTGGCGTTGCTCCTGTCCGTCGTGCTGCCGCCGATCGTCAGCGACGCGCAGACCTCGCGCGTGGCGCTGTCCATCTTCGACTGGCGCTACGGCCAGCTCCTCAATTTCAACGGGCTCACGCACACCGTGCTGCGGGTGTGGCCGCTCGCCGCTGCGGCGTGGCTATTCGCGCTTGCCGGGCAGCCGGAATGGGGGGCCGCCGACCCCGATTCGCGAGGGAACTCATCCGCTAAAATGGGCGGATGAGCTATTACCAGCGGCACGTCTTCTTCTGCTGCAACCGCCGCGATCCGCCTGAGCGCTGCTGCGCCGCGTCGGGCGGCGCCGAGATGCAGAAATACGCGAAGGGACGGATCAAGGAGCTCCGCATGGCGGGCAAGGGCCGCGTGCGCATCAACAAGGCCGGCTGCCTCGACCGTTGCGACGAAGGCCCGGTGCTGGTCGTCTATCCCGACGACGTCTGGTACACGTACGTCGACGAATCCGACATCGACGAGATCATCGACCGGCACGTCGTGAACGGCGAGATCGTCGAGCGGCTGCGCATTTGAGCGCGCGCGCCGTCGAGCGCCTTGTCATCGCGGGGCCCGCGGGCGGGCTCGAGGTCGCCGTCAACCTTCCGGCAGGCGAGCCCACCGGCCTCGCGCTCGTCGCGCATCCGCATCCGCTGCAGGGCGGGTCGCTCGACAACAAGGTCGCGCAGACCCTCGCCAAGACGTTCGCGGCGATCGGCTACGCCGCGGTGCGCTTCAACTTCCGCGGCGTCGGCAAGTCGGAAGGCAGGTTCGACGAAGGTGCCGGGGAGACCGAAGACGCGCTCGCCGCGCTCGCGTTCGCGCGCGAGCGCTTCGGCGACGCCCTGCCGCTCGCGCTGGCGGGCTTCTCGTTCGGCTCGTACGTGCAGACGCGTGTCGCCGCGCGCGTCGCGTTCGAGCGCCTCGTGCTCGTCGGCGCCGCGGTCGGCCGATTCGAGGTCGCCGACGTGCCGCCCGAGACGATCGTCATCCACGGCGAGGAGGACGACGTCGTGGCGCTCGCCGACGTGCTCGCGTGGGCGCGGCCGCAAGCGCTGCCGGTCGTCGTGTTTCCGGGATGCGGCCACTTCTTCCACGGCCGCCTCGTGCAGCTTCAGCAGGTCATCACCGCGCTCTACCCGCGGCAACGATGACCGCGATGGACGGCGAGGCGCGCGCTCACGCTCCGCTCGCGGCGGATGCCGAAGGCGCACGTCCCCATCGTGACGGCGCCGGCCGAAGCGCGCCGCGGGACGCGGCGACGATCCTGTCGGTGCGCGGCCTCGTCAAGCGCTACGGCACGCAAGCCGTCGTGCGCGATCTCTCGTTCGAGATCCGCCGCGGCGAATGCTTCGGCCTCCTCGGCCCGAATGGCGCGGGCAAGACGACGACGCTGCGCTGCTGCCTCGGCCTCGTCGATCCGGACGGCGGCGCGATCACGATGGTGGGCGAGCCGGTGCCGCAGGCGGCGCGCGAGGCGCGCATCCGCGTCGGCGTCGTGCCGCAGCAGGACAACCTCGATCCGGACTTCACCGTCACCGAGAACCTGCGCGTCTACGGCCATTACTTCGGGATCGATCGCGCCACGCTCGACGCGCGCATCCCGGGACTTCTCGAGTTCGCCGGCCTCGCCGGCAAGGCGCGCGCGAGCCTGCGCACGCTCTCAGGCGGCATGAAGCGGCGCCTCACGCTCGCGCGCGCGCTGATCAACGACCCCGAGCTCCTGATCCTCGACGAGCCGACGACGGGACTCGACCCGCAGGCGCGGCACCTCATCTGGGACGGTCTGCGCCAGCTCCTTTCACAGGGCAAGACGATCCTCCTCACCACGCACTTCATGGACGAGGCGGAGCGGCTCGCGACGCGCCTCGCGGTGATCGACCGCGGCGCGCTGATCGCCAGCGACACGCCGCGCGCGCTCATCGACGCGCACGTCGAGCCCGAGGTCGTCGAGGTGTACGGCGACGAGGCGCGCGCGTGGGCCGGCGCGCACGCCGGCGACCTCGCGCTGCGCGTCGAGGTGTCGGGCGAGACGGCGTTCTGCTATGCGCGTGATCCCCGCCCGCTGCTCGACGACCTCGCGACCCGCAGCGGCGTGCGCTACCAGCACCGCCCGGCGAACCTCGAGGACCTCTTCATCAAGCTCACCGGGCGCGAGCTGCGCGACTAGCGATGAATGCCACGACGCGCAAGATCCTCGCGGCGCCGAGCCTGTCGGCGCGGTTCGTCCCGGTGTGGCGGCGCAACCTCCTCGTCTGGCGCAAGCTCGCGTTCGCGAGCCTGCTCGGCAACATCGCCGACCCGCTGCTCTACATGCTGGCGCTGGGCTACGGCCTCGGCACGTTCATCGGCAACGTCGGCGGAATGCCCTACATCGCCTTCATCGGCACGGGAATGGTGTGCCAGAGCGCGATGTTCACGGCGAGCTTCGAGGGCATGTATTCGGCGTTTTCGCGGATGCACGTGCAGCGCACCTGGGAAGGCATCATCAACGCGCCGATCGCGCTCGACGACGTCGTGCTCGCCGAATGGATCTGGGCGGCGTCGAAGGCGGTGCTGTCGACGGCGGCGATCCTGCTCGTCATCATCGTGCTGGGCTACGGCCACACGTGGCTCGCGCCGTGGGTGCTGCCGGTCGGCTTCCTCGTCGGCCTCGTGTTCGGCGCCCTCGGGCTCGTGATGAACGCGCTGGCGCCCGGCTACGATTTCTTCACGTTCTTCTTCACGCTGGTGCTGACGCCGATGCTGCTGCTGTCCGGCGTGTACTTCCCGGTCGAGCAGATGCCGCCGTGGCTCGCGCGCATTGCCGACGTATTGCCGCTCAAGCATGCGATCGACCTCGCGCGGCCGCTGTTGACCGGTACCGTGCCGCGCGATGCCGCGCTGCACGTCGCCGTGCTGATCGCGTACGCGTGCGCGGCGTACCATGTCGCGCTGGTGCTGACGCGCCGGCGCCTCCTCAAGTGACTCGGGCGCCGAAGCGCCCGAGTCATCCCCGCGAAAGCGGGGATCCAGCCGTACGGTCGCGCCTTAAAGGAAAGCCGTGCCTCTATTGACGTCATTCCCGCGAAAGCGGGAATCCAGCCTCGACGCCCACGGTTGCCCCACCGCTGGATCCCCGCTTTCGCGGGGATGACGACGTGTCCTTGACGCCCACGGTTGCGCCGCCGCTGGATCCCCGCCTTCGCGGGGATGACGACGTGTCCTTGACGCCCACGGTTGCGCCGCCGCTGGATCCCCGCATTCGCGGGGATGACGACGTGACCTTGACGACCACGGTTCCGCCACCGATGGATACCCTCATTCGCGGGGATGACGAATAGCCA
>JAICUU010000262.1 GCA_025935675.1 Burkholderiales bacterium
GCCGCCGTCGCCCGACAGCGCCACGGTCACGTTCTCGCGCGCGAGCTTGCACACGCGCCACGTCGGGATCGCCGAGCTGTCGGCGTAGGGCTCGTCGTAGATGCCGGCGAGCTTGTCGATGAGGTCGAAGTCGTCGCTTTCGACGATTTGCGCACGATGGTGCGTGCCGTAGCGCTCGGCGACCTCCTCGGCATAGCGCGATTCGTCGAACGCGCGCTCGCGAAAGCCGATCGAGCAGGTCTCGACCGGCGTCGCCGACAATCCGGCCATCGTCGCCACCACGGCGCTCGAGTCGACGCCGCCTGACAGGAACGCACCGAGCGGCACTTCCGAGATCATCCGAAGGCGAACCGATTGCTCGAGCCGGTGCGTGAGCTCGGCGCAGGCATCGTCGACCGACATCGGATTGTCGAGCGTGAAGCGCACGTCCCAGTATTCGCGCGGCGCGGGCAGCGGCTCGCCGCGGCGGATCGCCAGCGTGTGCGCCGGCGGCAGCTTCATCGCGCCGCGGAAGATCGTGCGCGGCTCGGCGACGTAGCCGAGCGCGAAATACTCCTCGACCGCGCAGGGATCGATGTCGCGCGCGAGACCGCCATGGGCCATCAGCGACTTCAGCTCCGAGCCGAACAGCAGCCGGCCATCGGGCAGCAGCGCGTAGTGCATCGGCTTGACGCCGAGGCGGTCGCGCGCGAGGAACAGCGTCGAGCGGTTGCGATCCCACAGCGCGTACGCGAACATGCCGCGGAAGCGCTCGACCGAGCGCTCGCCCCACGCTTCCCAGGCGTGCACGATGACCTCGGTGTCGCTCTTGGTACGGAACGTGTGCCCGAGCGCCACGAGCTCGGGAATGAGCTCCTGGTAGTTGTAGATCTCGCCGTTGAAGATGACGCAGACCGTGTGGTCCTCGTTCCACAACGGCTGCTGTCCGGTGGCCACGTCGATGATCGACAGGCGCTCGTGCCCGAGGCCCAGGCCCGGCTCGACGTGCATCGCGCCTTCGTCGGGCCCGCGATGGCGCTGCGAGGCGTGCATCCGCGCCAGCGCACCGCGGTCGATGTCGCGCGCCGCGCGGGTGTCGAAGATGCCGGTGAGGCCGCACACGATCGTCGCGCCTCAGCGATCCGCGAGCGGCACGCGCGCCGCCGTGTCGACGAACGGCTGCGGCGAGCGACGCGCGCGCAACGTGTCGTAGAGCCGGCGATAGCCGTCGACCATGGCGTCGAGGCTGAATGTCGACAGCACGCGCTCGCGCCCCGCCTTCCCCTGGGCGCGTGCGGCGACGGGATCCCGCGCCTGCGCGACGATGGCGCGCGCCAGCGCCTCCGCGTCCGCAGCCGGCACCAGGGTTCCCGTGCGCCCCTCGACGACGAGCTCGCCATTGCCGCCGACGTCGGTCGCGATCACCGGCAGCCCGCAGGCCATCGCCTCGAGGATCGTGTTGGACACGCCTTCGGCGAGCGACGGCAAGACGAACGCGTCGAGGCCGCGCAACACGTCGGCAACGTCGTCGCGCTCTCCCGGCAGCCACGCGAGGTCCTGTACGCCGGCCCGCGCGAGCATCGCGTTGACTTCGCCGTAGAGCGCGCCGTCGCCCACCATCACGAGGCGCAGCCGTGCGCGCAACGCCGGTTCGATCGCGAGCGCGCGCACGAAAGCGCGCACGAGGTTCTGCGGATCCTTCACCGCCTGCATGCGGCCGACGGTACCGACGATCCACAGCCCGGCGCCCGCGAACGGGCAACCGGGGATCGCGGCACGCTGCCCGGCCGGCGCGAAAAGCGCGGCGTCGACGCCGTTGTAGAGCTGGGTGACTTGCGCGCGCGGCACGCCGACGCGCTCGACGAGGTAGCGTGCGAGGTCGCGCGACAGCGCCACCTGGTGCGTGACGAACGGCCGGTACAGCCGCCGCACGCGCTGGTACTTGCGGTTCGAGCCGTCGAGGTCGCCAACGTCGCGTCCATGCTCGCCGTGCAGCCGCACCGGCACGCCGGCGGACCACGCCGGCATCGCGACCTCCAGCGCCGCGAGGTTGCGTGTGTGCACGATCGCCGGCCGCAGCTTGCGGAACAGCGCGTGCAGCCGCGGGTAGAGCCGGATCGCGTGGCCCGGGCCTTTGCCGAGCGCGATGAACTCGACGTCGTCGCGCCGGACGCGCGCACGGAACTCGGTGATCCGCGTCAACGCAAGCACCGTGTGCCGGTAGCTGTCGTGCGGCATCCGGTTGATCAGGTTGACGACGCCGTTCTCGAGCCCACCGATGTCGAACGCGTGCATGACGTGCACGACCAGCGGTCGCGGGTCGTCAACCATCGAAGGCATCGCCATCACGTTCATCGGCGTTCCCGCGTGCCATCGAGCGCGGCGAGGATCGCGCGCCCCTCGTCGGCGAGGAAGCCGCGCAAGACGGAGGCGGCCGCCTTCTCGTCGTCGGCCGGCACGTACGCGATCACCTCGGCGGCGTCGTCGCGGCCCGAGCGCAGGCGCGCGAGTGCGGTCACGAGCTTGGCGCGCGTATCGCTCGCGAGAAGGTGGCCATCGATCCAATAGAAGCGCCACGTGACCAGCCGTCCGCCGCGCGAATACAGCACGTTCGCGGTCTTCACCGGCGTCGTGGCGTCGCCGACCGCGACGCTCTCGAGGCGTCCGGTGTCGACCTGGCGCCAGGTGTGGTCCTCGCTTCGCGCCAGCACGTTCGTCGAGCTCACGAGCCGGTGCTGCGGATCCTGGTTGCGGTAATACGCGATGTAGAGCCCAACGCTGGCACCGCCGCGCGTGAAATGACCGTCGTAGCGCGCCGACGCGCCTTCGAACACCGGTTGCCATGGCGTGAGGCCGCCTTGCGCCTCGCGCCAGCCGGCGGCGGGCGCGATCGAGGCGAGCCGGGGCTCGCCGGCCGCGTCGCGCGCGTCGAGCTGCGCCTGCGCAAGCGGGAATACGCCGCAGACCACGATGGCCGCCACCGCCGTCATCCAGATCCGTGACGGCGCGGCGCCGGTGCCACGCGCGACGGCAACCGTCGCCGGGGCATCGGGGCCGTCCTCGCGCCAGCGTCCGCCGATCCAGAACATCACGAGGATCACGAACGCGAAGAAAATCCAGCCGTAGATGATGTGATCGATGCCGACGGCGAGATGGTTGTTGGACAGGTGGCCGATCAGCACGATGAGATAGGCGCGGACCCAGTTGGCGACGATCGGCACCAGCGCCGAGAACGCGATGAAGATCCAGCGCCGGCGGTTCGAGCGGTAGGTGAGGTACGCGTACAGCGTGCCGACCATCAGCGATGCGATCAGGTAGCGCACGCCGCTGCAGGCCTCGATGACCGACCACGTGCCGCTCGGGATGACGAAGACGAGGCCGTCCTTGTAGACCGGGATGCCGGACAGGCGCAGAGCCGCGACCGTGAAGTTCGCGGTCCAGTCCATCAGCACCGGCAGGAACACGTCGCCGAACGGCACGGCGAAGAACAGGAACGCAAGCGGGAACGTGAGCTTGCGCGCGACGTTCGTGCCGAGCACCGCGATCACGGCGAGATCGAGCAGCGCGGTCATCGAGAACTGCGCGACCACGTTCACTTCCGCGAGGCGCGCGGCGAGCCATACGAGGCCCGCGATCGCCATGCCGGCCAGCGCCCAGGGCGCCGGCCGCGGCTGCAATGTCGCGAGCGCCCCGCGATTGCGCCACGCGAGCCACAGCACGATCGGCAGCACGACAAAGCCATGCGCGAACGTCTCGGAGTTCGCCCAGGTGCGGACCATGGAGCCCACGGTGCCGCCGTACAGCAGCAGGATCGCGACCTCCACCGCCGCCAGCGCGAAGAGCGCCTGGCGCCACGTCACCCGCACATCGGGCACGCTCGTGCGACGTGCCGTGGCGAGGCGCGGGTCGGAGAGGCTCGACGCCATGTCAGCCGATGCCCGGGTGGCGCATCACCCGAGGCTCCTCCCGATGTGCGGGCCGAGGCGGTTCGCGATGCCGATCGGCAGGCGCTTCCACAGCGCGATGAACGCGCGATACTTCGGATTGGCCGGGTTGTTCTGCGGCACCGTGTCGCGCTTGTAGAGCCGGTACTCGTAGTGCAGCGGCGTCGGCTCGAATCCCCAGTTCTTCTTGAACGCGAAGGGTCCGGTGTCGCGCTTGCTGCGGCCGTAGTCGAACACGCGGCAGCCGCGGGCGACCGCACGCCGCATCAGCTCCCAGTACTTGAAATCGTTGGCGGCGAGATCGCGCGCCGCCTCGTCGTCGCCCGCGTAGTACGGCAGCACC
>JAICUU010000074.1 GCA_025935675.1 Burkholderiales bacterium
CTGCGCGAGGCGGAGGGGGCGGTGGCGGCGCGTACTGCGACGGCGGCGGCGGCGGAATGTATTGGCTCGGCGGGGGCGGAGGGATGTATTGCGACGGCGGCGCGTTGTACTGCGACGCGGGCGGCGGCGGAATGTATTGCGACGGCGGCGGCGGCGGGATGGTCTGTGGCGACGGCCCGACGTCGCCCTCGGCGCCGAGCATGCGGGCCGACGAAATGCTGCGGCTCAGGTCGTACGCGCCGAGGTTCGAATATTCACCGGGGCCGAAGGTCATGCACCGTCCGCGGAAGTACGCGTCGGTGCAGACGATCCATTGGCCGTAACGCACGATGATCGCATTCGTCGCATCGTTGAGGCCGGTCGGTTCGAAGTCCGGAAGCGCGTGGTCCGCGTCGATGCGGCGCCCCCCGAAGCCCTCGTACTCGTAGAACGTGATCGACTGGGCGAACGCCGCCGCCGGCAGCGCGCTCGCCGCCACGATCGCGAGCGCCATCAGCGTGCCGCGCGCGCGGAAGGTTGCGGCATGCCCGCTCGCGCTGCGCGCACGTCGTTGGCAAACCCATCGCGATGCCATCATGAGATCCCTGTGATCCCGCGATTTCATGACGGGCAGTTTAGCGGACGCTTGCGAGCGCCGGTCGAGCCCGCCTGTGAGACGCCGGCCGCTTGTGATGTGCGCAGCGGCTGATCCGGATGACAGCCGGTTCCCGACACCGTCATGCTGTTGGCGATGCCGACAACGCGACGCCGTGATCCCGTGCAACCTGCGCGCCGGCGTGCCGGCGACGCGTCTCGGGCCGCGCATCGGACCGTCGATCGGCGTCGTCGTCGAGCGGGTTTTGGCCCAGAATGCGGGCTTGGGAAGCGGCGGGCCGCGCGGGCCGCGCGCGGGCACCGGCGACTTTTCGAGAAGCGCCTCGCGGCGACCGCTGGTGAGCCGCGGCGACGGACGGGGGCACCCTTGTGACGGCGATGGTAACCATGCCCGCCAAAGCGCGGCGCGCAGACCGGGGCGGCGGGCGCCACGCGCAACCGCGCGGCGGTGCTTCATGGGTCATCCAGCAAGGCGCAGTCCCGTCTCCGCTTCAACCGGAAAATGCTCCGTCCGGCGTGCCCCTCACCCGATGGCGCTGAGCGAGGCCCCCGCCGGCACCCATGGCCTGATCCTTGCTTCGGCGATGGACCGCCTATGGCCGGGCGGAGCCTTCGGGCGCGCTCCGCGGACGCACGGGTTGGCGACGCGGCACGACGCCGCGACGCTCGCCGGCTAGAACGCGCCGCCCATGTCCCGCCCACGCGCCCTCAACCGTCTCGACGCCGCCTCGGTGCACACCGTCGGCGAGACGCTGCGCTTCGAGCACCTGTCGGCGCTGTCGCAGCGCAAGCTCAACGCGATCGGACTGCCGATCGCCTACGTCGATCGCGACCAGCGCTACCAGTTCGCCAACAAGGCGTTCGCCGACTGGCTCGGCAAGCGCGTCGACGAGATCGTCGGCCGCGAGGTCATCGAGGTGCTCGGCCGGGAGCTCTACCAGCTCTACCACGCGTACGTCGAGGCGGCGATCGGCGGCGAGCGCACGGGCTACGAGCGCCAGCTCTTCTCGACGGTGCGCGGCGGCATCTGGATCCGCGTCGACTACTACCCCGACCGCAGCGCGCAAGGCCATGTGCGCGGCTTCCTCATCACCTATACCGACGTCGACCAGCTGAAGCGCCTCGAGCTCGAAGCCGGCGAGCGCGAGCACCGGCTGCGGCTCGTCACCGACAGCGTCGGCCTGCCGATTCTCTATTTCGATCGCCAGCAGAAGCTGCGCTTCGGCAACAAGCCGTTCGCCGACTGGCTTGGCATTCCCGCCGACGACCTCCTCGGCCATCCGCTGCGCGACTTCCTGCCAGCCGATGCGCTGACCGAGATGCAGGGTTACATCGACCGCGCGCTGGTCGGCGCGACGGTGTCGTACGAGCGGCGCGAGCGCAAGTTCGACGGCGAGCTGCGCTGGGTGCGCGTGACGCTGTTCCCCGACCGCGAGATGGGCGGGCGCGTCGGCGGCGTTTTCGCGGTGATGAACGACATCGAGGACGACGTGCGCGTGCGCGACGCGCTCAAGTCGCAGCAGGCGCAGTTGAAGCTCTTCGCCGACAACATCCCCGGCCCGATCGCGTACCTCGACCGCAGCCTGCGCTACACGTTCGTCAACCAGGCGTTCGCCAACTGGGCGTGCCGGCTGCAGCACGAGATCCTCGGCGCGACGCCGAGCGACGTGCTGCCGCAGGACGTGGCGGGCTTCCTGCGGCCGGTGCTGAAGCGCGCGCAGATGGGCGAGAACGTCGAGTACGAGCGCATCGCCAAGACGCCGACCGGCGAGCGGCGCTGGATGCACGGCCGGATGGCGCCCGACCTCGACGCAACGGGCCGCGTGCGCGGCCTGTACTGCACCGAGTACGACATCCACGACTTGAAGCTGACCGAGCAGGCGCTCGCCGCGCGCGAGGAGCAGCTGCGGCTCTTCACCGACAACATCCCGGAGCCGGTCGTCTACCTCGACGCCGAGCGCCGCTACGTGTTCGTCAACGAGTCGTTCGTCAACCTGTTCGGACTCGCCTACACCGACGTCATCGGCAACCGCACCGAGGAGGTGCCGGCGCTCGCCGCGACGATGGCGCTCGACCCGCTGCGCGACCAGACGTACGTCGGCGAGGCGACCACCTACGAGCGCGAGGTGATCGACGCGCAGGGCCGCGTGCGCTGGATCCGCGTGCGCTGCGTGCCCGACGTCAACTTCGACGGCACGATCAAGGGCGAGTACATCGCCGGCCACGACATCACCGACTTGAAGCAGGCGCAGGACGCGCTCGCCGCGCGCGAGTCGCAGCTTCGCGCGATCATGGACGGCGTGCCGGCGCCGGTGGCGTACATCGACCGCGACGAGACCTGCCACTACGTCAACCGCACGTTCCTGCAGTACTTCGGGCTCGTCGCGCAGAACATCGGCGAATTGAAGCTCCGTGACGTCGTCGGCCACGCGATCTACCACAGCGCGCAGGCGATGGTGGCGCGCGCGCTGACGGGCGAGTCGACGTCGTTCGACCGTCTCGTGCCGGGCGCGCATGGCGTGCGCCGCTGGATGACGATCCGCGTCGTGCCGGACAGCGGCGCGTCGGGCGAGATCCACGGCGCGTTCGTGCTGATGAACGACATCCATGGCCTCAAGCAGGCGCAGGAGGCGTTGCGCGCCTCCGAGGCCGAGCTGCGGCTCATCATGGACAACGTGCCGGCGCGCGTGTCGTACATCGACCGCGACTACCGCTACCGCTTCGTCAACGGCCATGACGAGGCGTGGATCGGCGAGTCGCGCCGGGAGCTCACCGGGCGCCACGTCGAGGACGTCGCCGGCCCCGAGCGCTTCGCGATCCTGCAGCCGATCTTCGAGCGCGTGCTGCGCGGCGAGACGGTGTCGACCGAGCTCGAGCTGCCGCAGCCCGACGGCGCGCGGCGCTGGGAGGCGGTGCACTACGCGCCCAACCGCGACAACGAGGGCAACGTCGCCGGCATCTACGCCGTGCATACCGACGTGCACGACGCCAAGAGCAACGAGGACGCACTGACCCGCGCCAACTGGATGCTGTCGTCGCACATCAGCAACACGCCGCTCGCGGTGCTCGAGTGGGACAAGGAGTTCCGGCTGGTGCGCTGGTCGCCGCAGGCGACGAAGATCTTCGGCTGGGATACCGACGAGGTGCTCGGCATGTCGCTCACCGACAACGTGCTGATGCACGAGGGCGACCTCGACACGATGGTCACGCTGGCGGGACGCCTGATGTCGGGCCTGTCGCCGCGCGCGACGTCGCTCACCCGCAACCACCGCAAGGACGGAAGCACGATCTGGTGCGAGTGGTACCACTCGGCGCTGGTCGGCGACGGCAACGACATCGAGTCGATCCTGTCGTTCGTGCAGGACGTCTCCTCGCGCATCCAGGCGGAGGAGCGGCTTCAGTACATGGCGACGCGCGACGCGCTGACCGGGCTGCCGAACCGCCTGCTGCTGCACGAGCGCCTGACGCAGGCCATTGCGCAGGCGAAGCGCGCCGGACGTCGCGTCGGCGTGCTGTTCATCGACCTCGACCGCTTCAAGAACGTCAACGACACGCTGGGCCACCGGATCGGCGACGAGCTCCTGAAGCACGTGTCGTCGGCGCTGTCCGGCGCGCTGCGCGAGACCGACCTGCTCGCGCGCCTCGGCGGCGACGAGTTCATGGTGATCGTCGAGGAGTTCGACGAGCCGACCGTGCTCGGGCGCATCGCGCAGAAGCTGCTCGACGCGATCGCGCAGCCGTTCCGCGTCGAGGAGCACGACATCTACGTGACGTCGTCGATCGGCATCGCCGTCTACCCGGACGATTCCGACGACCCCGAGGAGCTGCTCAAGCACGCCGACGTGGCGATGTACCGCAGCAAGGACCTCGGCCGCAACACCTACCAGTTCCTCGATTCGAGCCTCGCCGAGCACCGGCTGCGCCAGCACACGCTCGAGACCGCGCTGCGCGCCGCGCTCAAGGACGGCAAGCTCGAGCTGCACTTCCAGCCCGTGCTGCGCATCGACGGGCATCGCGTCGTCGGCGCCGAGGCGCTGTTGCGCTGGAACGACCCGGAGCACGGCAACGTGCCGCCCAACGTGTTCATCCCGCTCGCCGAGGAATCGGGCCTCATCCACACGCTCGGCGAATGGGTGCTGCGCGCGGCGGCGGCGCAGGTGCACGAATGGCGCGCCGCGGGCCTTCCGCTCAGCGTCTCGGTCAACCTGTCGGCGCGCCAGTTCTATCGCGAGGATCTCGCGCAGAAGATCGCGCAGATCGTCGCCGACGCGGGCTGCGAGCCGGGCTGGATCGAGCTCGAGGTCACGGAGACGAGCCTGCTGCACGACCTCGACGCGATCCGCAAGGTGCTCCACGAGCTCCGCAGCGGCGGCTTCACCGTGGCGATCGACGACTTCGGCACCGGCTACTCGTCGCTGACGCACCTGAAGCACTTCCCGATCGACACGCTCAAGATCGACATCTCGTTCATCGCCGACCTCGAGACCGACCCGCAGGACGCGGCGATCACCGAGGCGATCATCGGCCTCGCGCGCGGCCTCGGCCTCAAGGTCGTCGCCGAGGGCGTGGGCACGCGGGAGCAGCTCGCCTTCCTCGAGGCACGCGGCTGCCATTGCTTCCAGGGATTCTGGGCGGCGAAGCCGATGCCGGCCCGCGAATTCCTCGCCTACGTCGAGGCCCAAGCGGCTGTCGCGACCGCCGCCGCCAACTGAGGGCGCTCAGTCCAGCGTGTCGAGCCACGCGGCGAGCGGCGCCGCGGCGCGCTCCCATCCCGGCACCAGCATCAGCATGTGCGCGAGCCCGTCGACGATCGTCGCCTGCACGCCATGCTGCGCGGCGGCGGCGCGCACGTCGTCCGGGCGGCAGATCGCGTCGCCGCTGGCGCCGAGCACGCACAGCGGCGTCGATTGCGCGCTCGATGACGACGACGGCACGCGCAACGTGAGCTCGAACAGCGCGCGCGACGACTCCGGCCAGAAGTGCCGACCCGCCTCGCGCAAGAGCTCGGGATCGACGTCGTCGGTGAAATAGAACGGCCGCAACGTCGACAGCACGTCGGTCGCGAAATCGGCGCGGTTGAAGCGCGCCATCTGCATCAGGTAATCCGGGCGCTCGATCATCATCCGCGACGCGATCGACACGAGGCCGGAGGGTGGCAACGGCGCGACCAGCGCCGCGCCGCGCAGCGCGTGACGCGCGACGATCCGCTCGACGACCGCCGCGCCCAGCGAGTGGCCGACCAGCACCGGCGCGCCGCCGATCTCGCGCATCGCGCGCAGCACGTCGGAAGCGTAGTCGTCGAGGCCCGCACCGAACAGCGTCTCGTGGCCCTCGCTGCCGCCGTGCCCGCGCAGCGACACCGCGTACGCATCGTGGCCGCGCGCCGCGAACCACGGCAGGAAGTGCGGCTGCCAGCACCATGCGTCGCAGTAGCCGCCGTGCACGAACAGCACCGCTGCGCGTTTTTGCGACGCCGCGCGTGTCGCGGCGGTACGCGCGCGGTGCGTGAGGATCTCGAGGTGCGGGAGGTGAGCCACTGTCGATGTGCCGCGGGCGCGGTCAACGGCGGCGCCCGGCGCTTCCATTAAAATCGGACGTCGCGATGCCCGCCCGACAAAAAACCGCCATTGTGCCCGGACTCGCGGCGTCCGCCACGTACGATCCGGGCTGCCGGCGCTGCGCGCGGCTCGCCGATTTCCTCGACGCGGTGCGCGCCGAGCATCCGGACTACTGGTGCCAACCGGTGCCCCCGTTCGGCGATGCGGAGGCGCGGCTCGTCATCGTCGGACTCGCGCCGGGCATGCACGGCGCGAACGCGAGCGGCCGGGCCTTCACCGGCGACTACGCGGGCATCCTGCTGTACGAGACGCTGTATCGGCACGGCTTCGCGTCGGCGCCCGTGTCGACGTCGCGCGACGATGGTCTCATGCTGACGGATTGCCGGATCAACAACGCCGTCAAGTGCCTGCCGCCGGGCAACAAGCCTCTGCCAGCCGAGATCGACGCGTGCAACGCCTATCTTGCCGCCGACCTGATGCAGCTGCCGGCCGGCACCGCGGTGCTCGCGCTGGGGCGCATTGCGCACGATGCGGCGCTGCGCGCGCTCGGTGCGCGCCGCAGCGCCTTCCCGTTCAGGCACGGCGAGCGCCACGATGTCGCCGGCCACGCGCTCTTCGACTCTTACCACTGCAGCCGCTACAACACCAACACCCGCCGGCTGACGCCGGCGATGTTCGACGCGGTGTTCGTGGCCATCGTCGCCTGGCTCGCCGAGCGGCGGAGTGTCGCGCCGGCCGCGCGCCGCGCCGCAGGCGCCCCCACGCGATGACCAAGGTCTCGCGCATCAATCAGAAGACCGCCGAGGTCGGCGAAGGCGTGCCGGGCTTCGACGCGCCTGAGCTCCTGCGCTCGCTGCCGAACCGGCCGGGCGTCTACCGGATGTTCGACGTCGAAGGCGGCGCGCTCTACGTCGGCAAGGCGCGCGACTTGAAGAAGCGCGTGTCGAGCTACTTCCAGAAGTCGACGCACGAGGCGCGGATCGCGACGATGGTCGCGCAGGTCGCTCGCGTGGAGACGACGGTGACGCGCTCGGAGGGCGAGGCGCTGCTGCTCGAGAACAACCTCATCAAGGCGCTCGAGCCGCGCTACAACATCCTGTTCCGCGACGACAAGAGCTATCCGTACATCTGCATCACCGGCGAACAGTTCCCGCAGCTGCGCTTCCACCGCGGCACGCTCGACCGCGACAACCGCTATTTCGGGCCGTTTCCCGGCGCCGGGGCGGTGCGCGAGGGCATCGCGCTGCTGCAGAAGGTGTTCATGCTACGGGTCTGCGAGAACTCGGTGTTCGCCAACCGCTCGCGGCCGTGCATGCTCTACCAGATCCAGCGCTGCACGGCGCCGTGCGTCGGCCACATCGGCGAAGCCGACTATCGCGCCGATGTCGAGTCGGCGACGCTGTTCCTGCAGGGCAAGACCGACGCCGTGCTCGCGCAGCTCCAGCAGCAGATGGAGGCGGCGAGCGCGGCGCTCGAGTTCGAGCGCGCCGCGCGCGTGCGCGACAAGATCACGCGGCTCAACCAGCTGCAGTCGCGCCAGTTCGTCGAGAGCGCGACCGCCGGCGACGTCGACGTGGTTGCGAGCGTGTCGGAGCGTGGCCTGACGGCGGTCAACGTCGTGATGGTGCGCGGTGGCCGCCACGTCGGCGACCGCACGTTCTTTCCGCAGCACGCCGACGGCGTGGCGATCGAGGACGTGGTCGCGGCGTTCCTCGGCCAGCATTACCTCGAGCGGCCGGTGCCGCCGACGATCGTCGTGCCCGACGCCGAGGACACCGACGCGCTCGCCGAGGTGCTGTCCTCGCAAGCGGCGCGCAAGGTCGATATCGTGCGCAATCCCGGCGGCGAGCGGCGCGTGTGGCTGACGATGGCGACGCAGAACGCCACGCTGGCGATCGCGCAGCGGCTCGCGCAGAAGGCGACGCAGGAGGACCGCCTCGCCGCGCTTCAACACGCGCTCGGCCTGCCGCCGACCGCGCAGCGCATCGAGTGCTTCGACGTCTCGCACACGATGGGCGAAGCGGCAGTCGCATCGTGCGTGGTGTTCGACAAGCTCGCGATGCGCAACAGCGAATACCGCAAGTTCAACGTCGCGCCCGCGCAGGGCGGCGACGACTACGCCGCGATGCGCGAGGCGCTGTCGCGCCGCTATGCGCGTGTCGCCTCGGGAGAATTCCCCGCGCCGGACCTCCTCGTCATCGACGGCGGCAAGGGGCAGGTCGCGATCGCGTCCGAGGTGCTGATGGAGCAGGGGCTGCACGGCGTGCCGGTCATCGGCATCGCCAAGGGACCGGAGCGCAAGCCCGGCCTCGAGGACATCGTGTTTCCCGACCGCGACGACGTGCTCAACCTGCCCGCCGACAACGCGGGCCTGCACCTCCTGCAGCAGATCCGCGACGAGGCGCACCGCTTTGCGATCCAGGGACATCGTGCGCGCCGCGGCAAGGCGCGCACGACGTCGACGCTGCAGGAGATCACCGGCATCGGCGCAACGCGCCGCAAGGCGCTGCTCGCGCATTTCGGCGGCTTGCGCGGCGTGGTGGCGGCGAGCGTCGACGATCTCGCACGGGTGCCGGGGATCAGCCGCGCGCTGGCGCAGCGCATCTACGCGCAGCTGCACTGACTCCCGTCATTCCCGCGGATGCGGGAATCCAGTCGTGACGATTCGGCATGGAACTGCAGAGGGCATTTGCCACGTTACGTCGGGATTCCCGCTTCTGTGGAAGGACGGCGAGCATGGCGCGGCGTCATTCCCGCGGATGCGGGAATCCAGCCGTGGCGCTGCGCCATGGAACTGCAGAGGCCATTGCCACGTTACGTCTGGATTCCCGCTTCCGCGGGAATGACGGGGAGCATGGCGCGAATTCGCGTTCAGCCGCCCGCCAGCTCGCGCGCCAGGCGCTCATCGAGCGTGACGCCGAAGCCGGGGCCGCGCGGCAGCGCGATCGCACCGTCCACCGCGCGCGGCGCGTGGCCGCCGACGATCGCGTCGAACAGCGGCGTCTCCGCGTATTGCATCTCGAGGCGATCGAGCGTCGGCGCGACCGCGCACACCTGCACGCTCGCCGCGTGGCAGACGGGCCCGCTCGGGTTGTGCGGCGAGAACGACATCCCGTGGCGCGCCAGCGCGCCGGCGACCGCCAGCATCTCGTCGAGGCCGCCGACGTACTTCGCGTCGGGCATCATCACGTCGTACGCGCCGGCTTCGATGAACGGCATGAAGCCGTCGAGGCGGCGCATCTCCTCGCAACCGGCGAGGCGCACGCCGCGCGCGTTGGCGTCGCGACGGATCGCCCGGATCGTGTCGAGCATCTCGGGCGTTTCGGGTACCGGGCACTCGAGCCAGTAGAGCTTGCAGGCGTCGAGCGCGGCGAGCACGCGCTGCGCGGCCGCGAGGTTGAGTCGCCAATGGCAGTCGACCATCAGGTCGACCGCAGGGCCGACCGCCTCCCGCACGGCGACGATCCGTGCGAGTCCGGCGTCAAGCGCGTCGGTGTCGATCGCAAGCGTCGCGTCACCGTGGAGCGCCACCTCGTCGAACGGCGCGACCTTGATCGCTGCGAAGCCGTCGACGACTGCGTCACGTGCGCGCAGCGCGAAGCCCGCCGGCGAGCGGTCGAGCGTGCCGCGGTTGATGTTGGCGTAGACCGGGATCGACTCGCGCAGGATCGGTCCCAACGTGGTCGCGACGCTGGCGTTGCGTTGCCGCGCGGAGAGGTCGCGCGTCGCCTGGTCGAGTGCCGAGATCGCCGCGAACTCGGCGAGCGTCGATGCGACCTTGCGCGCGGACGACCAGTCGATGCCACCGGCCGACCTTCCGGCGAGCGGACAGGACAGGCGCGCGAATGCATCGTGCACGAGCCGCTCGCGCCCGTTCAGCGTCGCCTCGCCGATGCCGATGCGTCCTTGGTCGTCGACGAGCTCGACGAAGCACCACGTGGTCTTCGGGGAAATGCGCAGCGCGTGCCAGCGCGCGTCGGTGATCGCCGTCATCGGGGGGGCTGCGTTACGCGGGCGGGCATGCGTGGCGTCGTCATCGGTCGGTCGCGCGAAGAGGCAGCCTTCGCTGCATCGGCCGTCGCGCAAATCTAGCATGCGCGATCCCCGGGACGCCGAGAGCACGGATGCTCTCGGGCGGCGAGTCGTCGACCGCGCGCGCCATTGCTCGCGGAACCTTCGCGTCGCGCGCACGGTCATCAAGAAGCGCGGTGCCGAATTGCCGGCACCGTTGATCTTGCGCAAGGAGAATTCCGATGAACGAAGACCGGCAGCTGTCACGCCGCTCGCTGCTGCGTGCCGCCGCCTGCGCGGGCGTGGGCCTCGCCGCGGGCGCGATGACGGCGCGCAGCGCGATGGCACAGCAGAAGGCGAGCAAGCAGGCGATGCACTACCAGGACAAGCCGAGCGGCGACAAGAAGTGCAGCGAATGCCTCCAATTCGAGGCACCGGCGAGCTGCAAGGTCGTCGAAGGCACGATCAGCCCGAACGGCTATTGCATCGCGTGGGTCAAGAAGCCCTGATGCGCGGTTGACGGGCGCGGCGCACGACAACGGCGTCGTCCGCGCGGCCCACGACAACGGCGTCGTCCGAAGTCCCCGTTTGTGAAGCAGCGGCGGCGGCCTTCGCCGCATGTCGCAGCGCGCGCGCATCGCCGTGGCCCGCAAGGTCAAGGGCGCCGAGCGGGTTAGAATGACCCCCCGCCCGACTGGCGTGACACGCGAAGCCGGGCGAAGCGCGATCGACCCGGCCGTGACCTTCAACATTCCCATCGCGCTGACGTGGCTGCGGATCGTGCTGATCCCGGTCTTCGTCGGCGTCTATTACCTGCCCGACGGATGGCTGTCGCCGGCGATGCAGAACTGGCTGGCGATGGTCGTGTTCGCGCTCGCCGCAATCACCGACTGGCTCGACGGCTACCTGGCGCGGCGATGGGGCGAGGTGAGCGCGTTCGGCGCGTTCCTCGATCCGGTCGCCGACAAGCTGATGGTCGCAGCGGCGCTGATCATGCTGGTGCAGCTCGGCCGCGCCGACAGCTGGCTCGCGATCATCATCATCGGCCGCGAGATCGCGATCTCGGCGCTGCGCGAATGGATGGCACAGCTCGGCAAGTCGACGAGCGTCGCCGTCGCGTTCATCGGCAAGGTCAAGACTGCCGCGCAGATGGTCGCGATCATCGCGTTGCTGTTGTGGGAGCCGGTGATTCCAGGCGTGTCGACGCCGTGGGTCGGCACGGTCGCGCTGTGGATCGCGGCGCTACTGACGCTGTGGAGCATGCTTCATTACCTGCGGCTCGCGGCGCCGCATGTGAGCGAGTCCGCGCGTCCCAAACCGCCCGCGGCCGCGCCGTTGGCCTCGATTGACCCGAACGCGCCCAAAAAGCTATAATCGCGCGCTTGTCTCGGCCCATGCACGTCAGTTGGGCCGCCCAATTCCCCGATAGCTCAGTTGGTAGAGCGACGGACTGTTAATCCGCAGGTCCCTGGTTCGAGCCCAGGTCGGGGAGCCAACAGCGCTTGCCTTTTGGGGTTAGCGGCCACTCTCGCCGGGTATTGAAAATAGACCCGACCGGGTATTGGTCGCATCCTGCATGTGGCAAGCGTGCAAGGTTGCGACTCTTAACCGGCTGATAGTTAGGCGATGACGACGAAGCTCAGCGGAACCCTGAAACGCGAGATTCGCATCGGCGGTGCCGACTACACGTTGACGATCACCCCCGAGTCGCTCGTCCTCGCGGCCAAAGGCCGGCGCAAGGGACTGACGCTTGCGTGGGACGAATTGGTGAGCGGGGAAGCGGCACTCGCGAACGCCCTCAATGCGTCGTTGTCGGCCAAACTCGAGCCCGCCATCGAGCAACGCCCCAAGTTGCGCGTCGTCGGTAAGAAGTCCGCTAAGCGGCCGACTCATCGCACGCGGTAGGTTCTCCTAAGTGGGTGCTCCCCCTCTGCACGAGCGAACGCGGCCCGCCGTTCGCAGCGGGAAATCGACGAGACGTATCAAGGCGGCAGGCCGATGCCGACGCGCGCCCATGTGCGCAAGGCCCTGCTGCCCGCCATTGCGTAAGCGTTTCGCGACCGCGCAAGCATTCCTCCTACGCCGCCGGTCGCCGCGGTGCTAGAGTCGCTGCACGTTCATGCAGACGAGGGGAACATGGCGCGCTCATCAGCTTTAGGTATCTTTCACGGCTACCGTGCTTTTGCGCTCTTGGTTGCCGCGTTCTTCGCACCTTGTGCTGCTGCGCAAACTCCCATCACGGTAAGCCCCCTGCCAATAGTAGTTGGCCCCGCGCAAGTCGGGCAGTCCACGCAAACGGTTATAACCCTCACCAATACGACGGATAGCGCCACCGCGATTGGCGTTTTTGTCGATGGTGGACAGCTTACGGACTGCGATGCCATCTATCCAAATTTCGATACATCGCACGGCCCTTGGCCGACGGAGTGCTACGCGCAACGTGCTCAGGGCGAAAATAGTCTTCACTACAGTACGGTGGGTTGCGGGAATGTCGCAGCACACTCGTCGTGTTCGGTGGTAATTACGTTCACGCCGCACATCGCGCTCCCCACTGGAGGCCAGTTACAGGTCGGTCCTGCGGACGCTCAGTCGACGCTACCACTCGAGCTATTTGACTTCACAGCCCAAGCGATTCCTCCGCAAACTGTGTCGGGAACTGTGCTCGCCGTCGAGTACATCGATCGCGATCTATTGCACTTTTTCGTGACGGCGATCCCAGCAGAGATCCACGCGCTCGATGCCGGGCAATTCCCACCATGGGTGCGGACGGGGCGTTCGTTTTGGGTCTACCCGCCGGGCACGCCCATCGCAAACGCGGCGCCGGTATGCCGATACTTTACAACGCCGGACGCAGGGTTCAACACGCACTTCTATTCGGCATTCCCTCAGGAGTGCAATGCGATCCCGACACGGTTCCCTGGTCTCTGGACGCTAGAGACGATGGATGCGTTTGGCGTCTTGCAACCGAACGCTGCAAGCGGCGCGTGCCCGGCAGGCACGTCGCCGCTCTATCGTGCATACAATGGAGGTCCCAACGTCAATCATCGGTACATGACCGGCTTGGATACGCGAGCCTTGATGACCGGCGATCTGCTGAGCTGGACCCCGGAAGGCTATGGTCCGCTCGGCGTTGGAATGTGCGTTCCCGAATGAATTACCTTGCGCAGTTTGAACTCTAACGAGATCTGATGACTGCGGTGCGCACTTATCTCATGCGCCGCCTAGCCACCGCCTTACAATGCAGACACGCCCGCCATTGGAGTAAAGGCCCTTGTCGGTCAATTCGAGAGAGCAATCATTGAGCCCGAACGCGCGGCGTTGGGCATTGCCACGATGGATGCTCTTCATCGGCATCGCGATCGTCTTTTCCGCAAGCCTGTTGATGCGATATCTGGGACAGCGTCGTCCAGCGCTGCCGGATTCGGCCCATGGAGAGGTCTTCGCTTGGAAGCTTTCGGGCGCGTTGGTGTATGTCTCGTTTTGGGACCTCCTCGCCGTAGTTGCGCTGATCGTCACGGGAATATCAGTTGCATTCCTTGCGTGTCGCCGCAAAAGATAGCAGCGCCGGCTAATACGGCGTCGGCACAACGTCAACCGACACGATCCACGCCTGCGCGTACTCCATGCCGTTGATGATCTCGGTGCCGACGAGCGACATCCCGTTGCCGTGGAGGCCGATAAGCTGCGGCGCCTGAAGGTCGGGAATGATCGGATCGCCGACGACACCGCGACCGACAATGGCGCTGACTTGGGCGAACGAGATGGCACGGCCGCGGTCATGCTGGCTGCGCCAAGCGATCATCAGGTCGCCGGTGACGGTCGGAACGTTGGCGTACTCGCGGTCCGGCAGTAGACGCCCTCGCTCGTACCGCCGTCTGACCGTCGCCCGCATGCCGATACCGTATGGATATGCGGCATCGTAGCAGGCCTTGAAACGTAGGCTAAGCGTTCCTACAATTTTCGCCCAGAGCGCCCGACGAGGCGCAAGGAGCGATCATGGAGCGCATTCGCATACGCGTCGCCAGCACCGGCGCAGTGTGGGTCATGGCTCAATGCAGCATCTGCAGCCGCGTGTCCGAGCACGCGATGGCCGATGCTACGGAGCGACTCATCCCGTGCCCGAAATGCGGCCATCGGATGGATATCCGCAACGCCACCATCGACGCGGTCGAGAAGACCGACGTCAAGCCTGCCGCGGGCAGGGTCTCGCCGCGCAAGCGCACCTCCGAACCACGCGTCGATTAGTTTCCGGGCGACAGGAGGACGCAGCACCGCGCTATCGCAGTCGGCGTCGCTCGTCAATGCACAAAACACCATTGCGGCGCGCCCGGCGCTAGCGGCAAGATGCGGGCATGAAGCCCTGCCCCTGTTGCAACGAGGACGACAGCCAGCTCGACCTCGCCACGATGCCGACGAGCTCGCTACCGGACTATGCCATTGTCTGCAACGATTGCGGATGCGTCGGGCCGATGGGCGAGAC
>JAICUU010000315.1 GCA_025935675.1 Burkholderiales bacterium
CAGCAACAGCATCGGCAGCCTGCGGGCGCTCGCCGCGATCGACTGGCGCGATTTCGTCGAGGCGGCGAGCGTGGTCGACACGATTCTGCGCGAGGATCCGCCGCGCATCTACGCGGCGATGGAATTCGCCACACGCGATCGATATCGCCACGTGATCGAGCGGGTCGCCAGCGACGGCCGCTGCTCGGAGGCCGACGTCGCGCGCAAGGCGGTCGACGCGGCGCGTGCGTGCGCGCTCGCCCGGGGCGCCGGCGATCGCTCCGCGCACGTGGGCTTCCACCTGATCGACAAGGGGCTGCCCGACCTCGAGCGTGCCGCCCAAGTCGGAGCCACCACCGCGGCGACCCTGCGGCGCTTCGGGAGCCGGTATCCGTTGCCGATCTACCTCGGCTCGATGGCCGTCATCGTCGCGGCGGTCACGGCGGCCCTCGTCGCGCAAGCCGCCGTCGCCGGTGCCGATCGGCCGGTGCTGGCGATCGTCGCGGCGCTTTCGCTGCTGGCGTCGAGCCAGCTCGCCGTGACGCTCGTCAACTGGATCGCCGCGATGGTCGCGCGGCCGGAGTCGCTGCCGCGGATGGATTTCTCCGCGGGCATTCCCGCACACGCGCGCACGCTGGTGGTCGTGCCGACGATGCTCACCACCGCCCAGGGGGTCGACGACCTTCTCGAGGGGCTCGAAGTGCGGTTCCTCGCCAATCGCGATGCGCGCCTTCACTTCGGCCTCCTGACCGATTTTCCCGATGCCGCGCAGGAGACGCTACCCACCGACCTGCTCCTCCTGCAGCGCGTCGCCGACGGGATCGTCGCGCTCAACCGGACCTACGGCTCGGGCGCGCCTGCGGTGCAGCCGCCGGGCGACGGGTCCGCGGGCGAGCTCGCCGATGCGCCGCCGACGACCACGTTCTACCTCTTTCACCGCCCTCGTCAATGGAACCCCGGTGCGCGCCGCTGGATGGGCCACGAGCGCAAGCGCGGCAAGCTCGGCGACCTCAACGCGCTGCTGCGGGGCGGCGATGCCGGCGGCTTTTCGCGCATCGTCGGCGCGACACGCGTGCTGGGCGAGGTCAGGTACGTCATCACGCTCGATACCGATACCGAGCTGCCGCGCGATGCGGCGCATCAGCTCGTCGGCGCGATGGCGCACCCGCTCAACGCCGCATGCTTCGACGAGGCGGGCAAGGACACGAGCCGCGAGGTCGTCACCGGCGGCTACGGCATCCTGCAGCCGCGCGTGTCGGCGAGCCTGCCGAGCACCAACGCCACGCGCTACGCGCGCCTGTGCGGCGGCGAGTCGGGGATCGACCCCTACACGCGCACGGTCTCGGACGTCTACCAGGACGTGTTCGGCGAAGGCTCGTTCATCGGCAAGGGGATCTACGACGTCGATGCGTTCGAGCGCGCGCTCAAGGGACGATTCCCCGTGAACCGCGTGCTGAGCCACGATCTGCTGGAAGGCTGCTATGCGCGCGCAGGCTTCCTGAGCGACGTCGAGCTGGTCGAGCCCTTTCCCGGGAGCTACGCGGCCGACGTGGCGAGGCGGCGACGCTGGATCCGCGGCGACTGGCAACTCCTCGGATGGCTGCGCCGCCAGGTGCCCGGCCCCGACGGACGCCGCGAGCGCAATCCGCTGTCGATGCTGTCGCAATGGAAGCTCGTCGACAACCTGCGGCGCAGCCTGGTGCCCCCGGCGCTCGTGCTGCTGCTGCTGCTCGGATGGAGCGTGCTGTCGCCGGCGTGGCCGTGGACCGCGATCGTTCTCGCGATCCTACTCGCGCCGGCCATCGTCACGTCGATGTCCGATCTCGCGCACAAGCCGCTCGAGACGACGCTCGCGCAGCACGTCGTGGGCGCGGCGCGCAACGCGTGGCAGCGCGTCGTCAGGGCGCTCGTCGCGCTCGCTTTCCTGCCGCACGAGGCCTTCTACAGCCTCGATGCGATGGCGCGCACCGTCGGACGGATGCTGGTCACGCGCCGGCGCCTGCTCGAGTGGGATCCTTCCAGCGCGGTGGAACGCGCGTTGCAACAGCGCAATCGCCGCAGCCTCGCCGCGTCGTATCGCGCGATGGCGGTCGCGCCCGGCCTTGCGGCATTGGCGGTGGCGGGCCTCGCCTTCCGCCATCCCGCGGCGCTGCCGGTGGCGGCGCCGATCCTGCTGCTGTGGGCGGCTTCGCCTGCGCTCGCCTGGTGGCTGAGCCGTCCGCGCGGGCGACCCGTCGCGCGGATGACGAGCGCGCAGACGCGCTTCCTGCGCTCGCTCGCGCGCAGGACGTGGACGTACTTCGAGACCTGTGTCGGTGCTGAGGACAACTGGCTGCCGCCCGACAACCTGCAGGAGCATCCGCCGACCGGCATTGCGCATCGGACCTCGCCCACCAACATGGGATTGGCGCTCCTGGCGAACCTGGCCGCGCATGACTTCGGCTACCTGACGACCGGGCAGCTCGTCGTGCGCACGGCGGATGCGTTGGGCTCGATGGAGGCGCTCGAGCGCTTCCGCGGCCATTTCTACAACTGGTACGACACGAGGACGCGCGCGCCGCTCGCTCCGCGCTATGTCTCCACGGTGGACAGCGGCAATCTCGCCGGCCATCTGTTGACGCTGCGCCCCGGGCTCGCGGCGCTTTGCGACGCCCCCGTGCTCAATCGACGCTGGCTCGAGGGTCTCGACGACACGTTCCATGCGCTGGTCGACGTCATCGACGGTGCTGTCCCCGCCGTGGTAACGGACTTCGCGCGCATGCTTGCCGAGCCGGCCGATGGCGCAGCGGCGACGCTGGCGCAGGGGTGGTCTCGCATCGAGCGGCTTGCCGCGGCCGCAGCCTCGATCGACGCGCACTTTGCCGGCGCTCCCGCCGGCCCCGACGATCGCAGCCGCTCATGGGCGCAGGCGCTTGCGTCGCAATGCACGCAATGCCGCGACGAGCTCTTGTTCCTCGCGCCGTGGCTCGCGCTGCAGGCGACGCAGACGGCGGGCCGCGATGTCCCCGGCCATGGACGCATTCCGACGTTGCGCGCGCTGGCCGCATGCGCGACCCCCGGTTCGCCGAACGTCGAGCATGGGGAGGCGCCCGAATCGG
>JAICUU010000135.1 GCA_025935675.1 Burkholderiales bacterium
ACCTCGACGCGCATCCGGTGCTCGGCGGGCGCGACGATGACGAGGATGCCGTTGTCCTTGCCTTTCTGGCCGAGCTTCCACGCGGCGAACACCTCCTGAGCGTACTGCTCGACGCTCTCGCCGCCGAGCGAGCGCGTCGTCAGCACGGCGACCTGATCGCCGGTCTTTTCCTCGTGCGCGGCGAGGACCTGGTCGACCTTCGCGCGCGTCGCGGGCGACAGGATCTCCGCATCGTCGACGACGCGGCCTGTCAGGTACGGCACATCGGCGGCGACCGTGACGCCGGTGAGCCACGCGGCGGCGACAAGCGCGGCGACGGCGATCCATCGCGAACGCGCGATCCATCGCGAACGCGCGATCCATCGCGAACGCACGCCGCGCGCGCGCGATCCCGAATGCGTGCGGCGCGCGAGCGATCCCGAATGCGTGCGGCGCACGAGCGATCCCGAATGCACGCCGCGCGCGCGCGATCGCGAATGCGTGATGCGCGCGAGCGTCGTCATGGCGCATCCTCGATCACCAGCGGCGCATCGGGCAGCGCATTGCCGTCGCCGGGCAGCGCCGCGAAGCCCCTGGCGACGAGCAGCGATTCGAGCGCGTCGAGGCCGGCGACGAGCGCGCCGCGCACGCCGCCGCTCGCCATCGCCGATGTCGTCGAATCGACGACGCGCTGCCAGTCGGCGTCGTCGATCCGCCCGCGATACGCGCGGTCGGCGAGCACCGCGGCGACGCGCTCGTAGCGCGAGGCAATCAGCAGGATGGCGTTACGCCGCGGCGTCGCCGCGCATTCGCGCTCGACGAACAGCGAGCGCGCCCGCGCGTTGACCGCGGCGTGCGCGCGCGAGCGCTGCAGGAAGAGCCGCGCGAACGCCGGGATGCCCGTCGCGGCGAGCGCGGCGACGAGTCCCGCGCCGACGACGATCGCCGCGGCGACGATCGCGGTGTGCGCGGTGACCCACTCCGGACGCGTCAGGTCGGCGATCGTCACGGCGACGGCGGCGACCGCCGAGGCGAGCGCATAGGCGCGCCAGCGCAGCCCATGGAAGCGGTCGCTGCGCTCGAGCGCGGCAACGACGACCTGTGCGCCGGTGCGCGACTCGATGGCGCCGATCCGCGCCTCGATCGCCGCGAGGTCGTCGCGGCCGAGCAGCCGATGATCGTCCATGCCGCCCTCCCCGGTCGCGGCGGGCGCCGCGGTCAGTGGTGCAGGATGCGCGCGAGGAATTCCTGCGCGCGCGGGCTGCGCGGCTTGCCGAAGAACTCGTCCTTGGTGGCGTCCTCGACGATCTTGCCCTTGTCCATGAAGATCACGCGGTGCGCGACCTTGTTGGCGAAACCCATCTCGTGCGTGACGACCATCATCGTCATGCCACCCTTGGCGAGCTGCACCATGACGTCGAGCACCTCGCCGATCATCTCGGGGTCGAGCGCCGACGTCGGCTCGTCGAACAGCATGCAGATCGGGTCCATCGACAGCGCGCGCGCGATCGCCACGCGCTGCTGCTGGCCGCCGGAGAGCTGGCCGGGGAACTTGTCCTTGTGCTCGATGAGGCCGACGCGGTCGAGGTACTTGAGGCCCTTCTCCGCCGCCTCGGCCGAAGAGCGCTTCAGCACCTTGACCTGCGCGAGCGTCAGGTTCTCGCGAACCGTGAGGTGCGGGAAGAGCTCGAAATGCTGGAACACCATGCCGACGCGCGCGCGGAGCTTCGGCAGGTCGGTCTTCGGGTCGTTGACGGTGATGCGATCGACGGTGATCGTGCCCTTCTGGAACGGCTCGAGCGCGTTGACCGTCTTGATCAGCGTGGACTTGCCGGAGCCGGACGGGCCGCAGACGACGACCACCTCGCCCTTGTCGACCTGCGTCGTGCAGTCGGTGAGCACCTGGAAGTCGCCGTACCACTTGGATACGTCGCGGATCTCGATCATCGGCATGGGTGCATGGACTCCGTGGGTTCTTGGTCGTCAGCGCACGATCGCGATCCGCCGCTGCAGCCGCTTGACGCAGTACGACAACGCGATGCTGACGACGAAATAGACAAGTGCTGCGAACGTGTACATCTCGACCAGCCGGCCGTCGCGCTGCGCGATCTTCGACGCGGCGCCGAGGAAATCGGTGATCGACAGCACGTAGACCAGCGACGTGTCCTGGAACAGGATGATCGTCTGCGTGAGGAGGATCGGCAGCATGTTGCGGAACGCCTGCGGCAGCACGATGTTGCCCATCGATTGCCAGTAGTCGAGGCCGAGCGCGTACCCCGCCCAGACCTGGCCGCGCGGGATCGACTGGATCCCGGCGCGCATGATCTCCGAGTAGTACGCGGCCTCGAACATGATGAACGTGATCACCGACGACGCGAAGCCGCCGACCTGGATCGGCCGGCCGGAGCCCGTGATCCAGCCGCCGATGAACGGCACGAGGAAGTAGAACCAGAAGATCACCAGCAAGAGCGGCACCGAGCGCATCAGGTTGACGTACGCCGTGGCGGGCCGCGACAGCCATTTGTGCGACGACAGCCGCATCATCGCGAGCAGCGTGCCGAAGAAGATGCCGCCGAGCGCGGCCATCGCCGTCAGCTTCAGCGTGAACGCCATGCCGTCGAAGAACAGGTACCGGAGCGAGCGCTCGATGACCTCGAAGTCGAAGGCACCCACTAGGAGGGCCTCCGCGCCGCGCGCGTCGTCGTTGATGCGCGCATGGGTCGGCCCTGCGCGCTCATCAGTGTCCTCCGCCCGCGACCGCCGGGCCGATGAAGCCCGGCACCGACACGCGCCGCTCGACCCAGCGCATGATCGTCACGACGACGAGGTTGACGACGATGTAGATGACCGTCGCCGCGGTGAACGCCTCGAACACCTGGAACGTGAACTCCTGCATCGAGCGCGCCGCGGCGGTGAGCTCGATCAGGCCGATGGTCAGCGCCACCGAGGTGTTCTTGATGAGGTTCATCACCTCCGACGTCATCGGCGGCAAGATGATCCGGTAGGCCATCGGCAACAGCACGTACCGGTACGTCTGCGGCAGCGTGAGGCCAAGCGCCGTGCCGGCCATCGACTGGCCGCGCGGCAGCGACTGGATGCCCGCGCGCACCTGCTCGGCGACGCGCGCCGAGGTGAAGAGGCCCAGGCCGATGACCGCGGGCACGAACGACGCCCACGGCGGGTGCATCGCCTTGATCGCGTCACCCATGCCCTTCGGAATGACCTCGGGGAACACGAAGTACCAGAGGAACAACTGCACGAGCAGAGGGATGTTGCGGAAGATCTCGACGTAGCCGTTGCCGATGCGCACCGCCCAGCGGTTGGGCGTGGTGCGCACGACGCCGACGACCGAGCCGACGACGAGCGCGATGATGCCCGCGCACAGCGCCGTCAACAGCGTCCAGCCGAGCCCGTGGAACAAGAGCGCGAGCCACGTGTCGCGGCCGTTCTCCGACAGGTCGAAGAAGATCCCCCAGTTCCAGTGGTAGTTCATCGTGGCATCGGTCGGGAGCGGATGGCGCGGCGGGTCATGCGCGACGGGGAGCCGTGGCTCCCCGTCGCGTGGCTTCGTTCGAGCGTGCCCTCGCGCCCTACTTGTAGACGGCGGGGTCGCCGCTCGCCGTCGGGTTGGCGAGCGCCTTCTTGAGCTGCGGGCTCATCGGCACGTTGAGCGTGATGCCCTTCGGCGGGATCGGCTTCAGGAACCACTTCTCGTAGAGCGCGTTGATCTCGCCGCTCTTGTAGAGATTGGCGGTCGCGTCGTCGACGACCTTGGCGAACGCCGGATCGTCCTTCGGCATCATCGCGCCATACGGCTCGACGCTGTACGCCTCGCTGCCGATCTCGTAGTCGCCGGGCGCCTTGGACGTGGCGACGAGGCCCGCGAGCAGGATGTCGTCCATGAAGAACGCGACGGCACGGCCGGTCTCGACCATCAGGAACGCCTCGGGGTGGTCCTTGGCCGCGACGATGTTCATGCCGAGGTTCTGCTTGGCGTTCTCCTCGGTCAGCCACTTGATGTTCGTCGTGCCGGACGTCGACACCACCGTCTTGCCCTTGAGGTCGTTGAGCGTCTTGATGTTCGACGACTTCTTGGCGACGTAACGGTTGGCGGTGACGAAATACGTGTTGGTGAACGCGACCTGCTTCTGGCGGTCGAGGTTGTTGGTCGTCGAGCCGCACTCGAGGTCGATCGTGCCGTTGGCGATCAGCGGGATCCGCGTCGCCGACGTCACCGTCGTGAACTGGACCTTGAGGCTCGGCACCTTGATCGCCGCCTTGATCGCGTCGACGACCTTCATGCAGATGTCGACCGAGTAGCCGATCGACTGGTCGCTGCCTTCCTTGCCGAAGTACGAGAACGGGATCGACGCGTCGCGCTGGCCGATGGTGATCGTTCCCGAGTCGTGGATCTTCTTGAGCGTGCCGGTCAGCGCCTGGCCGAATGCCGGCGCCGAGACCAGCGCCGCCATGGCGAGCGTGGCGAATACACGTGACTGACGCATCGAACTACCTCCGCTGATGGAAATGAAATGGGACGGGCTCCCGGGGAGGGCCTTCTCGCGGACCCGCGCCCGGCGGCTGCCTGACCGGGCGGATTGTACGTTCGGCCGACGCAAAGGCCAAGCCGCGCCGATGCCACCTACAAAGCCCTGCCGCGCGGGGCGGAGGGCCGTGCGCCCACACGCCGGCGGGCGCACGACACGCGCCTCCAATCGTCGCCGCGACGACGATTCGCTAGCCGCGCACCGGCAGCCGCGGTTTGGTCAGGTTGTCGGGCGACAGGATGCGATCGAGGTCGGCCTGCGACAGCCATTTCTTCTCGAGCACGAGCTCGTAGACGCCGCGCCCGGTGGCGTGCGCCTCGCGCGCCAGCGCCGACGACTTCTCGTAGCCGATATACGGGTTGAGCGCCGTGACGATGCCGATCGTGTTCTTCACCGTCTCGGCGAGGTGCTCGCGGTTGGCGGTGATGCCGGTCACGCACTGGCGCGCGAGCACGATGCACGCCTGCCGCAGGTGATGGATGCTGCGGAACAGGCTGTAGCCGATGATCGGCTCGAAGGCGTTGAGCTGGAGCTGCCCGCCCTCTGCCGCCATCGTCACCGTCATGTCGTTGCCGATGACCTCGAAGGCCACCTGGTTGACGACTTCCGGGATCACCGGGTTGATCTTGCCGGGCATGATCGAGCTGCCCGCCTGCACCGGCGGCAGGTTGATCTCGCCGAGCCCCGCGCGCGGTCCCGAGGACAGCAGGCGCAGGTCGTTGCAGGTCTTCGACAGCTTGACGGCGATGCGCTTCAGCACGCCGGAGAGCTGCACGAACGCGCCGCAATCCTGCGTCGCCTCGATCAGGTTGTCGGCGGTCTTGACCTTGACGCCCGACAGCTCGACCAGGTGCCGCGTGACGAGCGGCGCATACGCGGGATGGGTGTTGATGCCGGTGCCGATCGCGGTCGCGCCGAGATTGATCTCCTCGATCAGCGCGCCGGCCTCGGCGAGGCGCTGCTGGTCCTCGCCGAGCATCACCGCGAACGTCGAGAACTCCTGGCCGAGCGTCATCGGCACGGCGTCCTGCAATTGCGTGCGCCCGATCTTGAGGAGCGACTCGAACTCGGTCGACTTCGCCGCGAACGCCTGCTTGAGCTCGTCCATCGCCGTCCACAGCTCGGCGATCGCGAAGCGCAGCGCGAGGCGCAGCGCCGTCGGGTACACGTCGTTGGTCGACTGCCCCATGTTGACGTGCTCGATGGGGTGCAGGAACGCGTAGTCGCCTTTCTGGCGACCGCCGATCTCGAGCGCGCGGTTGGCGATCACCTCGTTGGCGTTCATGTTGGTCGAGGTGCCGGCGCCGCCCTGGATCTGGTCGACGACGAACTCGTGGCGCAGCGCGCCGCCGGCGATCTCGCGGCACGCGGCGACGATGAGCTTCGCCTTGGCGGCGTCGAGCTCGCCGAGCTCGGCATTGGTCTGCGCGGCCGCCTGCTTGACGAGCGCCAGCGCGCGGATGAATTCCGGCCACTGGTCGACGGCGCCGCCGGTGATCGGGAAGTTCTCGAGCGCGCGCAGCGTGTGCACGCCCCAGTACGCATCGGCGGGAACCTCGCGCTCGCCGAGCAGATCGTGCTCGACGCGGACGTCGCCGCGGGCCTTGGCTTTTGGCATGAGCCCTCCTTCGAAAGGATGCGAAGTCTACACCCCGCGGCGCGTCTCGCCGTGTCGCGATGCCTATAATCGCAGGCATGGATTCGCGCCTCGAGCCGGTGCTCGGCGTCGCCGGGATTCGCGCGCTTGAAAAGGCCGCGCACGGCGCGCCGTTGATGGCGCGCGCCGGCGCCGCCGCGGCCGAGGTCGCCGCCGCGATGCTCGCAACGCGCAGCGGCACGATCGTCGTGCTCGCAGGCCCGGGCAACAACGGTGGCGACGGATTCGTCGTCGCCGCGCGCCTCGCCGCCGCCTTCCACGACGTGGCCGTGGTATTCCGCGACGACGCGAAGAAACTGCCGGCCGACGCTGCCGCGGCATGGCAGGCGTTCACCGCCACGGGCGCGACGACGCGCCGCGATCCGCCGGCCGGTGAGCCCGCGCTCGTCGTCGACGCGCTGTTCGGCATCGGCATCGCGCGGCCGCTCGCCGCGCGCCACGCGGAGCTCGTCGCGTGGGCCAACGCCTGCGGCGCGCCGATCCTCGCGCTCGACGTGCCGACGGGGCTCGACGCCGACACCGGCATCGCGGTCGCGCCGGCGATTCGCGCCGATGCCACGGCGACGTTCATCGCGCTGAAGCCGGGCCTGCTGACCGCCGCCGGTCCCGAGCTCGCGGGCGCGCTCACCGTGCATCGACTCGACGTCGCGATCGACGCCGCGCATGCCGAAGGGCATCGGCTCGATTGGCCCGCGATCGCGTCACGATTGCCGGACGTGCTCCACCGGCGCGCGCGCAACGCGCACAAGGGCACGTTCGGCACGCTCGCAATCATCGGCGGCGCCGAAGGGATGCAGGGCGCGCCCCTTCTCGCCGCGCGCGCGGCGATGCGGCTCGGCGCCGGCAAGGTCGTCGTCGGCTTCGCTTCGAGCGACCATCCCGGCGTCGACTTGACGGCTCCCGAGCTCATGCTGCGCGACGCCGAGTCGGCGCTCGCCGGCGCCGATGCGCTGGTCGTCGGGCCCGGCCTCGGCCAGTCGGAGGCGGCACGCGCGCTGGTCGCGCGAGCGATCGCGGCGCCCGCGCCGCTGGTGCTCGACGCCGACGCGCTCAACCTCGTCGCGGCCGACGCGGCGCTGCGCGCCGCATTGCGCTCTCGCCATGCGCCGCGCGTGCTGACGCCCCACCCCGCCGAAGCGGCGCGGCTGCGCGGGACCGACGTCGCCGGCATCCAGCGCGATCGTTGTGCCGCGGCACGCGCGCTCGCGCACGAGCTCGGCGCGCACGTCGTGATCAAGGGCTCGGGCAGCGTGCTCGCGCATCCCGACGGCCGCTACGACATCAACGCGACGGGCAATCCCGCGCTCGCCACCGCCGGCACCGGCGACGTGCTCGCCGGCATGGTGGGCGCGCTCCTCGCGCAGCGCATCGACGCGGCCGACGCGCTACGCATCGGCGTTTGCGCGCACGGCGCCGCGGCGGACGCGCTGGTGGCGCGCGGCATCGGGCCGCTCGGCGTTTCCGCGACGGCGTTCGCCGACGCGGCGCGCGACCTCGTCAACGCCGCAGGCCGCGCGGCCAGCGCCTAGGGAATCAGCAGCGTCGCGCCGGTGGTCGCGCGCGATTCGAGCGCGCGGTGCGCGTCGGCAGCGTCCTTCAGCGCGAACGTCTGGCGCGCGTCGGCCTCGATCTTGCCTTCGCGCACCAGCCCGAACATCTCAGCGGACATCGCCAGCAGGTCTGCGCGCTTCGCCGCGTAGGTGAACAGCGTCGGCCGCGTCGCGTACAGCGAGCCCTTCGGACCCAGCATGCCGAGGTTGAACGCGGCGATCGGCCCCGACGAGCTGCCGAAGCTGACGAACAGGCCGCGAGGCGCGAGGCAGTCGAGCGACGCCGGAAACGTGTCCTTGCCGACCGAGTCGTACACGACCGGCACGCCCTTGCCGCCGGTGATTTCCTTCACGCGGTCGACGAAGTTCTCGCGCGTGTAGACGATCGTGTGCGCACAGCCGTGCGCCTTCGCGAGCTCCGCCTTGGCGTCCGACCCCACGGTGCCGATCATCGTCACGCCGAGCGCGCGCGCCCATTGGCACGCGATGAGGCCGACGCCGCCTGCGGCCGCGTGGAACAGGATCGTCTCGCCTTGCGACAGCCGGTACGTCTGGCGAAACAGGTATTGCACGGTGAGGCCCTTCAGCATCATCGCCGCGGCGGTGCGCTCGCCGATGCCTTCAGGCAGCTTGACGAGCCGGTCGGCCGGCATGACGCGCTCGCTCGCGTAGGCGCCGACGGGGCCGACGCAATACGCGACGCGGTCGCCCGGCTTGATGTCGGTCACGCCCGCGCCGACCGCCTCGACGACGCCGGCGCCTTCGGTGCCGAGCCCGCTCGGCAGCGGCAGCGGATAGAGGCCGCTGCGGTGGTAAGTGTCGATGTAGTTGACGCCCACCGCGGTATTGCGAACGCGCGCCTCGCCGGGTCCCGGTGCGCCGACGTCGACCGTCTCGATCCCGAGGACCTCGGGGCCGCCTGTCTTGTGGATTCTCACTGCCTGTGCCATCGCTCGCCTTTCCTTCGTCGCCGCATTGGAAGTTCCGGGCGCGCGGCGCGGCGGCCGCGGCGCCCTCGCCGTCAGTGCGCGCCCTCGATCGACGCGAACGTGACCGGCACGCGCATGTAGAAGATCTCGACGCCGGCATCGCGCACGGCGGCGACGAGCGCATCGGCTTCGGCGTCGCGCGCGAGGAACTCGATCACGACCGGCACATCGCCGGCGAGCTCGAAGAAGCGCTCCTCGTGCAGGATGCCATGGCGCCCGAAACCGGCGATCGCGCGCAGCGCCGAACCGCCGCCGATGCCTTTCGACTTGGCCGTCTCGAGCAGCCATTCGTAGAGAAGGCGGTGCCCGTGCCGGCGGTTCTCGTGCACGTAGAAGCGCAGCAGCGTGCCGTTCATGCGAACGCCCT
>JAICUU010000014.1 GCA_025935675.1 Burkholderiales bacterium
CGCAGGCCGTCGGCGGCGACGACGAGCCGCGCGCCGAGCGTCGTGCCGTCGTCGAGCGTGAGACTCGCGCCCGCCGCGTCGAACGCGAGGCGCGAAAAGCGTGCCGGCGCCACCATCGACACGCCTGCCGCGTGCGCGCATTCGACGAGCGCGCGGCGCAGCACCCGCTCCTCGACGATCCACGCGAGCGCGCGCACGTCGAGCTCGTGCGCAAAGAACGCGAGCTCGCCGCCGGCGTCGCCCTCGATGCGCATCGACTCGACCGCCGTCAGGCGCTCCGCCGGCAGCCGCGCGAACGCGCCGATCCGATCCAGGAACGCGGCGCTGCCGGGGCTCACCGCGTAGACGCGCGTGTCGAACGCGTCGCTCGGCTCGGGTGCGGCGATCGCATCGCGGTCGGCGAGCGCGACGGCAAGGCCGTCCTGCGCGAGCGCGCCGGCGAGCGCGAGGCCCGGCAGCCCCGCGCCGGCGACGATGACGTCGAAGCGCGTCGGTGCCACGCCCGTCGGCAAGGCGCTCGCCGCGCTCACGACGCGCCCGCCGAGAGCGTCTCGATGACGAGCTCCTTGTTGGTGTAGATGCAGATGTCGGCGGCGATCTCGAGCGACTTGCGCACGATGTCCTCGGCGCCGAGCGGCGTCGTGGCGAGCAGCGCGCGCGCCGCCGCCTGCGCGTACGCGCCCCCCGAGCCGATCGCGACGATGCCGAGCTCGGGCTCGAGCACGTCGCCGTTGCCGGTGATGATCAGCGACGCCGTCGCGTCGGCCACCGCGAGCATCGCCTCGAGCCGCCGCAGCACGCGGTCGGAGCGCCAGTCCTTGGCGAGCTCGACCGCCGAGCGCGTCAGGTGGCCCTGATGCTTGTCGAGCTTCGCCTCGAAGCGCTCGAACAGCGTGAACGCGTCGGCGGTGGCGCCGGCGAAGCCCGCCAGCACGCGCTCGTGATGGATCCTGCGGACCTTGCGCGCGCTCGCCTTGACGACGACGTTGCCGAGCGTGACCTGGCCGTCGCCGCCGAGCGCGACGTCGCCGCCGCGGCGCACCGACAGGATCGTCGTGCCGTGGAACGCTTCCATGTCAGCGCGCGTGTGCCGGGCGCGCCCGGCCGCGCGTTCCCGCCGCGCGCCTCATCCCGCCTTCTTGACGAAGTGCCGCGGCGAGATGCCGATGAGGAGGAGCAGCGCGCGCACGATCGGCGACACGCCGGCGAGCTGGACGGCGCGGCGCTGCGACTCGATGCGGTTGATCGCGTTGAGGAGCGCGCCGGCGCAGACGAAGTCGACGCGCTCGACGGCGGTCATGTCGATCGGCACGACGGGGCGGCCTTGCGCGAACTCGGCGAGCTGCGCGAGCTGCGGCGCCGACTGCCCCGCCATCACGCCCGTCCATCGCAGCATGTCGCCCTGCACCGCGGTCTCGGCCGGCTCGCCGTCATCGGCAGGCGCCTCCCCGCCGGCGGGCTGCGGCGCCTGCGGCGGCGGCTCGTAAGACGGCGGCGACGTCTCGAACGCGATCGCGTACTCGATCGCGCGATCGTCGAACGACGCCTGGTCGTGGAACCACTGCATCAGCTCGAGCGAGAGCAGCCACACGCCCTCGCCGGCATCGCGCCCGCGCTTGACCTCGCTCTCGATCGCCGCACGCAGCTTCTCGCCGCGCAAAAGCGCGAGCGCGAACGCGTTGCGGCGCGCGAGCGCGAGCGCGCTGGCGAGGAGCTTCGCGCCTTCGTCGTCGAAGCCCGTGACCGACGCGAGGTCGATCCTCGCCTGCGGCAGCTTGCGTTCGATCGCGCGCTTGAGCCCTTCGAGCTGCGACGCGCTCGCCGCGGTCAGCTTGCCGGTGATCGCGAGGTAGCCGCCCGCAACGCCCTTGGCCTCGGCCGCCGGGCGCGCGTCCTCGTCCCACGCCGGCGACGAGCGCTCGAACTGGACGACGTACTGCATCGCGAGCTGGTCGAACGCGACGTGGTCGCCGGCGCGCTGCAGGAGGTCGAAGAGCGCGAGCCATGCGAGCGGCGACAGACGCGTGTCGTGATCGCTGGCGACGCCCTGCTCGAGGAGCTTGCGCGCCATCTCGGCCTGCGCGCTCGCGTATAGCAGCGCGGCGTTCTCGAGAACCGCGCAAAGGCCGGGATTGGCCTGCATGACCTCGATCGCGGAGGTCGTCGGCGGCGCGCCCATCAGGCTCGCGCCCGTCACGGTGATGTCGCGCGCGGTGGGCTCCGAGCGTGCGCGCTGCATGCCCTTGCCGACCGCCTGCGCGGCGAGCTCGCGCGCCGACTGCGGCCGGACGGGCGCGGCCGCCGTGCCGCGCTTCGGCGGGGCGGGTTCGGGGCGTTTGGGCGGTTTCTGGAAAAGGGCCATCGTGCGCGTGCCGCGGGCGGGAGGTGCCGGCGTTCGACGTCGTCGCGCGGTCTTGCACCCTGGCGGGATCGCCGGGATGCGAAGCCTCGCTTCAGCCGGCCGGCGCCGAAATTATGCCGACCGGCGGACCTCCCGGCAAATGAGGCGCCGACGCCGCCGCCGCGCTGCCCCGTTCGGGGGGCGTCGCCCGGACCGTGGAAACAGTCGTCCGCGAACGCCCCCGCACCGCGAGGTCACGCCTTGGCGAGGTTCTGCGCCGCGAAATCCCAGTTGAGAAGCTTGTCGATCACCGCGTTGACGTGGTCCGGCCGGCGGTTCTGGTAGTCGAGGTAATACGCGTGCTCCCAGACGTCGATCGTCAGGAGCGCCGTCTGTCCCTTGACCATCGGGTTCTCGGCGTTCGGCGTCTTGACGAGCTTCAGCTTGCCGCCTTCGGCGACGAGCCAGCCCCAGCCCGAGCCGAACTGGGTGACGCAGGTCTGCGCGAAATCGGCCTTGAACTTGTCGTAGCCGCCGAGATCGCTGTCGATCATCTGCGCGATGCGGCCGCTGGGCTTGCCGCCGCCGTTCGGCTTGAGGCAATTCCAATAGAAGGTGTGGTTCCACACCTGCGCCGCGTTGTTGAAGACGCCTGCCTTGTCCGCCTTGCCCGCCGTGGCCTTGATGATCGCCTCGAGCGACTGCCCTTCGAACTCCCCGCCCTTGACGAGGTTGTTGAGGTTGTCGACGTAGGCCTTGTGGTGCTTGCCGTAGTGGAATCCCAGCGTGTTGGCGGAGATGACGGGCGCGAGCGCGCCTTCGGCGAAGGGCAGTGGCGGAAGCGTGAACATGAAGAACTCCTGTTGTTTTGTGAGAAGGGACGCCGGCCGCGCGGCGTATCCACGCGCGACGCGCCGGGGACGGGCCCTGGCGCCTACTTGACGACGCCGCAGGCGATGCGGGCGCCGGAATTGCCGGTCGGCTGTGTAGTGTAGTCGTCCGCGTCGGCGTGCACGATCAGCGCCTTGCCAACGATGCTGTGGGCGCCCTCCGACACCGTGAGGCCGCGCACGACGAACGTGTCCTGCGACACACCGTTGGCGTCGGCGACGATCATCGGCAGGTCGCCGGCGTGGTGGCGGGCATCCGGCGGACCGTGCGGGTCGCTGCCCGGGTTGAAATGGCCGCCGGCGGCCATGCCATCGCCGCCGCTGCAATCGCCCTTCTCGTGGAGATGCATGCCATGGCGGCTGCCCGGCTCGAGGCCGTGGAGGTCGACCATCACGAGCATGTCGCGGCCCTGCTCGAGGAAGCGCACCGAGCCGCGCACGCGATTGCCCTTGGTGGGCGCGAGGAGGACGTTCACGGTATTGCGAGCCGGTGCAGCTTTTGCCGCCCCGGATTTCGGCGGTGACGCGGGCGGCGCGACGGTGGCGCAACCCGCCGCCGTCACGAGCGCGAGGCCGGCGAAGGCAAGCGCGACGGGGGCGAACGCGCCGCGCGGAACGGGCACGCTACGCGCGGTCAATCGCCGTACAGCTTCTGGACGCGCTCGCGGCGCTCCTGCGCCTCGAGCGAGAGCGTGGCGGTCGGGCGCGCGACGAGGCGCGCGACGCCGATGGGCTCGCCAGTCTCCTCGCAGAATCCGTACGAGCCGTCGTCGATCATGCGGATCGACTTCTCCACCTTCTTGAGGAGCTTGCGCTCGCGATCGCGGGTGCGCAGCTCGAGCGTGTACTCCTCCTCGAGCGTCGCGCGGTCGGAGGGATCGGTGGTGATCTCGTTCTCGCGCAGGTGCTCGCCGGTGTCGTCGGCATTCTGCAGGATCTGGTCGCGGATCTCGACGAGGCGCTGGCGAAAGAACGCGAGCTGCGCATCGTTCATGTAATCCTTCTCCGGTGCCTTGAGGATTTCCTCCTCGGAGAGTTCGCGGACTTTCTTCAACGCCGTAGCCGTTTTGCCTGCCATGCCTGACTCCGTAGCCTCGGGTGGCCTGCCCCGGCAGCCGCGAGGCGCCGAGAGCCGTGGTTAACATGCGATTATAGCCTGACCGGCGCCCTCGGCGCCACCGTCGCGAACGGCCGCCCGACGTCCGGCGGCGTTCCGATAATTCAGCAAAAACAACGCGCTCGCGATGACCGCCGCCCCCGCCCGCCTCCGTCTCGTACGCCCCGACGACGCCCACCTGCACCTGCGCGACGGCGTGGCGATGGCGTCCGTGCTGCCGGCCACCGCGCGCGTCTTCGCGCGAGCAATCGTCATGCCCAATCTCAAGCCGGGCGTGACCACGGTGGCCGCGGCGACGGCCTATCGCGACCGGATCCGCGCGGCGCTGCCCGACGGCGCGGACTTCACGCCGATGATGACCCTCTACCTCACCGACACGACATCGTCGGACGAGATCGCGCGCGCGAAAGCCTCCGGCTTCATCGCCGCCTGCAAGTACTACCCTGCCGGCGCGACGACGAATTCGGCGCAGGGCGTCACCGCGATCGACCGCGCGTTTGCGGCGCTTGCGGCGATGGAGCGCGAGGGACTCGTGCTGTGCGTGCACGGCGAGGTGACCGATCCCGACGTCGACGTGTTCGACCGCGAGCGCGTGTTCGTCGAGCGCCACTTGGCACGCGTCGTCGCCGCGTTTCCCGCGCTGAAGATCGTGTTCGAGCACGCGACGACGCGCGAGGCCGTGCAGTTCGTCGAGGGCGCCGGGCCGAACGTCGCGGCGACGATCACGCCGCAGCATCTTCTTTATTCGCGCAACGCGATGCTCGCGGGATTCGTGCGGCCGCACCTGTTCTGCCTGCCGATCCTGAAGCGCGAGGCGCACCGGCTCGCGCTCGTCGCGGCGGCGACGTCGGGCAGCCCGAAGTTCTTCCTCGGCACCGACAGCGCGCCGCACGCGAGAGGCGCGAAGGAGGCGGCCTGCGGCTGCGCCGGCTGCTACTCGGCGCCGGCGGCGTTGCCGCTCTACGCGCAGGCGTTCGAGGATGACGGTGCGCTCGACCGGCTCGAGGCCTTCGCGTCCCTGCACGCCGCCGCGTTCTACGGCTGGCCGCGCAACACCGGCACGGTGACGCTCGTGCGCGACGACTGGACGGTGCCGGCGTCGCTCGCGTTTGGCGACGGCGATGCGATCGTGCCGCTCGCCGGCGGCGAGTCGCTGCGCTGGCGCGTCGAGGCGCCGTAGCGGCGCGGGAACGAACTTTCAGCACCCGGTGCTATCCTAGTCGTCCGAAGCCGGCCAGGCTGCCGCTGCGGTGCTTGCATCGCAGAGGAAAGTCCGGGCTCCACAGGGCAGGGTGCCGGGTAACGCCCGGCCGCCATACGCGCATCGCTCGCGCGGTGCGCCAAAGCGAGGAACAGGGCCACAGAGACGAGTCGCGTCCAGCGATGGATGCGGGTGAAACGCGGCAACCTCCACCCGGAGCAACGCCAAATAGGCGGACGACGACGCGGCCCGCCGAGTCCGCGGGTAGGCGGCACGAGCGTCGCGGCAACGCGGCGCCTCAGATGAATGGCAGTCATAGCGCGGTCCTCGCGGCCGCGCCGTAACAGAACCCGGCTTATCGGCCGGCTTCGGATTTCTTCGCGTCGCCGCGCGCCCGCGCGGCGACCATCGCGCGCACCTCCGTCTTGACGATCTTGCCGGCGTTGTTCTTCGGCAGCGCATCAGTGAGCACATAGGCTTTCGGCCGCTTGAAGCGCGCGATCCGCGCGAGGCACAACGCGTCGCATTCGCGTGTCACCGTGCTTTCGTCCGCGCCTTCGCGCAGCACGAGGCACGCGACGACCTCCTCGCCCCATTCGGGATGCGCGCGGCCGACGACGGCGACCTCGGCGACCGCGGGATGGGCCTGCAACACCTCCTCGACCTCGCGCGGGTAGATGTTGCTGCCGCCGCTGATGACGAGGTCCTTGCTGCGGTCGAGCAGCGTCAGGTAGCCCTCGGCGTCGAGCGTGCCGACGTCGCCGGTGTGCAGCCATCCGCCTGCGAGCGTCGCCTGCGTCGCGGCGGGATTGTTCCAGTAGCCCTGCATGACGGTCGCGCCCTGAACCAGGATCTCGCCCGGCTCGCCGGCCGCCGACTCCGACATCGCCGTGCCGATGCGCAACGCGATGCCCGACTGCGCGCGCCCGACCGATGCAAGGCGCGCGTCGTCGCTGCGCGCGATCGCGTCGGCGACCTCCTCGCGGCGCATCGCGGTGATTGTCATCGGCGACTCGCCCTGGCCGTAGATCTGCGCGAGCCTCGGACCGAGTGCTGCGAACGCCTCGCGCAGGTCGGCGACGTACATCGGTCCGCCGCCGAAGACGAGGCACTTGAAGCGCGCAAGGTCGCGCGAGGCCGGATCGCCGTCGCGCACGAGGCGCTTCACCATCGTCGGTGCGGCGAAAAAGAGCGCGCGCGGCCAGTGCGCCATCAGCATCGCCGTTTCCGCCGCGTCGAATCCACCCGATTCCGGCACTACCTGCACGGCGCCGTGCGCGACATGCGGGATCGCGTAAAGACCGGAGCCGTGCGACAGCGGTGCCGGATGCAGGATCGCGTCGCCCGGTGCGATCGTCTCGACGTTCGCCACGAACGCCTCGGTCATCGCCGCGAGGTTGCCGTGCGACAGCACGACACCTTTCGGTCGTCCGGTGGTGCCGCTCGTGTAGAAGAGCCACGCCGGCGTGTCGCGAGCAGCGGCGTCTGCTTCGCCGGGCGCGCCGCCGTCGAGCCAGCGCCGGTAGTCCGCACCGCCGAGCCCGATGAGTTGCAGGTCGCGTTGCACGCCGCCGAGCGCGCTCGCCCACGCGTCGTCGACGAACGCTACGCGCACGCCGGCGTCGCCGAGCACGAAGCCGAGCTCGGCCGGATGGAGCTTCGCGTTGACCGGCACCGCGCACAGCCCGGCCCACCAGCAAGCGTACAGCGCCTCGAGGTAGTCGCCGCTGTTGCGCGACACCAGCGCGACGCGGTCGCCGCGCGCGAGTCCCGCCGATCGCATCGAATCGGCGAGCGCGGCGACACGGCGCGCGAACGTCGCGTAATCGTGGACGACGCGCGTGCCGCGCGCGATCGCCGGCGACGTCGGCCAGCGGCGAGCGGCGCTGGCGAGGCCGGCCGCGAGATTCATGTTGGACGGTCCCGCCGAAGCGTGCTTCGCCCGCCTTCCCCGGACGGGGCGACGCCTTGGGGAGTGTTGGCGACGCTCATTGCGTTCGCGCCCCGCGACGCGCCCGCCGCCGCCGCGCGTCGCGGAGGATCTCGCGCGCGGCGTTGCGCCCCGGGATGCCGGTGACGCCGCCGCCCGGATGCGCACCCGATCCGCACAGGTACAGGTTGGCGACCGGCATCCGGTAGTCGGCGTGGCCGAGCACCGGCCGCGCGGAGAAAAGCTGGTCGAGGCCGAGCGCGCCGTGGAAGATGTCGCCGCCGACGAGGCCGAACGTCCGCTCGAGGTCGAGCGGCGTCAGCGCGCGCCGCGCGATGACGCTCGCGCGGAAGTTGGGCGCCAGCCCGTCGACGGCGTCGATCATGAGATCGGCGATCGCGTCGCGCGCATCGTCGAACGAGCGGCCGGTCACCTCCGGCATGTTCGGGTGGACGTGCTGGCAGAAGAGGCTCGCGACGTGCTGCCCGGCCGGCGCGAGCGTGTCGTCGACGACCGATGGAATGAGGAGCTCGACGATCGGCGCGCGCGACACGCCCTCCGTCCTCGCGTCGAAATAGGCGCGCTCCATGTACGCGAGCGACGGTGCGATGACGATGCCGGCAGCATGGTGCGGCTGGCGGCCGGTGCCGGGCGCGCACGTGAAATCGGGCAGCGCTGCGAGCGCGACGTTCATCCGGAACGTGCCGGAGCCGCAGCGATACGACTCGATGCGCGCGCGGAAGTCGGCGTCGATGGCGTCCGCGGGCACGAGCTGCTCGAACAACAGGCGCGGGTTGACGTTGGCGACGACGCGCCGCGCGCGCACCACCTCGCCGGTTTCGAGCGCGACGCCGGTCGCCGCGCCGCGCTCGACGACGACGCGCGCGACCGGCGCATCGAGGCGGATCGCCACGCCGCGCGCCGCGCACTCCTTCGCCATCGCCTGCGTGATCGAGCCCATGCCGCCGATCGCATGGCCCCACTGGCCGCGCTTGCCGTTGACCTCGCCGAACACGTGATGCAGCAGCACGTATGCCGACCCTGGCGAGTACGGGCTCTGGAAATTGCCGACGACGGCGTCGAAGCCGAACGCGGCCTTGATCGGGTCGGACTCGAACCAGCGGTCGAGGATCTCGCCGGCGCTCTTCGTGAAGAGGTCTAGCACGTCGCGCTGGCCCGCGCGATCGAGCGCGCGAAAGCGCTTCGCGACCTTCCAGCCGTCGAGGAGCGCGTGCACGCCGCCGCCGACGTTGGGCGGCGTCGCATGCAAGAGGTCGCGCAGCACGTCGGCGACGCGATCGAGCATCGCGTAGTACGCCGGCAGGCGCTCGGCATCGCGCGCCGACCAGCGCGCGACCTCGGCTTGCGTCGCCGCGAGCCCGCCGCCGACGCGAATCGCGTCGCGGTCGGACAGCGGCAGGAAATTGGCGAACGGCCGCTCGACGATGCGCAATCCGTGCCCGACGAGGCGCAAGTCGCGGATCACCGCGGGGTCGAGCAGCGAGACCGTGTAGCTCGCCGTCGAGTTGCGGAATCCCGGATGGAACTCCTCGGTGACTGCCGCGCCGCCGACGACGCCGCGCCGCTCCAGCACACACACCGACTGGCCGGCGGCGGCGAGATACGCCGCGCAGACGAGGCCGTTATGGCCACCGCCGATGACGACGGCGTCGTAGCCTTCGCGCTCCACCGCCACGGCCGGCCCGGCGCCCGCGCGCGCTACTCGTCCATTCCCGCGGCGACCGTCGAGAAGCCGCAGTCGACGAATGTCACCTCGCCGGTGATCGCGCTCGCGAGATCGGACAGGTAGAACGCGGCGACATTGCCAACCTCGTCGATCGTCACGTTGCGCTTGAGCGGCGCGTGCTTCTCGACGAAGCCGAGGATCTTCGAGAAGCCGCCGATGCCGGCCGCCGCGAGCGTCTTGATCGGCCCCGCCGACAGCGCGTTGACGCGGATTCCTTCGGGACCGAGGCACGACGCGAGGTAGCGAACGTTCGCCTCGAGGCTCGCCTTGGCGAGACCCATGACGTTGTAGTTGACGACGGTGCGCGTCGAGCCGAGGTAGGTGAGCGTGACGAGCGAGGCGTTGCGTCCCTGCATCAGCGGCCGCGCGCCCTTCGCCAGCGCCGCGAAGCTGTAGCTCGACACGTCGTGCGCGGTGGCGAACGCCTCGCGCGAGAGCCCGCCGAGGAAGTCGCCGGACAACGCCTCGCGCGGCGCGAATGCGATCGAGTGCAGCAGTCCATCGAGCGCGCCCCACTCGGACTTGACCGATGCGAACAGCGTGTCGATGTCGTCGTCGCGCGTGACGTCGCATTTCCACACGAGGCTGTCGCCGAAGTCCGCGGCGAGCTTGACCACGCGCGCCTTCAAGTCGTCGTTGACGTACGTGAACGCGATCTCGGCGCCCTCGCGCTGGCAGGCGCGAGCGACGCCGTAGGCGATCGAGCGGTTCGACAGCACGCCCGTGATCAGGATCCTGCGTCCGGCGAGGAAGCCCATCGCGCCTCCGCTAGTTGAAAAACGACCGCAGCGGGCCGATGACGCCGCAGAGCATGCGCTCGTTGCGCACGCCAGGCACGGCCTCGGTCACCGGACCCGCGTGGAGCACGACCGACTTGCCGAGCAGGCCGTCGGTCCCGGTGGCGTGCGCGGACGGGATCCGCATGGTCAGCGTGAGGTCGCCGTCCGAGTTGGTCGTGAACTCTTGCGTCAGCGCGTTGGCCGGCGTCGTACTTCCCGCGGGCGCCCACGCGGGCCCAGCGGAGAAGAAGTTCGGCGACGTGCAGTTGCCGTTGACGTGGACCAGCGCACGATACGTGCCGAGCGGCAAATTGGTCGCGAATATCGTCATGACAACGCCGTCGCCCCGGTCGACGAATCGCACGTTGACCGGGTTGCCGGTGCCGCCCGGCGCGAGCAGCACCGCCTGCACGCCGCCGCCCTTGCTGCCCGGCGACGTATCCGTCGTGCTGCAGCCCGCGATCGCGGCGGCGGCGAGCGAGACGAGGCAATGGCGAACGATGGGATGCATGAGCGGCGTGGCGATGCGAAGCGTAGGCGCCCGCCATGATACGGCAGGCCGCATTCGCGCGGCGAAGTACAATCGACGCATGTCGACCATGACGCCCGGCGAGATCGTCTCCGAGCTCGACAAGCACATCGTCGGGCAGGAAGCGGCCAAGCGCGCGGTCGCGATCGCGATGCGCAATCGCTGGCGCCGCCAGCAGGTGCCCGAGCCACTGAGGCAGGAGATCACGCCGAAGAACATCCTGATGATCGGCCCGACCGGCGTCGGCAAGACCGAGATCGCGCGGCGCCTCGCGCGGCTCGCCGACGCGCCGTTCATCAAGGTCGAGGCCACCAAGTTCACCGAGGTGGGCTACGTCGGCCGCGACGTCGACACGATCATCCGCGACCTGGCCGAAGTCGCGATCAAGCAGGCACGCGAGGCGGAGATGCGCAAGGTGCGCGACCGCGCGGCCGACGCCGCGGAGGAGCGCATCCTCGACGCGCTGCTGCCGCCGACCCGCGAGGTCAACTTCCACGACATGAAGCCGACCGACAGCGCGACGCGGCAGAAATTCCGCAAGATGCTGCGCGAGCGCCAGCTCGACGACAAGGAGATCGAGGTCGAGGTGGCGGTGCTGCCGGCGCAGATGGAGATCCTGTCGCCGCCGGGGATGGAGGACCTCACGTCGCAGCTGCAGGGGATGTTCCAGCAGTTGGGCGGCGGCCGCCGCAAGGTCACGCGGATGAAGATCCCCGACGCGCAGAAGGCGCTCACCGACGAGGAGGCGGCGAAGCTCCTCAACGACGACGAGATCAAGTCGCGCGCGCTCGCCAACGCCGAGCAGAACGGCATCGTGTTCCTGGACGAGATCGACAAGATCGCCACGCGCTCGGAAGTCTCGGGCGCCGACGTGTCGCGGCAGGGCGTGCAGCGCGACCTCCTGCCGCTCGTCGAGGGCACGGCGGTGACGACCAAGTACGGCACGATCCGCACCGACCACGTGCTGTTCATCGCGTCGGGCGCGTTCCACCTCTCGAAGCCCTCCGACCTCATTCCCGAGTTGCAGGGCCGCTTCCCGATCCGCGTCGAGCTCGACTCGCTGTCGGTCGCCGACTTCGAGAAGATCCTCACCGCGACCGACGCGTGCCTCACACGGCAATACGCGGCGCTCCTGCGCACCGAGAACGTCGACCTCGCCTTCGCCGACGATGGCATCCGCCGCATCGCCGAGATCGCGTTCGCGGTCAACGAGAAGCAGGAGAACATCGGCGCGCGACGGCTCTACACGGTGATGGAGCGGCTGCTCGACGACGTGTCGTTCCACGCGACGAAGTACGACCGGCAGACGGTCGAGATCGACGCCGCGTTCGTCGAGTCGCGCCTCGCCGGCATCGCCGGCGACGACAACCTCGCGCGCTACATCCTGTGACGCGCGCGCGGCCGGGGATGCCGCCCGCACGCGTCGGCCCGCCGGCGCGATGATCGCCCGCCTCGCCGGCATCATCCTGCCGGTGTTCCTGATCGCCGGCGTCGGTTACGCATGGGGACGCATCGCGCGGCCGGACATGCGCACCGTCAACCGCGTGTCGATCGAGCTGCTCGCGCCGGCGCTGATCTTCTACGCGCTGTCGTCGCCGCAATACGACCTGCGCGCCAGCGCGCCGCTGATGCTCGCGAGCGTCGGCGTCGTGCTGGGCTCGGGACTCCTCGCGTGGCCGGTGGCGCGCGCGGTGCGCGTCGACCTGCGCACGTTCCTGCCGACATCGATGTTCAACAACTGCGGCAACATGGGATTGCCGCTCGCGTCGCTGGCGTTCGGCACCGCGGGGTTCTCGTCGATGGTGGCGCTGTTCACGATCTCGAACCTCTTGCAGTTCACGATCGGCGTATGGATCGTCGACCGGCATGCGAACGTCGGCAAGCTCCTGCGCACGCCGATGGTGATCGCCACGTTCGCGGGATTCGCATTCGCCATCGTGCGGCCGACGTTGCCGGCGTGGTTGACGGCCGCGATCCAGATGACCGGCAACGCGCTGATCCCGCTGATGCTGATCGCCCTCGGCGTTCGTCTGACCGGACTCGGGCGCGGCGACTGGGTGCTTGGCGTCGTCGGCGGCGCGACGTGCGCGATCACGGGCCTCATCACCGCCGCAATCCTCGTCGCGGCGCTGGGCCTGCACGGCGACCAGGCCGGCCTTCTTTATCTGTTCGGTTGCCTGCCACCCGCGGTGCTGAACTTCATGGTCGCCGAGCAATTCAACCAGGAGCCCGGCAAGGTCGCGTCGATCGTGCTGGTCGGCAACCTCCTCGCCCTCGTGTTCGTGCCGATCGGGGTGTTCCTCGCGCTGCGGGCCTGATCGTCGCGTGTCGTGTGTCGTCGGGCGGGTCTTGCGCGCGTGGCGCTGGACGAGTGTCATCGGGCGGGTCTTGCGCGCGTAGCGCTGGACGAGTGTCATCGGCCGAGGGGTATGCCCGCCTTCGCTTCATACAGCAGGCGCTCCGGCGGGCATACCCCTCGCCCGATGACGCTGAGCGCTTTGCGCGGGTCACTTCGCACCTCGTGCCTTGGCGTTGCGAGCCGGCACTCCGTGCGCGGCGGGACGGGTGCGTACGCCGGAGCGCCTGCTTCATGAAGCGGAGGCGGACGCACCCGTCACGGCGCGCAGCGCATGGCGTAACCGAATTGACGCGATGGGTCGGCACTCCGTGTGCGGCGGGACGGGTGCGTACGCCGGAGCGCCTGCTGTACGAAGCGGAGGCGGACGCACCCGTTCCGACGCGCCTCGCATGACGTAACCGCATTGACGCGACGAGCCGCGCGCGGAACGGCTGGCTAGTCGAACAGGAACTTGCGCTCGGCGTCCCAATTGGCGAGCGGCAGTCGCTTGAAGCCGCTCTTGGCGAACAGCGTCCAGCGGCCGACCACGTAGGCGAGGAGTGCCGCGCTGTCGGCCGATGGGTCGCCGTGCCACGCGTTGCCCATCTGCGCGGTGCGCAGCGACTGGCGCAGCGCCGCCTCGATGCGGTCGTAGACCTGGTTCATCCGCACCTGCAGGCGCTCGTCCTCGGACACCAGCGCGTCGCCGATCAGCACGCGCGTCATGCCCGGGTTCTTCTCGGCGAAGCCGGTCAGCATCGCGACGATCTGCTCGGCCTGCGAGACGCCGTCGGCGGTCTCGGACTGGATCTTGTTGACGAGCGAGAAGAGCGTCGTCTCGATGAACTCGATCAGCCCCTCGAACATCTGCGCCTTGCTCGCGAAGTGCCGGTACAAGGCGGCCTCGGAGACGTCGAGGCGTGCGGCCAGCGCGGCGGTCGTCACCTTGTCGCCGCGCGGGTTCTCGAGCATCGACGCGAGTGTCTGCAGTATCTGCAGGCGGCGCTCTCCGGGCTTGGCGGCCATGGCGGGATGCGCGCTACGCGGCGAGACGCTGCGTGTCGGCGCGGATCATCGTGCCCACGCCCTCGTTGGTCAGGACTTCGAGCAGGAGCGCGTGCGCGACGCGGCCGTCGATCACGTGCGAGCTCGCCACGCCGCGCTTCACCGCCTCGAGCGCCGAGCCGATCTTCGGCAGCATGCCGCCGTGGATCGTGCCGTCGGCGAACAGCGCCTCGATCTCGCTGGCGGTGAGGCCGGTCAGCAGGCGCCCGTCCTTGTCGAGCACGCCGGTGGTGTTGGTCATCAGCACGAGCTTCTCGGCCGCGAGCGTCTCGGCGAGCTTGCCGGCGACGAGGTCGGCGTTGATGTTGTAGGCCTCGCCGCCGCGGCCGACGCCGATCGGCGCGACGACCGGGATGAAGTCGCGCGAGTCGAGGAGCTGGATGAGCTCGGCGTCGATGCGCTCGATCTCGCCGACGAAGCCGATGTCGACCGTCTCCTCGCCGTGCTCGTCCTTCAGCATCATCTTGCGCGCCTGGATGAACTTGCCGTCCTGGCCCGTCAGGCCCACCGCCTTGCCGCCATGCTGGTTGATGAGGCCGACGATCTCCTGGTTGAGCTCGCCCAGCACCATCTCGACGACGTTCATCACCTTCTCGTCGGTGACACGCATCCCCTGCTTGAACTCGCTCGGGATCTCCATCTTCTTCAGCAGCTCGCCGATCTGCGGCCCGCCGCCGTGCACGATCACCGGGTTCATGCCGACGAGCTTCAGCATCACCACGTCGCGCGCGAAGCCCGCCTTCAGCGCCGACTCGGTCATCGCGTTGCCGCCGTACTTGACGACGATCGTGCGGTCGTGGAATCGCTGGATGTACGGCAGCGCCTCGGCGAGGATCTGGGCCTTCTGCACGGCGGAGACGGCGTCGATCGGCATCGGGGACGGTGCGAGGGAAAAGCGGCACGAGGGCGGGAGCGCATTGTAACCGAACGATGCCGGCCGTTCGTCGGCGCCCGCTCGCGGCCAAGTGAGCGCTGACCGGCATGCGTCTGCGATGCGCCCGCCGCTGCCTTCGACGGGCGGCGAAGTTTGCTATCGTTCGCCGTCATGTCGAGCTTCGTCGCCTATCCGCCGGACGCGGTCGCGCTCCGCGACGTGCGCCACGCGCTGGTGACGAAGCTGCGCCATCACGGCGACGTTCTTCTCACCTCGCCCGTGTTCAGCGCGTTGAAGCACGCGGCACCGGCCATCGAGATCGATGCGCTGGTCTACGCCGACACGGCGCCGATGCTCGAAAACCACCCGGCGATCGCGCGCGTCCACACGATCGACCGCGCGTGGAAGTCGGCCGGCCTGCGCGCGCAGTGGACGGGCGAGCGCGCGCTCCTTCGCGCGCTCAAGTCGCCCGGCTACGACCTCCTCGTCCACCTCACCGATCACCCGCGCGGCCTCACGCTCGCGCGCACGCTCGCGCCGCGCTACGCGGTCACGCGCGAGCGCCGCGACGGCGAGCGCGCCTGGCTGTGGAAGCGCTACTTCACGCATTTCTACAAGCTGCCGCGCGCGACCCCGCGCCACACGGTCGAGACCAACCTCGACGCGCTCCGCCGCATCGGCGTCGAGCCCACGGCGGACGACAAGGCGCTGGTGCTCGTGCCCTCGGCGGCCGCGCAGGCACGCGCGCAGGCGCTCCTGCGCGAGCACGGGCTGGCGCCACGCGGGTTCGTCCACGTGCACCCGGGCTCGCGGTGGCTGTTCAAATGCTGGACGGCCGCGCAATCGGCCGAGCTCCTCGACCGCCTTGCGGCCGACGGCCACGCGCTCGTCGTCACCGGCGCGCCCGACCCGCGCGAGCGCGCGCTGGTCGACGCCATCCTCGGCGGCGTCGGCGCGGCGACGCGCACGCGCATCGTCGACCTCTGCGGCAGTCTCACGTTGCCCGAGCTCGCCGCGCTGACAGCACAGGCGCGCGTCTTCGTCGGCGTCGACTCGGCGCCGATGCACATGGCGGCGGCGATGCGGACGCCCGTGGTCGCGCTGTTCGGCCCGTCCGGCGAGATCGAATGGGGACCGTGGAACGTCGCTGCGCGCGTGGTCGCGTCCGACCGCCATCCGTGCCGGCCCTGCGGGCAGGACGGTTGCGGCGGCGGCAAGGTCTCCGAATGCCTGACGACGCTGCCGGTCGCGCGCGTCCACGAGGCGGTGCGCGCGCTGGCGGCCGCCGTTCCGGGAACCTGACGATGCGGCTCGCGATCATCCGCCAGCGCTACTCGCCGTTCGGCGGTGCCGAGCGCTTCGTCGAGAACGCGCTCGAGGCGCTGCTCGAGCGCGATGTCGCGATCACGCTCTACACGCGCGAATGGCCGCAGACCAAGCTCGCGCTGATCGAGCCCGCGATCGTCGACCCGTTCTATTTGGGCGGCCTGTGGCGCGACTGGGGCTTCCAGCGCGGCGTCTGCAAGGCGGTGGCGGCGGCGAAGCTCGACCTCGTGCAATCGCACGAGCGGCTCCTCTGCTGCGACATCTTCCGCGCCGGCGACGGCGTGCATGCGGCGTGGATCGACGAGCGCCAGCGCGCGATGTCGGCGCTCGGCCGCCTCGGCGTGCGGCTCAACCCGCACCACCATTACCTGATGGGGATGGAACGGCGGCTGTTCGCGAGCCCGTGGCTTTCGGCTGTCATCTGCAACTCGGAGATGGTGCGCGACGAGATCCGCGCGCGCTTCGGCGTCGCGGAGGACAAGCTGCACGTCATCTACAACGCCGTCGACAGCGAGGCGTTCGCGCCGGCCGACGAGGGCGCGCGCGCGTCGGCGCGGCGCGCGTTGAAGCTCCCCGAGGACGCGCGCGTCTACCTGACGGTCGGCTCGGGCTACGTCCGCAAGGGCGTGGCTTCGTCGATCCAAGCGCTCGCGGCGCTGCCGGCGACGTCGCACCTCGTCGTCGTCGGCGCGGAGAAGCGGATCGGCCATTACGCCGCGCTGGCGCGGAGCCTCGGCCTGCGCGGCCGCGTGCACATCGCCGGCGCGCAGCTCGACGTCAAGCCGTACTACGCCGCCGCCGATGCGTTCGTGCTGCCGTCGCTCTACGACCCGTGCCCCAACGCCGCGCTCGAGGCGATGGCCTGCGGGCTGCCGGTCGTCACCAGCACCAAATCCGGTGCCGCGGAGCTCGTCCGCGCGCACGACGCCGGCTTCGTCGCTGACGCGCTCGACGTCGACGCGATCGCCGCGCACCTGCGCGCGCTCGACGATGCCGCGCTGCGCGACCGGATGGGGCAGGCCGCGCGGCGCGCCGTGCTGCCGCTGTCGGCGTCGGCGATGACGCTGAAGCTCGTGCTCCTCTACAAGGCGCTGCTCGCCGCCAGCGTCGCGCACCGGCGCCGCCCGCACGCCGCCACCACCGCGCCGCCGCCTTGAGCGCGGGCAGGCGCCGGCCGGACGCCGGGAGGCGGCGCGCGCCGCTGGGCTATACTGGTCGCACCGATCGCGACCCGCCGCCGCAGGGCCCGGCTCGCCGCCCGACACCGCCGATGTCCGGCCTCCAACTCTACCGACGCCTCCTCAACTACGTCCGGCCCTACCTCGGGATCTTCGCCGTCGCGGTGGTGGGCATGCTGGTCGTCACCGCCGGCGACCTCGTCATGGCGTACCTCGTCATGCCGATCGTCAGCACGTTCCAGCATCCGAACCCCGATTCGGCGGCGCTGCGCTGGATCCCCATCACGCTGGTGGTCGTGTTCCTGCTGCGCGGGGTCGGCGCGTACGTCTCCGACTACGGCATGGGCTACACGGGGCTGCGGGTGGTGTTCGACCTGCGCCGCGAGCTGATCGACAAGCTCCTCAAGCTGCCGACGTCCTACTACGACGAGCACGCGTCGGGCACCGTGCAGTCGAAGCTCACGTTCGACGCCCACCAGCTCGCCTCGGCGGCGTCGGGCACCGTCGCCACCGCGCTGCGCGGCGCCTTCGCGATCGTCGGCAGCATCGCCTTCCTGATGTATCTCAACTGGCAGCTCACGCTGCTGGTGTTCGTCATCGCGCCCCTGATCGCCGCGATCACGCGCTACTTCAGCCGGCGGCTGCGGCGCCTGTCCCGCGACATCCAGACGCGCACCGGGGCGCTCACGCACACGCTCGAGGAGATGATCGGCGGCCACCGGATCGTGCGCGTGTTCGGCGGCGAGGACTACGAGCGCGCCCGCGCGGTGAAGGCCGCCAACGCGCTGCGCCACTCGATGTCGAAGCAGGCGGCCGCGGGGGCGGCGAGCACGCCGCTCGCGGTGTTCCTGGCCGCGCTCGGCATCGGCTTCATCGTCTGGATCGCGCTGCTGCAAAGCCAGGACGGCTCGATCGACCTCGGCCGCTTCCTCGCCTACACGCTCGCGCTCATCACGCTGCTCGACCGGCTGAAGTCGCTGTCGGGCATCAACGCGTCGATCCAGCGCGGCCTCGCCGCCGCCGAAAGCATCTTCGGGCTCCTCGACCTCGAGGACGAGCCCGACTCGGGCACGATCACCCTCGAGCGCGCCCGCGCGAAGATCGAGTTCGAGCGCGTGACGCTACGCTACGGCGACGGCCGCGAGGCGCTCGACAACGTGTCGCTGGCGATCTCGCCGGGCGAGACCGTCGCGCTGGTCGGCGCCTCCGGCAGCGGCAAGACGTCGCTCGTCAACCTCGTGCCGCGCTTCTACGCGCCGTCGGCGGGGCGGCTTTTCATCGACGGCCACGACGTGACGACGCTCACGGTCAGGAGCCTGCGCGCGCAGATCGCGCTGGTATCGCAGGACGTGCTGCTGTTCGACGACACGATCGCCGCGAACATCGCCTACGGCGCGATGGCGGGCGCGTCGCGCGAGGACATCGAGCGCGCCGCCGCGGCCGCCCATGCGCTCGACTTCATCCGCGCGCTGCCGCAGGGCTTCGACACCCCGGTCGGCGAGCAGGGCCTGCGCCTGTCCGGCGGCCAGCGCCAGCGGATCGCGATCGCGCGCGCCGTGCTCAAGAACGCGCCGATCCTGATCCTCGACGAGGCGACCTCGGCGCTCGACTCCGAGTCGGAGCGCATGGTGCAGCTGGCGCTCGACACGCTGATGAAGGGCCGCACGACGATCGTCATCGCGCACCGGCTGTCGACGATCGAGCACGCGGACCGCATCGTCGTGCTCGACGGCGGGCGCATCGTCGAGCAGGGCTCCCACGCCGAGCTCCTGACGCGCAACGGCGCGTACACGCGCCTGTCGCGGATCCAGTTCGCGAAGGTCGCCGCCTGATCGCGCCGTCGCACCGCGCCCGTCACGGCGCGCCGCTCGCCATCGCCCACACCGAATCGTCGACCGGCTGGGGCGGACAGGAAATCCGCATCCTGCGCGAAGCCGCGGGCTTCATCGCGCGCGGGCACGACGTCGTCGTCTACGCTGCGAGCGGCGCGCGCATCGTCGACGAGGCGGCGCGCTTTGGCGTGCCGGCGGTTCCGCTCGCCATCGGCGACAAGGGCGTGCGCGGCGCGATCGCGATGTGGCGCGCGTTGGCGGCGCGCCCGTTCGACGTGGTCAACACGCACAGCTCGACCGACAGCTGGCTCGCCGCGATCGCCTGCCGCGCGCTCGGCGGCCGTCGCCGCGCGCCGGCGCTGGTGCGCACGCGCCACGTGTCGGTGCCGGTCAACGCGAGCCGCGCGACGCGCTGGCTCTACCGCAGCGCCACCGCGCGCATCGTCACCACCGGCGACGCGCTGCGCGAGGCGCTGATTCGCGACCTCGACCTCGACCCTGCGCGCGTGCATTCGGTGCCGACCGGCATCGATCCCGCGCGCCACCCGCCCACGCGCAAGGCGGACGCACGGGCGCGGCTCGGCCTGCCGTTGGACGCGGCGCTGGTCGGCATCGTCGCCACGCTGCGCAGCTGGAAAGGCCATCGCCACCTCGTCGACGCGCTCGCGCGGATGAACCGCCGCGACGCGGTGCTCGTCATCGTCGGCGACGGGCCGCAGCGTCCGTCGCTCGAGCGCCAGGTGGCGGCGCTCGGCCTCGGCGCGCGCGTGCGCTTCGCCGGGCAGCAGGACGACGTCGCGCCGTGGCTCGCCGCGCTCGACGCGTTCGCGCTGCCGTCCACCGCGCACGAGGGCGTGCCGCAGGCGCTGCTGCAGGCGATGTTCGCCGGGGTGCCCGCGGTCACCACCGACGCCGGCGCGATTCCCGAAATTGCACACGCGGGATCGACGGCGGTCGTCGTGCCGCGCGAAGATGCCGATGCGCTCGCCGCGGCGCTCGACACGCTGCTCGACGATCCCGCGCGCGGCCGCGCCCTCGCCGGCAACGCGCGCGAGCTCGTCAGCGGCCGCTACACGGAATCCCAGATGATCGATCGGATGGACGCGGTATTTCGCGAGGCGGCGGCTGGGCGCCGCGCGCCGGCGCGCGGGTCATGAGCCGCGCATCGCCATCGTGAGCGCCGCAACGCCGTCGCCGGACGCGAGTCCAGCCGCCCGCGGCGGCGCGCGCGACGACAGGCGCGGCGAAAAGGCCTCGATTGTGGCGTTCGTCGTCGATCCCAAGGACGTCGCGCGCTGGCGCGACGTCGAGGCGTTCGGCGACGGCGACGTCGACCGCGAGCAGGCGCGCTTTCGCAGCGGCCTCGACGTGTGGATCGTGCAGTCGTACCTGCTGCTGCGCGGCCCGCTCGCGGCACGCGGCCATCGCGCGGTGTTCGGCGCGCGCTACCCGCGCAACGCGATCGGCATCGCGCATTGGGACGACCTCAACGCCTACTTCAACGGCGCGCACCGCGCGCGCCTGATCGGCGTGCGCGCCGACCGCTCGCCGCTGTATTCCTGCGCGCGCGTCGTCGTGCAGAACGACAGCGCGGCGCTCGCCGCGGTCGAGCGCTACGTGCCGCATTGGCCGCAGCCCGGCCTCGTGCCGCGCGATCCGGGGCGCGCCGCGACGGTCGCTACGATCGGCTACTTCGGCCGGCTCGCGCGGCTGCCGGGCTGGCTGCGCGGCAGCGACTTCCGAGCGCGGCTTGCCGCGCTCGGCGTCGAGCTCCGCCTCAACGAATCGGAATGGCACGACTACCACGACGTCGACCTCGTGATCGCCGCGCGCGCGGAGTCGCCGTCGATGCTCGCGCGGAAGCCCGCGACCAAGCTCACCAACGCGTGGCTCGCCGGCGTGCCGGCGCTCCTCGCCGACGAGCCGGCGTTTCGCGCGCTGCGCAAAAGCGCGCTCGACTACGTCCCGGTCGACGGCGCGGCCGCCGCGCTCGCCGCCGTCGCGACGCTCAAGCGCGATCCGGCCCTCTACGCGGCGATGGTCGCCAACGGCCGTGCGCGCAGCGTGCCGTACACGCGCGACGCGGTCACCGCGCGCTGGCTCAACGTCATCGACGAGGTCGCGCACGCCGTGCCACGCGCGCCTTCGCTCGTGCACTTCGTGCGCACCGTGACCGCGCAACGCAGCGAGGGCCGGCGCTTCCGCGAGCGCCATCTCGCCGAGCAGGCGGAGGTGGCGCGATGAGCCTGCAGGACTGCGCGGCGGGCGCGGCGATGAGCATGCGCATGACGTCGCTCGCCAACGCGATGCCGGCGGCGCCGGTCCTGCGCGGGCGATTCTCCGGCCGCGTGGCCGTCGTCGCGCGCGGCCTCGCCGACCGCGTGCGCCCGCGCCGCGAGCCGGCCGATCCGCGCCGCGTCCTCGTCGCGCATCACCTCCTGCTCGGCGACACGCTGATGCTGACGGCGCTCCTCGCCAAGCTGCGGGAGCGCTATCCCCATGCCGACGTGGCGATGACCGTCGCCGAATCCGTGGCACCGCTGTACGCGACGCAGCCCTACGGTGTGCGCGCGCTCGGCTGGAGCCCGGCAGCGCTTCCACCGTCGCTGTTTCGCGAGGCGCCGTTCGACCTCGCGCTCGTCCCCGGCGACAACCGCTACGCGTGGCTTGCCGCGGCGATGCGCGCGCGCTGGATCGTCGCGTTCAGCGGCGCGCCGTCGCGGCGTCGCGACTTCGCGATCGACCGTTTCGTCGATTATCGGCCGGCGCCGGCCGCGTGGGGCGACCTGTGCACCGACCTCGTCGAAGGCCCGCCACCCGCCGCGTACGACCGCGCGCGCTGGCCGACGCCGCCCGCGGCGCCGTTCGCGCGGCCGGCCGGACCCTATGCGGTCGTCCACGTTGGCGCGAGTTCGCCGCTCAAGCGCTGGCCCGCGACGCGCAGTGCCGCGATCGTGGCGATGCTGGAGGCGCGCGGGCTCGCGCCGGTGATCACCGCCGGCCGCGGCGAGGACGCCGCGCTGCGCGCCGCGAACCCCGAGCGGCGCCACGCCGAGTTCGCGGGAACGCTCGACCTCGCGCAGATGTGGCAGCTCGTCGAGGGCGCGCACGCGCTGGTCGCGCCCGACACCGGCATCGCGCATCTCGGCCGCGTGGCCGGCACGCCGACGGTGGCGATCTTCGGCCCCGGCTCCGCGACGATCTGCGGCGCGGGCGACTTCTGGCGCGACGCGCGCTATCGCGCCGTCAGCGTGGACCCCTTCCCCTGCCGCGACCAGCGCGTGCTGTTCCGCCGCGAGATCGACTGGGTGCGGCGCTGCGCGCGCACGACCGCCGAATGCCCGCACGCGCGCTGCCTCGACGCGATCGGCGACGACGCCATCGCCGCGGCGATCGACGCGGTGATCCAATGAGCGCGCAGGGCCGCCCCAAGCGCGAATCGGCCCCGAAGCGCGCATCGCGGAGGGCGATCCAATGAGCGCGCCGGCCGGCCGAGGGAGCGATGCGCGCGCCGCGGCCCGCGGCAGCGGACTCGCGCGCATCCTGCCGACGTTCGCCCCGCACCTGCCGCAGGTGCTCGGCGTGCTGTGCGCCGCCTACCTCGCGATGTTGCCGACCAACAACCTGGTCTGGCCGCGCTCGCTCGCCTTCGCGCTGATGTGCACGACGCTGGTGCTGACGATCGCGACCCATCCGCGCGCCGCGCGCGAGCGCTTCACCGCCGCCAACGGCGTGCTGGTGGCGATCCTCGCGTGGTGGCTGTGGAGCACGGCGTCGCTCGCCTGGACCACCGAGCCGCGCTTCTCGGTGCGCGAATGGGAGACCGAGCTCCAGTACGGCGCGTTCGTGTTCGCCGCGTTCCTCGTCGCGCTGCGCGACGACTTCGACTTCCGGGCGCTGGTGACGACGCTGCTCGTCTCGTTCGCGCTGCTCGCCGTGCTGCTCATCGCCACCACGCTCGTCACCGGCCGCTTCGACCCGGCCAAGTGGCACCACGATGTCGGCATCTGGTCGACGCACCTCGTCGAGATCGCGCCGCTGCTCCTCTTCGTGCTGGTCGGCTACGACGGCGTCAGCGCGACGCGCCGGCGCGTGGTCGTGTTCGCGGCGCTGTTCGTGCTGCTGCTGCTCAACGCGCGGCTCACCGACAACCGCATCGTCTGGCTCGCGTTCGGCGCGATGTTCGGCGTCGCCGCGCTCGCAGCGGCCTTGCGCTGGCGCGCGACGTTCATGTCGCTGCCGTGGCGCTTCGTCGCCCCCATCGCGGCGGTGTTCCTGCTGCTGGGCTTCGCGTTCGCCGACGTCGCCCAGGAGAAGGCGGAGCTCTACTACCCGAAGGCCGCGGGCGTGGCCGGCTCGATCGAGCACGACCCGCGGATCGCGCTGTGGCGCGCCGTGGCCGAGCGGATCGAGGAGGCGCCGTGGCTCGGCCACGGCTTCGGGCGCGGCATCCTGCGCGACGAGCTGCAGGAGGAGTTCAACGACCGCGCGCTCACCCACCCGCACAACACGTTCGTCGCGCAATGGCTGGAGACCGGCGTCGTCGGCCTCGGGCTGTTCGTCGCGATGCTCGCCGCGCTCGTCGCCCGCTACGTGCGCATGATCCGCAGCGACGACGGGCCGACGGCGATGACCGGCATCGTCGGCGTCACGCTGATCACGGGCTTCGTCGTCAAGAATCTGACCGACGATTTCTTCTACCGCAGCAACGCCAAGCTGTTCTGGGCCCTCAACGCGCTCTTCATCGCGCACGCCATCGTGCGCAGCCGCGCGATCCGCGAGGCCGGGAGCGAATCACTCTGAGGCGCCGCGGCGCGGCGTCAGCCGCGCTGCGCGATGCGCAACGGCGCCACCGTGTCCGGCGCGGCGTCGCCGGCCGGCGGCTCGTCGGCAGGCGGCCGGCCCCCGGGCGGCTCGTACTCGGGGATCCACGCCGCGAGCCGCGCGCGCACCTCGGCGTCGTCGGCCGGCCGGTCGCGCTCGCACCATGCCACCATCTGCGCGACCGCGTCGGCGCCGGCCTCGCGGGAGCGGGCGATGAACAGGCGCGAGTGCGGCGTCGGCAGCGTCGCCTCCTCGTCGGCCAGCACTTCCTCGAAGAGCTTCTCGCCGGGACGAAGGCCGGTGAACACGATCTCGATCCGGGCGGGGTCGACGCCGGACAGGCGCACGAGGTCGCGCGCGAGGTCCTGGATGCGCACGGGCTCGCCCATGTCGAGCACGAGGATCTCGCCGCCCTTGCCCATCAGCCCCGCCTGCAGCACGAGCTGCGTCGCCTCGGAGATCGACATGAAATAGCGCGTGATCTCGGGATGGGTGACGGTCAGCGGCCCGCCGCGCGCGATCTGCTCGCGAAAGCGCGGGATGACGCTGCCGGCACTGCCGAACACGTTGCCGAAGCGCACCATCACGAACGCGGTGCCGCGCCCGGCGAGGCTGCGGCACGCGATCTCGGCGAGGCGCTTCGACGCGCCCATCACCGACGTCGGGTTGACCGCCTTGTCGGTCGACACCATGACGAACTTCTCGACGCCCGCCTCGACGGCCGCGCGCGCCAGCACGAACGTGCCGTAGCTGTTGTTGCGCACCGCCTCCCAGGCGTTGTCGTCCTCCATCAGCGGCACGTGCTTGTACGCCGCCGCGTGCACGATCGCCTGCGGCCGCTCGCGCGCGACGATGTCGTTCACGCGCGCCGCGTGCTTGACGTCGCCGACCACGCTCGCCACGGACAGCGACGGAAACGCGTCCTCGAGCGCCGTGCGGATCTCGTAGAGCGCGGCCTCGGAGATGTCGAATAGCACGAGCCGCGCCGGACGGAAGCGCGCGACATGCCGGCACAGCTCGGCGCCGATCGAGCCGCCCGCCCCGGTGACCATCACGACGCGGCCGCCGAGCCAGTCGGCGAGCCCGGCGGCGTCGAGCTCGACCGGGTCGCGGCCGATCAGGTCGTCGAGCTCGACGTTGCGGATCGTCGTCACCTGCGAGCGCTTGCTGATCAGGTCCTCGTACGAGGGCACGGTGAGCGCTTCGACGTTGAGCGTCGCGCAGATCTCGGCGACGCGCCGGCGCACGGCGTTGCGCGCCGAAGGGAGCGCGATGATCACCTTGCGCACGCCGAAGCGGCGCACCCATTGCGGCAGGTCGGCGATGGGCCCCAGCACCTTGACGCCGCGGAGCTGCCGGCCATGCTTCGCCTCGTCGTCGTCGAGCAGCCCGACGACACGCCACTCGCGGCTCCGCGCAAGCTCCTTGGTGAGCTGCGCGCCGGCCTCGCCGGCGCCGACGACGAGCACCGGCTCGCCGAGCGCGGCGAGCGGGCTGTAGAGGCGATGCTCCTTCCATAGCCGGTAGGCGAAGCGGTCGCCCGCCATCAGGAAGATCAGCACCACCGGGTAGAGGACGATGACGCTGCGCGGCACCACCGTCTGCATCTTCGCGAGCACGAGCACGAGCGGCACGAGCAGCGCGCCCAGGCCCGCCGACAGGAAGATGCGCTTCATGTCGACGGTGCTCGCGAAGCGCCACAGCCCGCGATACAGCCCGAAGCCGAGGAAGATCGCCGCCTGCATCGGCACGACGAAAGCCATCGAGCGCACGAGATCGTCGGCGAACGGCGCGGGGAGGTCGAAGCTGAAGCGCGTCCACCATAGCGCCCCCCACGCGATCGCCGCGGCGAGCACGTCGTGCAGGAACGCGAACGAGGTACGCCAGTTGAAGGTCGGCTTCATGGCCCGGGTCGGCGCCGCCAATGATAGTCAATCACGGCGAACACCGCGCCAAGGACGAGCATCCATGTCGCGAGCGCCGTCCATCCGAGCGACGGCGCGGCGAGCGCGCATGCCGCCGCCGTCGCGGCAGTCGCGCACGACAGCGCCGCGTAGAGCGCGAGCGTGCCGCGATGGCCGGCGCCCATCCGGTGGACGCGCTGGTAGTAGTGGACCTTGTGCGCCTCCCACAGGCGCTCGCCGCGCGCCGCGCGCCGCGCGAGCGTGACCGTCGCATCGAGGATCAGCGGCAGGAACGCGAGCGGCGGCAGCCATGCCGCCCATGCGCCGCCGGCGATGCCGGCGATGCCCAGCACCGCGGCGAGGAAGCCCAGGGTCACGGCGCCGACGTCGCCCATGAACATGCGCGCCGGCGGGCGGTTGATCCACAGGAGCGGCACGCAGGCCAGCGCGATCGTCACGTAGGGCAGCGCGCCTGCGCCCGCGGCATGGGCGGCGAGGGCGTACGCAGCGAAGCCCGCGATCGCCGACGCGGCTGCGAGCCCGTCGTTGCCGTCCATGAAATTGAAGAGGTTGGCCATCCACACGATCGCGATCACGGCGACCACCGACCAGGCGCCGCCGAGCGGCATCGCCCACGTCGCCGCCGCAGCGGCAAGCGCCTGCACGCATAGCCGCGCGCCGGCCGACAGGCCGCGCCAGTCGTCGACGAGCGAGACGACCGCGACCGCCACCGCAGCGAGCGCCGCCACCCACGCGAGCGCAGGTGTGATGCCAGCCGGCACCGGCCACGCCGGCATCGCCACCACGATTCCCGCAACCACCGAAAGCCCGCCCACCCGGCCGACCGGCGCCGCGTGCAGCGAGCGCGCGCTGGGACGCGCGACCGGCAGCGACGCCTCCTGCCACCGCAGCACGCCGACGGCGACGGCGGCAACGGCGAGTGTCGCGAGCGCGGCGATCAACATGCGGTGCAGGCTCCCCCTGGCGTGCGCGCCACGGCCGATTGCACGTTTTTGCGACGTTTTGGAGCGTTCCGGGGGCCGCCGCCGGGGTCTTTCGCCTTTCCGGCGGGCCGCTCCGGGGCAAATAGCCGACGAAAGCCCGGATTTTGTAATTTTTTCATTCTCATTCAACGGCTTGCATGCCCGCTTCTCACGCCGGGCGCGAGCAGCGCCGGCGCGCGTTTTTTGTTGCTAGGACACAACAGCGGGGAAAGGTCTCGAATGCGCCGGAAGCCTCGGCTTGCCAATGATTTCCCCGCTTTGGCACAATGGACCCAACTTCTCGATCGACCCTGAGAAGGTTCCGATGGCAGAAGCATTAGCGCCTGTTTCCTGCCGATTTTATCCGTTAGAGGAGAGACTCCATGAATAAAAAGCTCGTCGCCGTCGCTGTCGCGGGCGTGTTGGCAGCGCCGCTGGCCGCGCAGGCTCAGACTGCGAACGTCACGCTTTACGGTCGGCTCAACCTGACCGCGGAAGTCGTGAACGCACAGCAGTCGGACGGCACCAAGGGGAACTACTTCCAGGTGAGCACGAACTCGTCGCGCCTCGGCGTGCGCGGGACGGAATCCCTTGGCGGTGGGCTCAACGCGATCTTCCAGATCGAGTCGAACGTGTCGGCCGACACGGGCGGCGGCGTCCTGGCGTCGCGCGAAACGTTCGCCGGCCTGCAGGGCAGCTGGGGTACGTTCAAGATCGGTAACTTCCTCGCCCCGCTCGACGATCTGCACCCGATCTTCGGTAACGTGCCGACCCTGACGACGTCGCTGCTGTCGACGGCCTCGGTGTGGGCGCAGGGCACGCTGTCCAAGGGCGCGGGCGGCTTCGACGCGCGCCTCGGCAACTCGGTGCGCTACGACTCGCCGAGCATCAGCGGCTTCTCGTTCAGCACGCAGGTGTCGCAGCTCGACGCGTCGTCCGGCCAGGGTGGCATCACCTACGGCTCGGTCGCGACTCAGCGCAGCCACGCGTATGTGTGGAGCTCGGCTGGCTACTATCGCAACGGCCCGATCCAGGCCGGTCTCGCGTACGAAGCGAACAACAACGTTCGCGGCCCGGGCCTCGACGACTACGATGCGTCGTTCGCCATCGGCTACCAGTTCAGCGGCTGGCGTCCGTCGTTCGTGTACGAGCGCCTCAAGTACGACGTGCCGACCGGTGACGTGAAGCGCGACTACTACGGTGTCGGCCTCACGCTCAACATCGGCCCGGGACAGATGTACGCGTACGTCGCGCGCGCCAACGACGGCAAGGGCTCGGCTTGCGACATCAACGAAGCGGGCTGCTCGCCTGCCGCGGGTGGCGTCGGCGGTCTCTACCGTGGTGACAACACGGCGGCGAACGAATGGGAGCTGTCGTACACGTACCCGCTGTCGAAGCGCACGCTGACCTACGTGGGCTACCACCAGATCAGCAACGAATCGAGCGCGGGCTACAACTTCAACATCAATCCGGTCCAAGGCGTTGCCCCGGTTTGCTCGGCGGCGACCGCTCCCGGCGCGACCTGCGGCTTCAAGCCGAAGGGCTTCGTCGTCGGCCTCGTGCACTTCTTCTAAGCGCACGATAGCGGACCGAGTCTCTCGCACTGGAAACGGGCGCCTCCGGGCGCCCGTTTTTTTCGTGCGAGCGGGCATCGGCGCGCGCCGCATGCGCTCGTTCGCGCGGACGATGACGCATAATGTCGTGCGCACGCGAAGCCCGACCGCGTGGCGATGCGGCCGCGCCAGCGCGGTGCCTGCCGCATTCTCCCTGGGCACGTTCACGACGCATCCCCCGCCAAGATGACCATGGCCGACGAGCAACTGATCGAGGACATGCTGCGCCAGCTGTTCGACTGCCTGCGCAACGGCCACCTGTGCCTCGCGCGAAGCGACGTCGACAGCGCACGGCGAAGCGTCGACGAGGCCCGCGCATTGCAGCGGCGGCTCGCGACGATCGGCGACGCCGACGGCTCGACGTTCGGCCGCGTCGTGCTGCGCGTGCTGTCCGACCGCGTCGACGGCCTCGCGGCGCTGGTACGGCAGAATCGCGCCGGCTGAGCGCGTCGCGCAGTGCTCAGTGCGCCGGCTTGCCGCCGACGCTGAACGCGGCGCCGTCGGGATCCCGCAGCGCGCCGATCCGCTGGCCGTGCAGGTCCTCGGGCGCGCGCACCGGCGCCACGCCGCGCGCCACCGCGTCGGCGTAGAAGCGGTCGACGTCGCCCACCTCGAAGCCGAGCTCGCAGGTCCCGGCCCGACTGGTGGCGGACGCCTTGTGCAGCGCGAGCGTCGTCGCACCGGTGTCGAACTCGCTCCACTCGGGCGACGCGAAGCGCAACGCGAGGCCGAGCGCCTGGTGGAAGGCGATCGCCGCATCCATGTCGTCGACGAACTTGATCGCGTACGCGAGCTTCGTGGTCATCGAGCCTCCCCCGGTGGGATGGCGCCGGACGCCCCCCATGGCGGCGGCGCCTGCGGCGGCCATTCCGGGAATTGTGGCAGGTCCGCGGGCTCGGCGAGCCACGGCTCGTCGCGGCGCGCCCGATGCAGCGACAGCCGCCACGCATGCCGCTTCGACCTCCCCGGGTCGGCGCGCGCGCCCATCCTGCGCCGGGCGGCGGCTCGATGGTTCAGTGCGTCGACGCGCGCGTGCGCGCCGCGCGCTTGGCGGCCGCGCTGCGGTCGGCGGCGGTGCGGCGCCGCGATGCGGTCTTCGCATGTCGCGACAGCGCGCGATGCGACGCCGCGGCGTGGCCTTCCCGCTCGAGCGCGCTTTCGGTCGCGCGTGAGCGCCGCCGCGACGGGGCGCGGCCGTCGTGCGCCGCGGCCTCGTCCTGCTGCGCCTTCTTGCGGGTCGCCGCCGACGCGGTCTTCGACGTCTTGACC
>JAICUU010000405.1 GCA_025935675.1 Burkholderiales bacterium
CGCACATACGGCGCGACCTTGTCCTGCTCGGCGGCGTCGTTGCGCGCGACGATGGCGCGTGCGGGCTCGGTCGCGCTGAGGTTGACGGCCTCGTGCGGCACGTCCGGCGGGACGAACAGGAATTCGCCGGCCTCGCTGACGGTCTCGTTCTCGAGATCGCGCCCCCAGCGGGTCAGCACCCGGCCTTCCAGGACGTAGATGCCGGTCTCGTAGCCGACGTGCGAATGCGGCTCGGCCTTCGCGCCCGGCGGAATGACGACCATGTGCATCGACAAGCCGGTGGCGCCGACCGTGGCGCCGCTGATGCCGATGAAGTAGGGCAGCCGCTGCTTGGTCATCACTTCGCGATCCGGGCGAACGGCTTGAACATGCGTGGTCATGCTCTCCTCCGCGGGGCTTCGATCACGGCAGGATGGCCGGCACGTTGACCGCCATCGTCACCGGCGCGCGGCGTTCGGGATCGATGCGGTAGCTCTCGCGCAATCCCGTCTGCCATTCGCGCGGCACGGCGGCTTCGCGGGCCTGCTCGCGCATCAGCGTCCGATGCAAGCCTGGCACGCCGAGCGTCGCGCAAACGCTGCCGATCTGCGTGGTGAGTGTCGAAGGAAGGAGATCCGCGCGTCCGCAATAGCGGATCTCGCCGCTCATGTGCATGTCGAGCTCGTTGGCGGCGACCATCGCGACGACCTCCGCCTCGGCGATCGACAGCGTCGACGCATCGCCGGCGGCCGCGCCCGACAGCAGCGCGTCGCGGACGGTGTAGGCGCGCACGCGCCGCTCGATCGCGCTGTCGCGCCCGCCGAGCATCCGGCACACATCCGCCACCGCCGCGCGAACGCCGGCGTCCTCGACGCGGCAATGCGTATAGGCGGCATGCAGCAAGCCGGCCGCGACGACCTCGGCGCGGAAGCCGTAGCGCACCAGCACGCCCGCGGTCCCGACCGCGTGGTTGACGAATGGGCGCCCGCAGGGGCGGTAGCCGCCGTCCATCAGCGTGTGCGCGAGGCCGTAGGCGTGCGCGATCGTCGCGAGCTCGTCGTGCGTATAGCCGCGCTCGCGGGCGAGGTCGAGCAGCGCGGAGCGCGTCTGGCAGAGCTCGGCCGGCTCCATTTCCGCGTGATGCTCCGAGCGGTCGTGCAGCTCGGGACGGATCGGATCCACCTGCGCGACGTGATGGCGCGCGAACTCCCACGTGCAGCCGAACGAGCGCTCGTCCTCGATCACACCCCATTTGCCGCTGAACACGTGGACGCTCGCCTGCACGTCGGCCAGCTTCCAGCGCGCGCGGAAAAAAGGCAGGTCGTCGAGCAGGTACTCGGCGCCGCCGAGATAGGTCATGCGCGACGCGGGGTCGGTCCACGTCGTGTAGCCCATTTGCCGTGCAGTGAGCGACGTGTCGACGTGCTCGTGCACGGCGCGGATGCGCGGGTCGATCACCGCCTGCAGCAGGTCGGTGCGCACGAGCATGCAGTGATACTCGACGAAATCGCAGGGCGCGCGGCGCAGCGAGTCGGCGACCTCGACCGGATCGCAATTCGCCAGCATGTGCC
>JAICUU010000118.1 GCA_025935675.1 Burkholderiales bacterium
GGCCGGCGCCGCGGCGCTCGGTTCACCCGGGCGGCCGAGGCGGCGCAGGTGCCAGAGCTCGGCAAGCTTCGACGCGCAGCGCACGACGAGCGGCGCGAGCGCGGCGACGCGTGCATCGGTCATGCGCACGCTCGGCCCGGCGACGCTCACGGTGCCGAGCGCGTGACCGCCCGCGCCCACACGGATCGCCGCAGCGATCGCCGTGACACCCGGCTCCGCCTCGCTCATCGCAAGGCCGTAGCCGCGCCGAGCTGTTGCCGCGAGCTCCCGCAGGAACGCACTGGCGGAACGCGTCGCGTTGGGACCGTAGCGGTCGGCGTGATCGAAGCCGCCGTTGGCGCGCACGTACTCGAGCGCGCGGTCGTCGGCAAACGTCGCGAGCCATGCCTTGCCGCTCGCGGTCACGGCGAGCGGCACCGTATTGGTGGCGAGCGAAGGCTGGTAGACGAGCCCGCTCTGCGCGCCCTGCGCGTGGGCGACCCAGACGAGCGAGTGGCCGTCGACGACGGCGAGCCGCGCGAACTCTCGCGACTCGCGCGCGAGCGTGTCGAGCAGCGGCTGGCAGATGTCGGGAATGCCCGTCGCGGCATAGAACTTCTGCCCGAGCGTCGCAAGCCGCATCGTCAGCCGGTAGAAGCTCGTCTCCGGGTCCTGCTCGGCCCAGCCGAGCTCGCACAGCGTCGTGAGCAGCCGATGCGCACCGCTCTTCGGCAGGTCGAGCGCCTCGGCGATCTCGCCGAGCGGATGCGTTTCGGCATCCTCGGCGAGGAGCTCGATGATCGCAAGGCAGCGCTCGGCGGGAACGTGGGCCATCGCGCGATCAGCGTCCGTGCGTTGGAACGAGGAATCGCATCAGCGCGTCCGACTGGCCCGCATGCATGTCGCGGCCGGCCACGCAGGGCACGCCCAGGCGCTGCGCGAGCCGGATCATCGGGGTCGGCGTGTCGCGAATGACGACGTCGCCGACGACGGCATCGGCCGGCACCGCGTCGATCGTGCCGGGCAGCCCGTCGCCGTCGTCCATGCCGACGGGCGTCGCATTGATCACGAGGTCGCTGTCCGGCGGCATCGCGTCCGCGCACGCGAACGCGACCGCGGGGAACGCCGCGCCGAGGCGCGCCGCGAGCGCACGCGACCGTGCCACATCGACGTCGATCAGCGCGATCGTCGCGACGCGGGCGCGCGCCAGTGCGCAGGCGATCGCGCTGCCGGCACCGCCGGCGCCAAACAGCGCGACCCGCCGGCCGGCGATCCGCACGCCCTTGCGGTGCGCGCCCTCGACAAAGCCCTCGCCGTCGAACATGTCGCCGCTCCACGTGCCGTCGGCCTCGCGGCGCAGCGCGTTGAGCGCGCCGATGCACGCCGCCGTTTCGCCGAGCCGGTCGGCGAAGGCGAGCGCGCGCGCCTTGAACGGCACCGTGACGAGAATGCCGTCGAGGTTGGCGATGCGCAGCAGCGCGGGCATCAGCGTGTCGAAATGCGCGGTGGGCACGTGCACCGGGATCATCACTGCATCGATGCCTTCGGCGGCGAACCGCTCGCTGTACACCGACGGCGAGCGCACTTGCGCGATCGGGTCGCCGACGATCGCGAAAAGGCGCGTCGCGCCGCCGATCCTGATCGCGGCATTCGGTACCGCGCCCCCGGCAGCCGCGACACTCATCGCGCGCCCGCCTCGCGCGCGGCATGCCAGCGCGCGACGCGCGCCGACCGGTATTGCCGCGGCCGTGCGTTCACCACCGCGGCGAGCCCCATGAGGCCGGGCGCGAAGATGCGCGCGTCCATCGTGGCGAGGTGCGCCGCGACGCGCGGGCGGAAGCCCATCTGCGCGATCACGTCTCGCTCGCCGTCGATGCCCGGCGCGACCTCGACGAGCTCGAGGCCGTCGCCGCCGATCCGGAATACCGCGCGCTCGGTCACGAACAGCGTGACCTGCCCGCGCGACCGGCCGATCGCCGCGCTGTAGCAGACCTGCTCGAGCTTTGGCACGAACTTGCGGTGGCGCCCTTCCTTCCGGATGACGGTGCGGCCATCCTCCCAGCCGATGTCGAGGTCGCCGGCGGTGAGCGTGCCGCCGAACACGACCGTGCGCGCGTTCTGGCTGATGTTGATGAAGCCGCCCACGCCGATGATCCTGTCGCCGAACCGGCTGACGTTGACGTTGCCTGCCGGGTCGACCTCGGCGAACGACAGGAACGCGACGTCGAGGCCGCCCCCATCGTAGAAGTCGAACTGCGCGGGCTGCTCGATCATCGCCGCGAAGTTCTGGCCGCCGCCGGAGTCGCGACCGGTGATCGGCGCGCCGCCGATGATTCCCTGCTCGTTGGTCAGCGTCACCTCGTCGAGAAGGCCCTCCTCGGCGGCGATCGTCGACAGGCCCGTCGACACGCCGGCGCCGAGGTTGCAGATCGCGCCGGGGAAAAGCTCCATCGCCGCGCGTCGCACGATCACTTTGCGCGCTCCGAACGGCAGCGGCTTGATGTCATCCGTCGGGATGCGCAGCTCGCCCGAGTAGCTCGGGTCGTAGTAGGTCATGTAGGTCTGGCGCTGCTCCGGATCGACGACGACGAAGTCGACGAGGATGCCCGGGACCTTCACGGCCTTCGGCGGCAGCGTCGCGCGGCGCGCCATCCGCTTCACTTGCACGACGACAATGCCGCCGGCGCGGCGTGTCGCCTGCGCCATCGCGAGCATCTCGCCGAGCACCGCCTCCTCCTCCATCGTCACGTTGCCATCCTCGTCGGCCGTGGTGCCGCGCAGGAACGCGATGTCAATGGGCACCGGCTTGAACAGCAGCCACTCCTCGCCGGCCAACTCGACGACCTCGACGAAGCCGGGCGGCGTGCGCGGGCTCTGCCGCGCGCCCTGCTGGCGCGGGTCGACGAAGGATTGAAGGCCGGTCTTGGTGAGCAGGCCCGGCCGGCCCGCCGCCATGTCGCGCATCAGTTGCGACAGCACGCCCTGCGGGAACGTGTACGCCTCGATCCTGTCCTGCGCAGCCAGTGTCACGAGCCCCGGCGAGTCGACGAGCGCGCTGGTGATCGCGCGCCGCAGGAGTCCCTCGTGCGCGAGGTGGCTCGCGCCGAGCGCCGCGCGGTCGCCGACGCCGACGACGCTGATCGACGTCAATCCGCGCGGCGATTGCTCGGCGAGGAAACGTGCCTCGACCGCGGCGAGCAGCGCTTCCGGCACCGAATGCCCGCCACCAGAGCCGCTGATCAAAATCGCGTCGCCGTCCTCGACGAGCGCCGCCGCTTGCTGTGCCGTGATCTTTTCCATGTCAGTCCGTCAAAGTGCGGTCGCCCGCATGGGCGGCCGCGCCGTGCTTCATCGTGTCACCGCGCCAGCGCGCCATCGGCGCCGGCGATGGACGATGCGAGCCGGCAGATCTCGAGCGCGTAGACGGCGCCGTCGGGTCGAACCGTCGCGCCGAGCGGCGCGAGCGCGTCGTCGTCGAAGGCAGCTCGCGCGTCTTCGGCGGCCGCGGCCGTCGTCGCCTCGACGAGGACGACGTACGGCGGCACGTCGAAGGCGCGCGTGCGCGACTCGGCAGTGTCGACATGGCTCGCGTCGATCTCCGCCGCCAGCAGGTGCGCGGCAACGATCCCGGGCCCGTGGGCGGCTCGCGGCAGGATGCGCGTCGCGATCGCGGCGCGCACCGCGGCCGACGCGTCGCGCCCCGCACCGATCCGCAGCGCCAGCACGTGGCCGCCGCTCGACGTGCCGAGCGACGCGGCGATCCGGCACACTGCGCGCGACGTGTTGCGGAAAAACGGCAGCGTCGCGCGCGTTGCCTCGGTCGGCGCGTTGAGCCGCGCCAGGTACGCGGGCGACGTGACGACGCCCACATCGCGTGCCTCGTAGAGCGTCAGCCACTCGGGCGAATGTCCCGGCCGAATGTAGCGGCGGCCTCGCAGGAAGCCGGGGATCGCGAGCCGCTCCGGAATGTGCTCGCGGTCGTGCCACGCGTAGAAAAGGCGCCTGCCGTCGTCGGCGATGTCGTTCCAGATGACGACCGCGGCGTCGCCCAGCAGCGCGGAAGCCGCCCGCGCACCGACCGCGGCCGTCGCGCCGGAGGTCAACTCGCTGGAGCGCGGCGCCATGCTCATCGGCCTTCGAACGCCGCGTCGCGCTTGGCGAAGAACGCCGCCACGCCTTCGTGCAGATCGGCGCTGTCGAAGATCGCCTGCTGCGCGACGGTCGACATCGACAGGCCCGCGTCGAGCGGCGCGTCTTGCGCGGCGTCGACGAGCTTCTTGGCGAGGCGGTTCGACAGCGGGCCGCGCGTCGCGATCGTCGCCGCGAGCGCGCGCGCGGCGGCGAGCGCGCCGCTCGCCACATCGGCCACGCGGTTGACGAGCCCCCACGCGAGCGCGGTGTGCGCGTCGATCGGGTCGCCGAGGAACAGCAGCTCCTTGGCGCGCGCGGGGCCGACGAGGCGCGTCAGGCGCAGCGAGCCGCTGCCGGCGAGGCCGCCCAACCGCGCTTCGGTGAGGCCGAGCCTCGCGTCGGCACGCGCGACGCGCAGGTCGCAGGCGAGCGCGAGCTCGAGGCCGCCGCCGAGCGCGGGACCGTCGATCGCCGCGATCGTGGGCATCGGCAACGACGCGAGCCGGCGCAGCACCATGTCCTCGAACAGGATCTTCTCCTCGCTGGCGTTGCCCCGCAGATGCGCGAATTCCCTGATGTCGCTGCCGGCGCAGAACGCGCGCGCGGCACCGCCATGCAGGATCACGCAGCGCACCGTGTCGTCGGCGCCGAGCGCCGCCAGCGCATCGTTGAGCGCGCGCAAGAGCGGCTTGGTGACGAGATTGAGCGGGCCAGCGGAAAGACCGAGCTCGACGATCGCGCCGGCGCGCGCGACGTTGACGGTCGCACCCGTTCCTGCAGGTGTGGCGAGCGTCATCGCGCGCCCGCCCGAGCAAGCGTCCGCAGCGCTCGCACGCTCATGGCGGCGGCGCGCCGGCGGCGTCGACGCCATGCAGCACGCCCATCTTCTCGAACTGCCGGTAGATGCGGTCGACATAGGCGCCGAAATGCGGCGCGTCGCCGAGCACGATCGGCCTTGGCCGCGGCAGCTCGACGTGGATCTCGTCGACGATGACGCCCGGGCTCGGGCTCATCACGAAGATCCGATCCGACAGGCCCACCGCCTCCTCGACGCTATGCGTGATGAAGAGCACCGTTGGCCGCCGCCGCAGCCACAGCGCCTCGAGGTCCATCCGCACTTGCAATCGCGTCAGCGCGTCGAGCGCGCCGAACGGCTCGTCCATCATGATCACCGACGGGTCGTGCACCAGCGCGCGCACCAGCGACACGCGCTGGCGCATGCCGCCGGAGAGCTGGCGGGGATACTTCTTCATCGCCGCGGTGAGCCGCAGCTGCTCGAAAAGCTCCTTCGCGCGGGCCTCGATCGGGCCACGCGGCAGCCGGCGGATCTCCGCCTGGAGCATCACGTTGTCGATCGCGGTGCGGAAGTCGAGCAGCAGGTGATCCTGGAACGCGATACCCACGTCCGTCAGCGGCCGCGTCACCGGCTTGCCGCCGACGACGATGTCGCCCGCGCTGCGCGGCAGCAGTCCCGCGACCATCAGCATCAGCGTGCTCTTGCCGCAACCCGACGGCCCGACGACCGACACGAACTCGCCGGACTCGATCGTCATGCTGATGTCGCCGAGCGCGCGGAATGGCTGGTCGCCGTCCTCGCCGAACGTCTTCGACACGCTCCGCAGCTCGATCGGCACGCCGGAATGCGTGGTGCCTACGGCAGCGCCCGATGGCGCGAGCGCGCTCATCGTGCGGCCTTCGCGGACGCCGCCACCGCGGCGAGCGGTACCTTCGAGACGAGCAGCGCCTTCCTGCCCTGTTGCACCGTCACGTCGTGCTGGTTGACGACGGCGACGTCGAACGTCGCGATCGCCTGCGTGGGACGCGAGCGGCTGTCGCGAAGCTCGGCGATCGCGTAGTCGACGAAGATCGTGTCGCCGATGAAGATCGGGCCGGTGAAGCGCCAGTCGCTGATGCCGAGGAACGCGATCGCCACGTCGCGCAGCTCGCCGGTACGCGCCCACATGAGGCCGTGCGCGTACGCGAGCCCGAGCATGCCGTGCGCGACCCGCCGCCCGAATTCGCTCGCCTTCGCATAGACGTCGCTGGTGTGGAGTTCCGAATAGTCGCCGGTGAGCCCCGCGAACGCGACGAGGTCGGCGTCGGTGATCGTGCGGCCGGGGCTGCGGAACGCCAACCCCACGTGGAGGTCGGCGTAGCGCAGCCCGGTACGAACCGTGTCGGCCATCACGCGCGCAGCGCGTACCCGTCGCGCCGCGCGGCACGCCTCACTTCTTGCATGCCCGCATCTCCGACGCCGGCGGCAGGTATTCGTTGGTGTAATAGGACTTGGGATCCTGGCCGGCCGGCAGCAGCTTCACCTCGGACAGGAGGTCCTGCGTCTTGACCCAGAGCGCGTCCTCGGCCTTGCCGATGTACTTCGCGCCACCGCTGCAGAAGAGCGGCCCGATCGCGGCGAGCTCCGCGGTCGCGGTCTTCTCGTTCATCTCGGGGAACACCTGCTTCAGGTCCTTGATCGCCTTCTCGGGGTGGTCGAGCGCGAAGCTCCAGCCCTTGAGGCTCGCCGCGATGAACTTGCGGACGAGGTCCGGATGCTCCTTGATGTAGTCGGTGTTGGCGAAGATCGACGTGCTGACCGTGGGCACGCCGTAATCGGCGAACCGGTAGTTGTCGAGCTCGGCGCCTTGCGCCTCGAGCTGGATCTGGTAGGCGTCCATCGAGCCCAGGATCGCGTCCACCTGTCCCTGCAGCAGCGACGGCACCATCGACGTCATCGGCATGTTGATCAGGTTGACGTCCTGGTCGGTCAGGTGATTGGCCTTGAGGAACAGCGGCAGCATCGCCGTCTGGGAACCGGCCGTCGGCACGCCTACCTTCCTGCCCTTGAGATCGGCGATCGACTTGATGCCGGTCTTCTTGAGCGCCGTCACCTCGTTGGGGTTCGACTGGTAGATCGTCGACACGATCTTCATCGGCGCGCCCTTGGCGATGAGCTGGCTCACCGCCACGGCGTCGGCGTAGGCGATCTGCGCGCGCCCGCTGGCGACGAGCTGCGCGGTGTTGCCGGAGCCGTTGCCCTGCACGAGCGTGACGTCGAGGCCGGCGTCCTTGTAGTAGCCCTCGGCAAGCGCCGCCGCGAAGCCGGCATTGGGCCCGCCGGCGTACCAGTTGAGCTGGAACGTCACCGGCGTCGCCGCGCCGGCGCCCTGCATCATCACGAGCCCGGCGAGCGCGACGCCGCCGGTCAACAAACGCTTCAGAATCCTGTGCATGCGACCTCCTCCTGTCATTGGCCTTCGATCTGACCCTTCGCACGGCGCCGCGCGGCATCCGCGGCTGCTGTCGCTACGAATTCTTCGAGCGTTGCCAGGGCGTCATCGCCCATTCGCTCAATTCCACCGCGTAGTTGATCGCGATGCCGATGATCGTCAGCACCACCAGCACCGCGAACACGAGCTCGATGTCCATCGTGCCGGTGCCCTTCAGCAGCACGTAGCCGAGGCCGCGGTTGGCGCCGACGAACTCCGCGACGATCGCGGCGGTCGCGGCGATCGTCGCCGACGTCTTGATGCCGGAAAAGATCACCGGCAACGCGGCCGGGAAGCGCAGGTAGCGGAACGCCTGCCAGCGGCTCGCGCCCATCGACTGCGTCAGATACAGAAGGCGCTCGTCGAGGATCTGGAAGCCGCTGATGCTCGCCATCAGCAACGGGAAGAACGTCATCAGCACGGTGAGCAGCACCTTCGACTCCATGCCGAAGCCGAGCCAGACGAGAAAGAGGGGCGCGACCGCGATCTTGGGCACGAGCTGCATCAGCATCACCGGCGGATAGACGACCTGCCGTGCCGTGCGCGACAGCGCGATCAGCAGCCCGAGCGGGATGGCGGTGAGGACGGTGAGGCCGAAGCCGAGCAGGATCTCGGTCAGCGTGGTCACCGAGTGCGACCACAGCATCGGCGCGTCGGAGACGATGCGCTCGAAGATGCTGCCGGGGCCCGGAAGGAGATAGGCGGGAATGCGGAACACGGCGACCGCGGCCGCCCAGATACCGATCATCGCGGCGAACGTGAGCGGCGGGAGGAGGTTCCAGGCGAACGCGCGGAGGCGCCGGCGCGTCGTGCTCCTGCGGGCGGCGGCGACAGGCGGTGGCGACGGCAACGCGGTCTGCCAATCCGGCTGACGCTCGAGCCCATCGGGTGTCCCGCTCGCGGCGTGATGCGCCATCGCTCCTCCGGCCGCGAATCGCGAGGCACGGCCCGAAACGATGGGCCGGCCGGACGTCCGCGGGATTGTCGTGCGGGCCGGCGAAGCGATCCGCTGCTGCGCCGGCGCAGCAAGATGGAATGCTATTCCACCTTGCCCCGCTCGGTCAATCGCGACGCTTCAATCGGCGCCGGAGCGCGGCGCGCTCACCGCCCGAGAAACATCCGGTACGCCGGATTCTCGGTCTCCTCGGCGTAGTCGTAGCCCAGGCGGTCGAGAAAGGCCCGGAAAGCGCGCTTTCCGGCCGCCGGCACCTGCATCCCCACGAGCACGCGACCCGAGTCCGAGCCGTGGTTGCGGTAGTGGAAGAGGCTGATGTTCCAGCCGGCGCTCATGCTGTCGAGGAATTTCATCAGCGCGCCGGGCCGCTCGGGAAATTCGAAGCGGTAGACGATCTCGTCGTCGATCGCCGGCGCATGGCCGCCGACGAGGTGGCGCACGTGCAGCTTGGCGAGCTCGTTGTCGGTCAGGTCGAATGCCGCGATCCGCTTGCGCGCCAGCTCGGCGAGAAGCTTCTTCGTCTCGCGCCGGTCGGCGACTTCGATGCCGACGAACAAATGCGCGGTGTCGGCGTCGGCATAGCGATAGTTGAACTCGGTGATCGAGCGGCGCCCGAGCGTCGCGCAGAACTCGCGGAAAGCGCCGGGGCGCTCGGGGATCGTCACCGCGATGATCGCCTCGCGCTCCTCGCCCACCTCGGCGCGCTCGGCGACGAAGCGCAGGCGGTCGAAGTTCATGTTGGCGCCGCAGGCCACGGCGACCAGTGCGCGGTCGCGGATCCGATGCTCGGCGACCCAGGCCTTGGCGCCGGCGATCGCCAGCGCGCCGGCAGGCTCGAGCACCGCACGCGTGTCCTCGAACACGTCCTTCAGCGCCGCGCAGATGGCGTCGGTGTCGACGCGCACGATGTCGTCGACGTTGTCGCGGACGATGCGGAACGTCTCCTTGCCGACGCGGCGCACCGCGACACCGTCGGCGAAGAGGCCCACGTGGGGCAACGTCACGCGCCGGCCCGCGGCGATCGAGCGTGCCATCGCGTCGGAATCCTCGGGCTGCACGCCGATCACCTTGACCTCGGGGCGCAGCCGCTTCACGTACGACGCGATGCCCGAAATCAGGCCGCCCCCGCCGATCGCGACGAAGATCGCGTCGATCGGCTCGGCGGCCTGCCGCAGGATTTCCATGCCGATGGTGCCCTGTCCAGCGATGACGTCCGGATCGTCGTACGGATGGACGAAGGTCGCGTGCGTCTTCTTCTGCAGCGCCAGCGCGTGCGCGTAGGCGTCGCTGTACGAATCGCCGAACAGCACGACGCTCGCGCCGCGCGCCTTGACCGCGGCGATCTTGATCTGCGGCGTCGTCACCGGCATCACGATCGTCGCCTTGCAGCCCAGGCGCTCGGCGGCGAGCGCGACGCCCTGCGCGTGATTGCCGGCGGACGCCGCGATGACGCCGCGCGCGAGCTCGGCGCGCGACAGGTTCGCCATCTTGTTGTACGCGCCGCGCAGCTTGAACGAGAACACCGGCTGCTCGTCCTCGCGCTTGAGGTAGAGGCGGTTGCGAAGGCGCGCCGAGAGACCGGGGGCGAGCTCCAGAGGTGTTTCGCGCGCGACGTCGTAGACCTTGGCGGTCAGGATGCGGGCGAGGTAATCGACGGGCACGGGCAACGGCGTTGGCGCGAGGGACGAGCGTCGAGCGTATCAGATTCGCCGCGCGTCACCGCGCGGGCGCAGCCGTTGCGCCGCGTGCGCGATCGAGGAGCTCGAGGTTGACGCGCGCCTTGATGTCGGCCGGGTCGAGCGCGAGCGCGCGCTCGTAGGCTTGTCGCGCGGCGGCAACGTCCCCGCGCTGCGCGAGTGCCACGCCCAGGTTGTTCCAGGGCCGCGCCTTGCCGGCTGATGCGGCGATCGTCGCACGCCACAGCGTCACTTCGTCGGCGTAGTCGCGGTTACGCAAGTGCGTCGCCACGGCCAGCGTCGCGATGGCGGCAATCGTCACGATGGCGCTGCGCCGCGATGCATGCCGCGCCGCGACGATGCCGAGCGCGATGGCCGGCCCCGCGAGCGCCAGGTAGAGCTGGCGATCGTTGGCGATGTCGTCGCGGGCGACGAGCGATTGCACCGGCGCGAGCGCGATCGCGAACCAGGCGATCGCGAAGCCGGCGAGCGGCCGGTGCACTGCCTGCGCGCCGAGCTCGCCGCGTGGCCAGAGCGACCATGCACCGACCGCGAGGACGGCGACGACCGCGGCGGCGGCGAGCCACCAGCCCGCGCTGAACGCGCTCGCGACGATCATGGGATCGATGCTCGTGCGCAGCGTCAGGAGCGGATGCGTGACGAGGTACGCGATGCCATCGACCGCCACGCCGAGGTTCGACAGCGGGTCGCGGATCGCGAGGCGCGTCATCGCCATTCGCCGGTACGCGGGGACCGCGGCGATCGCGGCGGCGGCGAGCGCGGCGAAAAAAAGCGGCGCGGCGCTGCGCCGCAACGCCGCCTTCCAGCGCGCGTCGCGCAGCCCTTCGACGAGCAGCACCGCGAGCGGCCACGCAATCGCGGTTTCCTTGACGGCGACGGCGCCGCCGAAGGCGATTAGCGCGGCGACGCGCGCCACCGGCGTGTCGCGCAGCCACAGGAGCAGCGCGCCGAGCCACAGCGTCGCCGACAGCGACGTCGAGCGGCCCGACAGGTAC
>JAICUU010000119.1 GCA_025935675.1 Burkholderiales bacterium
CTGGCTGTCGCCGGTGCCGGGGCAGCCGCGCCTCAACAACGTCATCACGATGCGTGCCGACGGCAGCGACATCCAGCGGCCGATCACCGACCGGCATTGGCGCCGCGGCGGCCATCATCCGAACTGGTGCCCGGACGGCGAGCGCGTGCTGATGAACCTCAACCTCGCCGGCACCGGACTGCGGCTCGTCGCGGCGCGCTACGACGGCGCCGACCTCCACATGCTGAACGAGCGCCTCGTTGCCTCGGGCCATCCGACGATGCATCCGGACGGCATCCACGTGCTGACCGACGCCTACGTGTCCGAGCCGCTCGCCTATCGCGACGGCACGACGCCCATCCGCTGGCTCGACCTCGCGGCGACGCGCGAGACCGAGCTCGTGCGCATCCGCACCGCGGCGCCGTACGCCGGGCCCGCGCAGGAGCTTCGCGTCGACTCGCACCCGGCGTGGGATCGCAAGTGGCGCCGCTTCGCGTTCAACGCCTGTCCCGAGGGACGGCGCCAGGTTTTCGTCGCCGACATGTCAGCGCTCGTCGGCCCTCGTCCGTTAGACGCTACGTCGGCCGCGCACGCGTAAACCTTCATGCATGCGCGCGGTCAGACGACCCGGCATGCATTCGCATGAGCGCCGGCATGCGCGCGCACGGGCGTCGCGCAATGCGCGTGGGCGCTTGCGAAGCGTCTCCGGATGGCGACAGCATGTGATGCGAACACGCACGCGGCGCTCGTCGAAAGCGCCCGGCCCGAAGGGTGGGAGAAGCCGAAAAACCCTTGTGGCACGCGTAGTTGCGTTCATTTTCCGAGGGGCGCCGTGGTACCATGCGGCGCCTCATTCTGCGGGGCGCGTCCCGCGTTGACCGAGTCGAACGACGAGACCGAAGTGACGGAAGCCACCCGCAAACGCCTAGGCGAGCTTTTGATCGAGCGCGGCAAGCTCGACGCGACCGCGCTCGAGCGCGCGCTGCGGCTGCAGCAGGAATCGGGCGGCAAGCTCGGCGCGCTGTTGGTCACGCTCGGGCTTTGCGCGCAACGCGACGTCACCGAGGCGCTCGCCGCGCAGCTTGGGCTGCCGGTGCTCGACGCGGCGAGCTATCCCGAGCTCCCGGTGCTGGAGGAGCGCATATCGGCGCGCTTCCTGCGCGAGGCGCGCGCGCTGCCGGTGCGCGAGGACGACAACGAGCTCGCGCTGGCGATGGCCGACCCGACCGATCGCTACACGATCGACGCGTTCGAGATGGTGACGGGCCGCGCGGTGCGCCCGATGGTGGCGATTCCCACCGAGCTCGACGCCGCGCTCGAGCGGCTGTACGGCGCCGGCAAGCAGAACGGCCCGCTCGTCGGCGACCTCGAGCAGCGCGTCGACGAGATCGCCTTCGACGCCGACGTCCAGCAGCTGAAGGACCTCGCCTCCGAGGCGCCGGTGATCCGGCTCGTGTCGCTGCTCATCACCAACGCGCTCGAGGCGCGCGCGTCCGACATCCACATCGAGCCGTTCGAGAACCGCCTGATCGTGCGCTACCGGATCGACGGCGTGCTGCACGAGATCGAGTCCCCGCCCAAGCGCCTGTCGGCGGCGGTGATCTCGCGCGTCAAGATCCTCGCCAACCTCGACATCGCCGAGCGCCGGCTGCCGCAGGACGGCCGCATCCGGCTGCGCATCCAGGGGAAGGAGATCGACCTGCGCGTGTCGACGGTGCCGACGATGCACGGCGAATCGGTCGTGATGCGGATCCTCGACAAAGGCGGCGTCGCACTCGACTTCCACAAGCTCGGCTTCATGGACGACACGCTCGACGCGTTCATGAAGGCGCTGCTGCAGCCCAACGGCATCCTGCTCGTCACCGGGCCGACGGGCTCCGGCAAGACCACGACGCTCTACACGGCGCTCGACCGCCTCAACAATCCCGACGTCAAGATCCTCACCGTCGAGGATCCGGTCGAGTACCAGATGGCGGGCATCAACCAGATCCAGGTCAAGCCGCAGATCGACCTGACGTTCGCCAACGCGCTGCGCTCGATCGTGCGCCAGGACCCCGACGTCATCATGATCGGCGAAATCCGCGACCTCGAGACCGCGCAGATCGCCGTGCAGTCGGCGCTGACGGGCCACCTCGTGCTGTCCACCGTGCACACCAACGACGCGCCGTCGACGATCAACCGCCTGCTCGACATGGGCGTCGAGGACTACCTGTTGAGCTCGACGGTGATCGGCATAGAGGCGCAGCGCCTCGTGCGCACGCTGTGCGCGCATTGCAAGGAGCCCTACCACGCCGTTCCCGAGGTGATCGCGCAGATGGGCCTCGCGCGCTTCGCCAATGGGCATGACATCACGCTTTATCACGCCAAGGGCTGCGCGCAATGCGCGAACACCGGCTACACCGGCCGCATCAGCATCATCGAGATGATGCCGATGACCGACGCGGTGCGGACGATGGTGATGAAGCACGCCAACGCCGCCGAGCTCAAGGCGCAGGCGATGAAGGACGGCATGCTGACGATGTACGAGGACGGCCTGCGCAAGGCGGTGGCGGGCACCACGACGATCGAGGAAGTGCTTCGCGCCACGCGCGAGGATTAGTCATGGGCCATTCGACCTCGACTGGCCGTCATCGCCGCGAAAGCGGCGATCCAGCCTTGACGTCGCGTGCGCGCGCGCGGCCGATCCTGCGCGGCGTTACGACTGGATTCCCGCATCCGCGGGAATGACGGGACCCCATGCCGCTCTATCGCTACAAGGCCGTGTCGACGGCCGGCGAGCTTTCCACCGGGGAGCTCGATGCCGCCAACGAGGCGGAGATCGTCGATCGCCTGCGCGACCAGGGGCTGATGCCGATGCAGGTGGTGGCATCGAGCGGCGGCGCGCGTCCGCTGGCGGCGGTCCCGGCGGCGCCGACGCGGCGAGAGCGCCGCTCGATGTTCGCGTCGAAGACAGTCTCGCAGGACCAGTTGCTGGCGGTCACGCGCGAGCTCGCGACGCTGCTGCGCTCCGGGCTGCCGCTCGACCGCGCGCTGGAGACGCTGATCGGACTCGCGCCGACGCGGCCGGTGGCGGCGCTGCTGCAAGGCGTGCGCGACGACGTGCGCGGCGGCAAGGCGCTGTCGCAGGCGCTCGACGCGCGGCGCGAGGTGTTCTCGCGCTTCTACGTCAACATCGTGCGCGCCGGCGAGGCCGGTGGTGCCCTGGGTCCGGTGCTGACGCGGCTCGCCGACACGATGGAGCGCGCCAAGGAGCTCAAGGGGACGGTGACCTCCGCGCTCATCTACCCGACCATCCTCATCTGCGTCGCGGTGGCGTCGGTGATGGTGCTGCTGTTCTTCGTCGTGCCGCAATTCAAGACGCAGTTTTCGCAGGCCGGCCAGGCGCTGCCGTGGTCGACGGTGCTCGTCATCGCCGCCGGCGAGTTCATCAAGGGCTATTGGTGGGCGCTCGTGCTCGGCGCGATCGGCGTGGCGTGGATCGTGCGGCGCGCGCTCGCCGAGCCGCGCACGCGCAAGCGCTTCGACGCCTTCGTGCTGCGGCGCAAGCTCCTCGGCGAGCTCGTGCAGAAGATCGAGACGGCGCGCTTCACGCGCACGCTCGGCACGCTGCTCGCCAACGGCGTGACGCTGCTCGGCGCGCTGTCGATCGTCAAGGAGACGGTCGGCAACCTCGTGATGCGCGACGCGCTCGACGGCGTGATCGCCGAGCTCCGCGAGGGCAAGGGCTTCGGCCGGCCGCTGGCCGCGACCGGCGTCTACCCGCGGCTCGCCACCCAAATGATCCTCGTCGGCGAGGAGTCGGGACAGCTCGAGGAAATGCTGACGCGCGTCGCCGAGGTCTACGACCGCGAGGTGCAGCTCGTCATCAAGCGCTTCCTCGCGGTGCTCGAGCCCGTGATGATCCTCGGGCTCGCCGTCGTCGTCGGCTTCATCGTGCTGTCGATCCTGCTCGGGGTGATCGGCATGAGCGAGCTCGTCCACTGAAGCGAACCAGCGAGCGGGCCGCGTCCACCTCGCGGCCGGCGTCCGCGTTAACGGGAAGGCAATGATGCGCACCAGGCACGTTTTCGGGCACAGGCAGTCGGGCATGACGATGATGGAGCTCCTCGCGGTGCTCGTCATCATCGGCGTGGTCATGGGCGTCGTCGGCGGCAAGTTCTTCGGCCAGGCCGAGGAGGCGAAGCGCAAGGCGGCGAAGATCGAGATCAACCAGATCGGCCAGGCGCTCGACCTCTTCAAGCTGGAGGTCGGCCGCTACCCGACCACCTCCGAGGGCTTGCAGGCGCTGATCACCGCGCCGGCCGGCGTCACCAACTGGAACGGACCGTACTGGAAGAACGGCACGCTGCCGACCGACCCGTGGAAGAACGAGTACAAGTACGCGGCGCCGGGCCAGCACGGCGCGTACGACATCGTGTCGATGGGCCCGGACGGCAAGGAGGGCGGCGACGGCGCCGACCGCGACATCACGAGCTGGGACCAGTAGCTTGTCGCGATGATCGCCTGCCCACGCCCGTCGCTGCGCATTCGCGGCTTCACGATGATGGAGCTGCTGGTCGTGCTCGCGATCATGGGGATCATCGCGGCGTTCGCGATGCCGACGTTCGGCGGCAGCGGCGTGTCGACCAGCGCGCTGCGCGGCGCGGCGCGCGAGATCGCCGCGGGATTGCGCTACGCGCGAAGCGAGGCTGTCGCGAAGCGTCACGAGACGTTCGTCGCCATCGACCTCGCGGGCCGGCGCTTCAAGGTCGCCGACGATCCCGTCGAGCACGCGTTGCCCAAGGACGCCGAGATCAAGCTCTTCACCGCGCAGTCGGACCTCGTCAACGACTCGACGGGCGCGATCCGCTTCTTTCCCGACGGCGGCAGCAACGGCGGTCGCATCACCGTCGCCTCGGGCGATCGCAAGTTCGACATCGACGTCGACTGGCTGACCGGCCGCGTGTCGATCGCGCAATGAGGACCGAGGCGCATGCCGGTGCATGCCGTCATTCCCGCGAAGGCGGGAATCCATGCATTCACGTCGCGCTGCGGCGTGGGTCCCCGCTTTCGCGGGGACGCGGCTCGCCCGCTGCGCGTGCGAGCCGCGGTTTCTCGCTGCTCGAGGTGCTGGTCGCCTTCGTGATCCTGGCGCTCGTCGGCACGACGCTCTCGCGCCTCTATTCGCAGTCGCTGCGCAATGCCGGCAGCGCGGAGGAATGGAGCCGCGCGGTGCTCGTCGCCGAAGGCCAGCTCGCCGCCGCGGCGTCGGTGGTGCCGCTCAAGGAGGGCAGCAACGCCGGCAGCGCCGACGACGGCCGCATCCAGTGGACGACGCGCGTGGAGCCCTACGTCGCGCCGAATACGAGCCCCGATCTCCTCAACGCCTCGGCGCAGCTGCCGTCCACACTTCTGCGGGTCAGCGTCGACGTGTCGTTTCCCGGCGATTCGGGCGCGCCGCGCTCGATCGCGCTGTCGACGGTGAAGCTCGTGCGCAAGGAGCTCAAGTGAGCGGCGGCGCGAGCATGGCGGATCGCCGATTGCACGCGCTGGCGCGTGCCATCGGCGGCTTCACGCTGGTCGAGCTTTTGATCGCGCTCGTGCTGATGGCGCTCATCTCGGCGTTGCTGTTCGGCTCGCTCAAGGTCGCAGGGAGGAGCTCCGACGCCGGCGATGCCAAGGCCGAGGCGACGGCGAGCATGCGCCTCGCCTCCGATTTCCTGCGCACGGAGATCGAGGAGCAGCATCCGCAGCGCATGCGGCACATCGCCGAGTTCCCGCTGCTGTTCAGCGGTGCGCCCGACCAGCTCGAGTTCGCGGCACCCGTGCCGTCGCGGATCCAGGGCGGCGGCGTATGGCTCTACCGGCTGCGCGTCGCCACCGATGGCGACAAGTCGACGCTCGTGCTCGACCGCATGGTGCCCGACGTCAACGCGCAGGCGCTGCCGCAGTTCACCGGCAACGATCGTTCGGTGCTGGCCGACGACATCACGGACATCAAGCTGCAGTACTTCGGCCGCGACGACGGCGCCGACGCGTCGGTGGCGCCGACGTGGCGCGATCGCTGGGACAGCCGCCAGACGCTGCCGCTCGAGATCCGCATCGACGTGACCCCCGCCAGGGGATCGGCGTGGCCGACGATCTATGCGTCGCCGCGCAATGCGCCGGAGGCCGGATGCCGCGGCTACGACTACAACCGCCAGCGATGCGTGTCGGCATGAGCGCGTCACGCACACCGTCCTTTGTGGCTTCGCACGATGCCCCCTCCGCGATGGCAGCGCGCTCGCGCACCACGCTGCAACGCGGGTCGTCGCGCGAATGCCAGCGCGGCATCGCGCTGATCCTCGTGCTGTGGATCACGGTCCTGCTGACAGCCATCGGCGCGAGCTTCGCCTTTGGCATGCGCCACGAGGCGCTGTCGGCGCGCAACGCGGTCGACGTCGCGATGGCGCGCGCTGCCGCCGACGGCGCCGTCGAGCGCACCGTCTACGAGCTGTCGCGGCCGCGCGTCGCCGACGCCTGGATCGCGGACGGCAGCACGCACACGTGGACCGACGGCGCGGTGGCACTCTCGGTCACCGCGGTCGACGAGGCCTCGCGGATCGACGTCAACACCGCGCCCGACGCGCTCCTCACCAGCGCGCTGATCCAGCTCGGCGGCACCGACGCGACGACCGCGGCGCGGCTCGTCGATGCGATCGACGACTGGAAGGATGCCGACGATTTGAAGCGCCCCAACGGCGCCGAGGCGCCCGACTACCAGGCCGCTGGCCTCAAGTACACGCCGTCCAACGCGCCGTTCGAGACGGTGGGCGAGGTCTCGCGCGTGCTCGGCATGCCGCAAGCGCTATTCGCGCGGATCGCGCCGACGCTTACCGTGTATTCGCGCGCCCGTGGCGTCAACCCGGCCACCGCGGCGCGCGACGTGCTGCTCGCGCTGCCCAATGCCGCGCCCGACGCGGTCGACGCGTTCATCGCCGCGCGCGCCGATGCGCTCGCGCAAAAGCTGCCGGTGCCCCCGTTTCCGCCCGCGGCGGGCATGTCGTCGGGCGCGGTGTCGACCTGGCGCATCCGTGCGACGGCCTCGATCGCCAATGGTGTAACCTTCGTGCGCGAGGCCGTCGTGCGTCCGTCTGCGGACATGCGCCGCCCGCTGATCGTTCTCGCATGGCTGCAGGGCACGGGCGCCCTGCCGGCGCCTGCCGCATCGGCCGCCGCCTCCACTCCCGATTCCAATGGCCGATCCTGATCTCGCCTCGGCGAACGTCACCCTTGCCGACTGGGCCGGGCGCCTGCGCATCCCCGCGTTCTTCGCGTGGTGGCAGCGCGAGCTCGCGGCCGCGGTGCCGACGCGCATCCGCGCGGCGATCGCCGAGCGCCGGCTGCGGCCCGTGATCGCGTACGACGGCGAGCGCATCGGCTTCTGGCGCGCGCTGCGCGAAGGCAACACCGTGCGGATGAACGAGGCGGCGTCGATCGCCGCGAACACCGACGCGGCCACGCTCGGCGCGCAGGGGCGCGCCGCGCTCGACGCGATCTTCGCCGGCAACGCCGGCGCGCGCGAGGTGACGCTCGCGCTGGCGCCGAAGCTCGTGCTGCGCCGTCGCGTCACGCTGCCCGCCGCGGTCGACGAAAGCCTCCGCGCGACGATCGGCTACGACCTCGATCGCCTGACGCCGTTCAAGCCCGAGGAAGTGGCGTTCGACGCGGTCGTCGCCGAGCGCGACTCGGCGCGGCGCACGATCGGCGTCGACCTGGTCGCGGTGCGCCGGCGCACGCTCGACCAGGCGCTCGCGCAGGCCCGCGCATTCGGCGCCGACGTCGTCGCCGTCGTCGACGGCTCGCCGCGCGACGCCGCCGAGTCGAAGATCAACCTGCTCGATCCCGAGGACCGCAGCGGCGGCGGCCGCTTCTTGCGCTGGCAGGTGCTCGTGCCGCTCGCGGTGCTCGTCGCGCTCTTCGTCGCCGCACTGGCGGTGCCGCTGTGGCAGAAGCGCGAGTACGCGATCGCGATGATGAACACCGCGGACGAGGCCGCGATCCGCGCGCAGCAATCCGACCGGCTGCGCACCGAGCTCGACCGGATGGTCGGCCAGTACAACTTCGCCCTCGAGCGCAAGTACACGACGCCGGGCGTCGCGCAGGTCCTCAACGAGCTCTCCGCCCTGTTGCCCGACGACACGTGGCTCACGCACTTCGAGGTGAAGTCGATGATCCGCGGCAAGGTGACGCAGCGCGAGGTGTACATGCGCGGCGACTCGGCCAACGCCGGCAAGCTCATCTCGCTGCTGGAGAACGCGACGCTCGTCGGCAACGCGACGCCGCGCTCGCCGACCACCAAGCTCAATCCCGGTCCCGGCGAGTCGTTCGATATCGGCGCGCAGCTGAAGGCGACGCCGCCACCCGCGAAGATCGCGCTGACCGAGACGATGAATCCGCCGCGTCGCGCCGCGGCTGCGCCGCCGCCCGCTGCGCCCGCTGCGCATCCCGCTGCCGCGCCTCCGGTGAGCGCCGCGGCAGCCGCCGCACCGGCTCCGGGCGCGATCGCGCCGAACGGAACCGCTGCCGGCGGCGCCGCAAGGGCCGGCAGCGATGCGGCCGCCACCGCCGGCGAGGCATCGGCGTCCGCGAAGTCCGCGCGTGCCCGCAACGAGGCGCGGCGCGCACGCAACCGCGCGGTTCGCGCGGGCCCGCAGCCGCCGGCCGACACGATGGCGCCCGGGCATCCTGCGATCGAACCCGCCAATGGCACGGCCGGATCCGACACCGACAACGGCGAGGCACCCGAGGACACCGAGCCGGAGGACGCGCAATGACCGCGCGGCGCCGGACCGGACGCTCTTGCTCGCCACCGCGAAGCGCGTGGCGCGAAGCACGCAGGGCCGTCCGATGAGCGCGGCCCAGCGCGCGACGATGACGCCGGCGCAGTCGCGCGCGCTGGCGGTTGCGCTTGCCGTGCTCGCCGTCGTCGCGGTCGTCGCGCTCGTCGCCGTGCCGGTCGCGCTCGCGCACCTCCACTACAACCGCGCGATCGCCGACAACGCCGACCGGCTCGCGCGTTACCGCCGCATCGCCGCGCAGGCGCCCGAATACCGCAAGGCGCTCGACGCGATGCGCGCCAGGGACGGCCGGCGCTTCTTCCTCAAGAACACCGCCGCCAACCTCGCTGGCGCCGAGCTGCAGGAGATCGTCAAGGGCGCGATCGAGACCAACGGCGGGCGCATCACGACGAGCCAGAACCCGCCGCCGCGCGACGACGGCGGGATGAAGCAGATCGTCGCCAACGTGCAGTTCTTCGCGACCACGCCGGTGCTCGCGAAGATCCTCTACGCGGTCGAGACCTCGGAGCCTTACCTCGTCATCGACAATCTTTCCGTGCGCCCGCTCAACGCGTTCCGCGGCTTCAAGCCGGCCGCGGGCCAGGAGCCCGAGCTCAACGTCCAGTTCGATGTCGTCGGCTGGGCGTTACCGGAGCCCGGCACCGCGCCGCCGCCCGGCGCGGGCGCCGACAAGGCCGGCGCCGCGAAAGTCGGCGCTGAAAAGGCGGGCGCCACGTGATGCGCGTCGATCCCGCCGTGCAGCGCGCGCTGTACTGGATCGTGCCGATCGGCGTCGCCGCGCTCATCGTCGTCGCCGAGCTCGATGCCGGCGGCCTCGCGCATCGCGCGCCGCCACCGGAAACGCCGCAGCCGCCGGCGCCGGTGAGCGTCGGCCTGCTGCCCGAATACGCGATCCCCGGCGGCCCGGCGGCGCTGTCGGCGACGAGCGAGCACACGCTGTTCAACCCGACGCGCCGCCCGGCGCCGCCCGCGGTGGCGAGTGGCGGCAGCAGCGCGCCGTCGCAGATGAAAAAGAACCAGTTCGTGCTGACCGGTACGGCGATCGATGGCAACACCGCGGTCGCGTACCTGCGAGAGAATGCGCCGGGCGGCAAGTCGCGCGTCGTGAAGAAGGGCGACAAGGTCAACGGCATGACCGTTGCCGAGGTCACGTCCGACGGCATCCGCTTCACGCAGGGGGGCGAATCGGAGGAGGTCGCGCTCAAGGTCGCGGCCGGGCCGCGCGCGACCGTGCAGCCGGTGACCGCGCCGCCGCCGGGCGTGCCGGGCGGCGGCGCCGCGCCCGGCGGACGCAACGCGCCCGGCGCGCGCAACGCACCCGGCGGCAACAACCAGCAGACGCTCGCCGAGCGCCGGCGCGCCGCGCGCGACGCCGAGCGCGCGCAAGGCTCGCGCGGCGGCGGGCGCCGCGACGGTGCGCAGGAAGGCGCGACCCCGGAAGGCAACGCGGGGGGCGCTCCCGCGGGCAGCGCGGGCGCCACGCAGAATTCGCAATGGCAGCAGATGTACCAGCGCTCGCGCAACCGCGGCGGCGCGCAACCGCAATGACGATCCGGCCACGAATGACCGCCGCTCCCGACCGGGAAGAGGACGCTCGCGCAAGGAAACCGAGGATGCCCAGAACAATACCTTTCGCCCGTACGGCCGTCGCCGTGTCACTCGCGCTCGCGCTCGCATCCTGCGCGACGCACCGGCCGTACGCGGTGCCTGACGCGACCCTCAAGAAGCCGCCTGAAACGCTCGCCGACGACAAGGGCGTCGGCACCGGGCAATCGTCGCCGTCCGAGCGCCTGCAGACCTACCACGGCACCGGCGTGCTGGTGCGCGGCCAGCTGCCCGGCGGCGCGCTGCCGCCGTCGTCGATCACGACGCTCACCGGCGGCAACGTCGTGCTCAACTTCGAGGGCGCCGACGTGCGCGACGTCGTGCGCAACGTGCTCGGCGAGATCCTCAACCAGAACTACACGATCGATCCCAACGTCGGCGGCACGGTGACGCTGCGCACGTCGTCGGGCATCCC
>JAICUU010000303.1 GCA_025935675.1 Burkholderiales bacterium
GATGATCGCGAAGAACACGACGACCATCGCCGACGCCTTGCCCATGTTGTAGAACGCGAACGCCTGCAGGTAGAGGTAGATGTTGATCGTCTCCGACGCCGTGCCCGGCCCGCCCTGGCTGATGACGAAGATCGTGTCGAACGCCTTGACGGCGTCGATCGTGCGGATCACCGCCGCCATCATGAGGAACGGCGCGATCAGCGGCAGCGTCACGTAGGTGAAGAGCTGCCATTCGCCGGCGCCGTCGATGCGCGCCGACTCGAACGGCTCGGTCGGCAGCGACGCCAGGCCGCCCAGCACGATCAGCATCACGAGCGGTGTCCAGTGCCAGGCCTCGACCATGACGAGGCTCGGGATCACCCACGTAGGCGAATACACCCATTGCGACGGCGGCAGGCCGACGCTCGTCAAGAGGTAGTTGAGCACGCCCTGCTGCGGATGGAACATCATCGTCCAAACCAGCGCGACCGCGACCGGCGTCGCCATCATCGGCATCGTGAACACGGCGCGCAGCACGCCGCGGCCACGGAACTGCCGATGGAAGACGAGCGCAGCGAGCGTGCCCGCCACGAGCGGAATCACCACCGCCAGCAGCGTGAAGTAGAACGTGTGGACGATCGCCTCGAGGAAGCGGCGGTCGACGGCGAGGTTGGCGAAGTTGGCGAGGCCGACGAAGTGCGCGGCCTCGCCGATCTTCCAGTCGAACGCGCTCATGTAGAGCGTGAACAGCCAAGGGAACACGATCACCGCCGCGACGACGACCAGTGCCGGCAGCGTGAGCAGCCGGTAGCCGCGCCGGCGGCGCCGCAGGAACCCGGCGCCGGGCGCGGCGAGCGTCGCCGCGCTCATGACGTCAACGTGTCATAAAGGGCGGACGGCTCCCTCTCCCGCTTTGCGGGAGAGGGTTGGTGTGAGGGCCGTCGTCACGCCTTCTCGCTCTTGTCGAGGACCGGCTGGAACTCGACGGTCGCCTTTTTCAACTCGGTGGCCGCATCCGCGCCGTTGATCATGTTGGTGAGCGCGATGCCGAACACGTCGCGGAACTCCGTGACCGGCGCGATCACCGGCAAGCCGGGCTGCGCGATCGCCGCCGACTTCAGCATGCAGTCGACCCATTCCTTCGGCGACTTGAAGTCGGCCGACTTCTGCGCGAGCGCGTACGCGGAACTGCGCACCGGCGCGCCGGCGGCGGCCTGCAGCATGCGCGCCTGGTTGGTCGTGTTGCAGGCCCATTGCAGGTACAGCCACGCCGGGCCCTTGCGCTTGCTGAAGCTCGACATGCCGATGCCGTCGGCGAAGAGCGCGGACACCTGCGCCTTGGGTCCCGGCGGCATCACGCCGTAGCCGACCTTGCCGACGATCCTTGACTTGGTCGGATCCTCGAGCGGCTGCGCGAAGCCGATACCGTCGAGCCACATCGCCGCCTTGCCCTGCAGGAACAGCGTCTGCGACTCGTTCCAGTTGAAGCCCGCGACACCCGACGGCGCGTACTTCGACATCAGCGTCTGGTACATCTTCGCCGACTCGATCGCCTCCGGCGTGTCGGTGATCAGTTTGCCGTTCGCGTCGATGAAGCCGCCACCATAGCCGAGCAGGAAGCTCGTCCACACCGGCACGTTCGCGTTCTTGAGGCCGCGGCCGACGAAGCCGGAGATTCCCTTGCCCGGGTCGTTGAGCTTCGCCGCTGCGTTGACGATCTCCGCGAAACTGGTCGGGTAGGCGACGCCCTTCGCGGCGAAGATCTCCTTGTTCCAGTAGATGATCCACGGGTCGAGGTTGAACGGCAGGCTCATCACGCGCCCGTCGGGCTCCATCGCGTAGTTGAGGCCGCCCTTGGCGAAGTCGTCGAAGTGGAGATCGGGCGCCGCGAGCGACGGGTCTTTGATGTACGTGCGCAGGTCGTTGAGCCAGTTGTTCTTCGCGAACTGGCGCTTCTGCACGTGGTACGAGAAGTTGATGACGTCGAAGCTCGGGTTGCCCGAGTTGAACTCGATCACCGCCTTCTGGCGCTGCTGCTGCTCGGGGATCATCTCCGAGCCGACCTCGATTCCGGTCAGCTCCTCGAACTCCTTCTGGTACTTGGTGAGGAGGTCGCCGCGGGGACTCTTGGTCAGCAGGACCTCGAGCTTCTGGCCCTTGAAGCGCTTCCAGTCGAACGCGCCCTGGGCGTGCGCGGCGACGATCGCCGTGCCGGGCAGCGCGCCGAGCGCGGCGGCGCCGGCGCCCGCCTGGACGAGGCGGCGGCGCGTCTTGTCGAGCGAGGGATCACGCTTGCGGTCGGTCATGATGGCTCCTCCTGGTCGTCATTGAACGGCTGTGGATCGCAATGCGCGGCGAGCGCCGTCGTTGCGCGCGAGCGTGGATGGACGGAAGCCTTGGCACGCCAAGGGTCACGATGCCGCCTCGGTCGTGCGCATGGCGAACCGCGACGCTTCGAGCGCCGTAGCGAGCTCATCGCGCGCCGCGGCGGGCAGCGTGAGCCACGGCGGCCGCAGCGCGCGCCACGCGTCATCGCCGAGTTGCGCCGCGCGAATCGCCTTCAGCGCCGGCAGGAACGGGTGGCGGAACAGGATGTCGAGGAACGCGGCAATGCGCGCATCCGCGGCCGCGCCCGCGCCGGGCGCGAGGAGGTCGGCGACGACCTCGGGATAGACGTTCGCGACGCCGCAGATCGTGCCGGCGCCGCCTTCGCGCATCAACCGCGGCAGGTGCGGCTCGTGACCGACGAGGATGTCGAGTTGCGGTGCCTTCGCCAGCAGCGCAGCGGTGTTGCTCCAGTCACCGGCGCTGTCCTTGACGCCGCCGATGACCGACGGAAGCGCGGCGGCGAGGCGCGCCACGACATCGGGCCGGATCGGCACACCGCTGAATTGCGGGATGTGATAAAGGTACAGGCGCAACCGGGTGTCGGCGACGGTTTCGACGAGTCGCGCGAAGTACGCGAACACCGCCTCGTCGGACACGTCCTTGAAGAAGAACGGCGGCAGCACCAGGCAGCGCGTGACGCCGTTCGCGAGCGCATGGCGCGTCAGCGCGACCGCATCGCTGATCGATGCCGCGCCCGTCGAGGCGACGATTTTCGACGCCGGCACGCTCGCCGCCAGCAGCGCGTCGAGGCCGGCCTGGCGTTCGACCGTTGAGAAGGAGGGTCCCTCGCCGGTGGTGCCGAACGGCGCGACGCCCTCGACGCCGCGCGCGAGAAGATCGTGGACGTGCCGGGCGAAGCGGCCGGTGTCGATCGCGCCGTTGCGATCGAGCGGCGTCAGCGTCGCGCACCACA
>JAICUU010000213.1 GCA_025935675.1 Burkholderiales bacterium
CGATGAGCGGCCGCCCGCGCGGCCGCGACGCCTTCGCCAAACGACCATGCCCGCGAGCCCGCCCAAGCACGTGTCGCGTCTCGCGGCTGAGATCGTCGCCGCGCTGCTGACGCTCGCGCTGGGGATCGCGATCGCCGCCGGCGCGCGCGGCGACGGCGTCGGCTGGGGCACCGGCGGACCGCAGCCGGGGACGTTCCCGTTCTGGGTCGGCGTGATCGTCGCCGCCGCGAGCCTTTGCAATCTCGCGCTCGCGTTTCGCCGCGTCGATCGCCACGCGAGGGTCCTCGATGCGGTGGCGACGCGGCGCCTCGCGGCGTTCGGCCTGCCGCTCTTGCTGTTCGTCGCGGCGGCGGTGACGCTCGGCTTCTACGTGGCGACGATCCTGTACCTCGCCGCCGTGATGCGCGTGCAGGGGAAGTACCCGTTGTGGATGGCGCTCGCCGTCTCCTTCGGGACAGCGGCATTCTTCTACGTCGTGCTCGAGGTCTGGTTCAAGGTCCCGTTGCTCAAGGGGCCGCTCGAAGCGATGCTCGGCATCCACTGACGCGGCGCCGACGATGGACAACATCGCGCTGCTGCTGCACGGATTCGCCGTCGTCCTGACGGCGCAGCACCTGATGCTGATGGTGGCGGGCGTGATGCTCGGCATCCTCGTCGGCGTGCTGCCGGGACTCGGCGCGCCGAACGGCGTGTCGCTGCTGCTGCCGCTGACCTTCGCGATGGATCCGGTCGCGGCGATCATCCTGCTCACCAGCATGTACTGGGGCGCGCTGTTCGGCGGCTCGACGACGTCGATACTGTTCAACATCCCGGGCGAGCCGTCGTCGGTCGCGACCACGTTCGACGGCTACCCGATGGCGAAATCCGGCCAGGCAACCCAGGCGCTGACGCTCGCGTTCCTGTCGGCGGCCACCGGCGCGCTGATCGGCGTGATCCTGATCACGCTCTTGTCCTCCTATGTCGCGCGCTTCGCGCTGCGCTTCGGCTCGCCCGAGTACTTCGCCGTGTACTTCCTCGCGTTCGCGAGCTTCGTCGGCCTGTCCGGCGCGTCGCCGTTCAAGACGATCGTGTCGCTCGGGCTCGGCCTCGCGTTCGCGACCGTCGGCATGGACACGATCTCGGGCGCGCTGCGGCTCACCTACGGGTTCAACGTGCTGGTCGGCGGCGTGAGCTTCCTCGTCGCGGTGATCGGCCTGTTCGGCATCGGCGAATTGCTGGTGACGATGGAGGAGGGGCTGCGCTTCGACGGCGTCAAGGCGCGCATCCGCCCGCGCGCCGTGCTCGAGGCGGCGCGCACGCTGCCGCGCTACTGGCTCGCGCTGGCGCGCAGCAGCGCGATCGGCTGCTGGATGGGCATCACGCCGGGCGGCCCGACCGCGGCATCGTTCATGAGCTACGGCATCGCGCGACGCTTCTCGTCGCGCCGCGATCGATTCGGCAAGGGCGAGCCCGAGGGCATCGTGTCTCCGGAGACCGCCGACCACGCCGCGGGTACCAGCGCGATGCTGCCGATGCTGGCGCTCGGCGTGCCCGGGTCGGCGACGTCGGCGGTGCTGCTCGGCGGCCTGATGATCTGGGGGCTCAATCCCGGTCCCACGCTTTTCACCGAGCGTCCCGACTTCGTCTGGGGGTTGATCGCGTCGATGTACCTCGGCAACATCGTCGCCGTCACGCTGGTGCTGTGCACGGTGCCGATGTTCGCGGCGATCCTGCGCGTTCCGTTCGCGATCATCGGCCCGCTGATCGTCGTCGTCTGCTTCATCGGCGCGTACACCGTCGCCAACGCCACGTTCGACCTGTGGCTCGCCGCGGCCTTCGGCGTCGCCGGATGGCTGTTCAAGAAGACCGACTACCCGATCGCGCCGCTGGTGCTGGCGATGGTGCTCGGCGACAAGGCCGAGGACGCGTTCCGCCAGTCGATGATCATGTCACGCGGTACGATCTCGATCTTCTGGGCCAATCCGCTGGTGGCGACGCTGTGCGCGATCGCGCTCACGCTGCTGGCGTGGCCGCTGTTGGGCGCCGGGTGGCAGCGCGTGCGCACGGCACGCCGCGGGCCCGCCGCGTCCGCCGACCTGTTGGAGGAATGACACGCAATGGAAGAGCCGCAACGATGACACGACGCAAGCTGCGCAGCGAAGCCTGGTTCGCGCGCCAGGACAAGATGGGGTTCTACTACCGCTCGTGGCTCAAGAACCGCGGCTTCCCGCAGGACCAGTTCGAGGGGCGGCCGGTCATCGGCATCTGCAACACGTGGTCGGAGCTCACGCCCTGCAATTCGCATTTCCGCACGATCGCCGAGCACGTGCGCTACGGCGTGCTCGACGCCGGCGGCTTCCCGCTCGAGTTCCCGGTGCTCTCGCTCGGCGAGACCATGATGCGGCCGACCGCGATGCTGTTCCGCAACCTCGCGTCGATGGACGTCGAGGAGGCGATCCGCGCCAACCCGCTCGACGGCGTCGTGCTGCTGATGGGCTGCGACAAGACCACGCCGTCGCTCTTGATGGGCGCCGCCAGCGTCGACCTGCCGACGATCGGCGTGTCGGGCGGCCCGATGCTGCGCGGCATCCACTGCGGCAACCCGATCGGCTCCGGCACCAACACGATCTCGATGAGCGAGCAATTGCGCTCGGGGCAGATCACGCTCGCCGAGTTCCACGAGGCCGAAGCCGACATGCACCGCTCGCACGGCCACTGCATGACGATGGGCACCGCGTCGACGATGGCCTGCATGGTGGAGGCGCTCGGCGTCGGCCTGCCCGGCAACGCCGCGATCCCTGCCGTCGACGCGCGGCGCAACCTGCTCGCGCGCGAGGCCGGGCGACGCATCGTCGACCTCGTCCGCGACGACGTGCCGCTGTCGCGCATCCTCAAGCGCGAGGCGTTCGAGAACGCGATTCGCGTCAACGCCGGCATCGGCGGCTCGACCAACGCCGTCGTGCACCTGATCGCGATCGCGCGCCGCCTCGGCGTCGACCTCTCGCTCGACGACTGGGACCGGCTCGGCCAGGGCCTGTCATGCCTCGTCAACCTGATGCCATCGGGACGCTACCTGATGGAGGATTTCTTCGAGGCGGGCGGGTTGCCGGTGGTGATCCGCGAGCTCGCCGAGCAGGGCCTGCTGCACGGCGACGCGCTCACCGTCAACGGCAAGAGCCTCGGTGAGAACAACGCCGGCGCGAAATGCTGGAAGCCCGACGTCATCGGCACGGTCGACAAGCCGTTCAAGCGCGACGCGGGCATCGCGGTGCTGCGCGGCAACCTCGCCCCCGACGGCGCGATCATCAAGCCGTCGGCGGCGTCGCCCGACCTCCTGCAGCACACCGGGCGCGCCGTGGTCTTCGAGTCGATCGAGGACCTGCATGCGCGCATCAACGACGACGCGCTCGACATCGACGAGCATTCGGTGATGGTGCTGAAGTACTGCGGACCGAAGGGCTATCCCGGCATGGCCGAGGTGGGCAACATGCCGCTGCCGCCGAAGCTCCTGAAGCGCGGCATCACCGACATCGTGCGGATCTCGGATGCGCGCATGTCCGGGACGGCCTACGGCACCGTGGTGCTGCACGCCGCGCCCGAGGCGGCCGCTGGCGGCACGCTGGCGCTCGTCGAGAACGGCGACACCATCGTGCTCGACGTGCCGGCGCGCAAGCTCCATCTCGACGTCGACGATGCGACGCTCGCGCGCCGCCGCGCCGCGTGGCAGCCGCCCGCGCCGCATGCCGACCGCGGCTACGTGAAGCTCTACATCGACCACGTGCTGCAGGCCGACCGCGGCGCCGACCTCGATTTCCTGGTCGGCGGCAGCGGCTCGCGCGTGCCGCGCGACAACCACTAGATGCGCGGAATCCGACGATGACCCGACCTTCCCGGCGCTACACTGGCGTTCATCCTGTCGCGCCGACGCCGTTCACCGACGATGGCGCGCTCGACCTCGACGGCCAGCGCCGCGTGCTCGACTGCATGGTCGACCAGGGCGTCGACGGCATCGCGATCCTCGCCAATTACTCGGAGCAGTTCCTGCTGACCGACGCCGAGCGCGACACGCTCGTCGACCTGTGCCTCGCGCATGTACGCGGCCGCGTGCCGGTGACCGTCACCTGCAGCCACTTCAGCACCGCGGTTGCCGCAGCGCGCGTCGCCAAGGCGCGCGCCGCGGGCGCGGCGATGGCGATGCTGATGCCGCCGTATCACGGCACGGGATTGCGCGCGGACGAAGCCGGGATCCTCGCACATTTCGCGCGCGTTGCCGACGCCGCCGGCGACATGCCGATCATGGTGCAGGACGCGCCGCTGTCGGGCGTGCAGCTGTCGGTCGCGTTCCTCGCGAAGCTCGCGCGCGAGGTGCCGGCGGTGCGTTACTTCAAGATCGAGATGCCCGGCACCGCCACCAAGCTGCGCGCGCTCATCGAGACCGGCGGCGCCGCGATCGAGGGGCCGTTCGACGGCGAGGAATCGATCACGCTGATGGCCGACCTCGATGCCGGCGCGACCGGCACGATGTCGAGCGCGCTGCTTCCCGACCTCATCAAGCCGGTGGTCGTGCATCACCGCGAGGGTCGCCGGCGCGAAGCCGCTTCCGCCTACGCGCGCATCCTGCCGCTGATCAACTACGAGAACCGCCAGTGCGGGCTCCGTGCGACGAAAGCGGTGATGATGGAAGGCGGCGTGATCCGCAGCGACGCGGTGCGCCATCCGCTCGAGGCGCTGCATCCGGCGACACGCGCGGGATTGCTCGAGCTCGCGCGGGAGGTCGATCCGCTGGCGTTGCGCTGGGGGCGCTAGCCGTCGTCGCGCCAGCGGCGCACGAGGCCGCTGTCGATGCCGAAGAGGTCGAGCGCGCGACCGACCGTTTGCGCGACGATGTCGTCGAGGCTCGCGGGCTTCGCGTAGAACGCCGGCACCGGCGGCATCACCACCGCGCCCATCTCGGTGACCGCCACCATGCTGCGCAGGTGGCCGAGGTGCAGCGGGGTCTCGCGCACCATCAGCACGAGGCGGCGGCGCTCCTTCAGCGTCACGTCGGCGGCGCGCGTCAGAAGCGTCGACGTCACGCCGGTGGCGATCTCGGACAGCGAGCGGATCGAGCAGGGCGCCACCAGCATGCCGAGCGCGCGGAAGGAGCCGCTCGCGATCGGCGCGGCGATGTCGTCGGGCTTGTAGTTGCGGTGTGCCAACGCCTCGACGTCGGCGACCTTGCGCGAGGTCTCGCTGGCGAGGGTCAGGCGCGCCCCGCGCGACATCACGAGGTGCGTCTCGACGCCTAGCCTTTTCAGCGCTTCCAGCGCGGCGACGCCGTAGTCGGCGCCGGAGGCGCCGCTGATCCCGACGACGATGCGCTCAGCCATGTGAGCCTCCGGCGAAGACGAGCGCCGCGTCGAGCATCGCGGCGATGGGCGGCGCGACGCGCGCAGCGCGCTCCGCGCGCCAGGCATACGGCGGCGATTCGTCCATGTAGGTGCGCTGTGCGAGCTCGAGCTGGATCGCGTGGATGCCGCGCGACGGGTCGCCGTAGCGGCGCGTGATGTGACCGCCCTTGAACCGGCCATCGACGACCGTGGTGAAGCCATCCGCCTGTGCTGCGACCGCCGAGACTTGTGCGACGAGCCCGGCCGCCGCGCTCGTGGCGCCCACGGTGCCGATGTTGAAGTCGGGCAGCACGCCGTCGAAAAAGCGCGGCACCACCGAGCGGATCGAGTGCGCGTCCCACA
>JAICUU010000377.1 GCA_025935675.1 Burkholderiales bacterium
CAGGTCGGCATCCGCGGCCTGCGCTATCCGCTCACGTTCGCCGATGCCGACGGCGTCGCGCGCGGCACGGTGGCGACGTGCAACGTCTACGTGTCGCTTCCCGGCGCGCAGAAGGGCACGCACATGTCGCGCCTGGTCGAGTTGCTCGAGGACCAGGCGTCGGCCAGCGCGCCGCCGCTGACGGTGGCGACCTTCCGGAGCCTCCTCGATGACCTCGTCGCGCGCCTCGACGCGCCGGCGGGTCGCATCGAGCTCGCGTTCCCGTTCTTCGTGCGCAAGACCGCGCCGGTGTCCGGCGTCGCGAGCCTGCTCGACTACGAGGTGAAGATCGTCGGCGAGCTCGCCGGCGGCGCGTACACGCAGACACTCGACGTCGTCGCGCCGGTGACGTCGCTGTGCCCGTGCTCGAAGGAGATCTCCGACTACGGCGCGCACAGCCAGCGCTCGGCGATCCGCATCGTCGCGCGCCCGGTGGCGCCGATGTTCGTCACCGAACTTTTGCGCATCGGCGAGGAGGAGGCGTCGGCGGAGCTCTACGGGATCCTCAAGCGCGCCGACGAGAAGTACGTCACCGAGGCCGCCTACAACAACCCGCGCTTCGTCGAGGACCTCGTGCGCAACGTCGCGGCGCGGCTCGCCGCCGACGCTCGCATCGGCGCGTTCGCGGTCGAGGCCGAGAACTTCGAGTCGATCCACAACCATTCGGCGTTCGCGCGGATCGCGCGCGGGCTCTGACGCGCCGCGCTCGCCGGCGCCCGTCGTTTCGCGCCGGCGGTTCGTCAGCGCCCTTCGTCACGAGCCGGCCGTTCGTCACCGCCCGCCGTCGCTCATGCGCCCCCGCCCGGCGTTGGTCGTGGCGGCGGTGGCCGGCGGTGACGCCCGCCTAGAATGACGGTCTTGCCATGCCGTCCCTCAAGTCCCGCTACGACGCGTTCGCCGCGCGCCTCTTCGCCTCGCTGTCGGAGATCGAGCAGCGCGACGTGCGCTCGTTCGACCGCTGGTTCCTGCGCGCCGGCTGGCGCTGGCTGATCGGCCTCGTCGCCGCGACCACCGCCGTCGCGTGGGTGGGCTCGCAACTGCCGTGGAACATGTCGTTCGCCGAGGCGGCGCTGCTTTTCAACGTCGTCGTGCTGATGCTCCTGTGGTCGGGGCTGTCGGCGTGGTTCGGCTACCGGCGCTTCCGCGGGCGCATCTTCCGCTACATCGTCGCCACGCCGGTGCTCGCGCTGGGCGGCGCGTTCGCCGGCGCGAGCATCGCCGGCCTGATGAAGGGCGTCGACCCGTTCGTGTTCTTTCGCGACAGCGCCAACCTGCGCCACGTCGTCACGGCGGCGCTGGTGTTCGGCGTGCTGTTCTCGCTGGTGACCGCGCTGATCGCGCATTTGCGCAACCGCGAGTACGCGGCGCTGACCGCGCACCTCGAGGCCGAGGCGCGGCAGAGCGACCTGTCGCGCCAGCTTGCCGAGTCGCGGCTCAAGCTGCTGCAGTCGCAGGTCGAGCCGCATTTCCTGTTCAACACGCTGGGCAGCGCGCAGCAGCTCGCCGAGAAGGACGCGCCGAAGGCGGCGGCGCTGATCGCCGACCTGATCCGCTTCCTGCGCGCGGCGACGCCGTCGCTTCGCGACGAGCGCACCACGCTGGGCGAGGACGCATCGCTCGCCGAGGCGTACCTGTCGATCATGCGCACGCGCCTCACGCGCCGCCTGGACTACGCGATCGACGTGCCGCGCGCGCTCGCCGACCATCCGCTGCCACCCGGTATGCTGATCACGCTCGTCGAGAACGCGATCAAGCATGGCATCGAGCCCTCGCCGTCGGGCGGGCGGATCGACGTCACCGCGCGTGCGGACGCCGGCGTGCTCGTCGTGCGCGTCGCCGATACCGGTCGCGGCATCGGTGGTGCCGTCACGCCGGGGCAGGGCATCGGACTCGCCAACA
>JAICUU010000109.1 GCA_025935675.1 Burkholderiales bacterium
CTCTTCCCGCAGGCCGGCGAGGAGCTCCGCGCGTGGCGCCGCGATCCCGCGTCCGGCGGCGCGCACAAGATGCGCCGCACGCTGCACACGTTCAAGGGCAGCGCGCGGATGGCGGGCGCGATGCGCCTCGGCGAGCTCGCGCACCGGATGGAATCGCGCCTCTTCGAGGGCGAGACGCCGATCGAGGCGACGCCCGCGCTCTTCGAGGCGCTCGACACCGACCTCGACCACATCGCGTTCGTGCTCGACAAGCTCCGCGCAGGCGAGAGCAACACCGCGCTGCCGTGGCTCGGCGCCGAAGCCCCGTCTGCGGAGCCCGCGCCTGCGGCGGAGGTCGACACCGCCGCCGCCACGGCAGCCGCCGCCGCGGTACCTGCGGCGACGCGCGAGGCCGCCCCCGCGCCCGCCGCGCCCGCGCAGGAGCCCGAGGCCGGCGCGCGCGCGATGCTGCGCGTGCGCGCCGACACCATCGACCGCCTCGTCAACGAAGCGGGCGAGGTCGCGATCGCGCGTGCCCGCGTCGAAGGTGAATTGCGGGCGCTCAAGGCCAATCTCCTCGAGCTCACGGGCAGCGTCATCCGCCTGCGTGGCCAGGTGCGCGAGATCGAGATCCAGGCCGAGAGCCAGATCCAGTCGCGGATGGGCGCGATGCAGCAGACGCACGAGGGGTTCGATCCGCTCGAGTTCGACCGCTACACGCGCTTCCAGGAGCTGACGCGCTCGCTCGCCGAAGGCGTCAACGACGTGTCGACGGTGCAGCAGTCGCTGTTGCGCAACCTCGACGACGCCGACGCCGCGCTCGTCGCGCAGGCGCGCATGTCGCGCGAGGTCTCGCAGCAGCTCTTCGCGATCCGCACGGTGCCGTTCGGCAGCGTGTCGGAGCGGCTCTACCGGATCCTGCGGGCGACGGCGCGCGAGCTCGACAAGCGCGCCAACCTCGACATCCACGGCGCGCAGGTCGAGCTCGACCGCTCGGTACTCGAGAAGCTGATCGGCCCGCTCGAGCATCTGTTGCGCAACGCGCTCGACCACGGCCTCGAATCGCGCGACGCGCGGCTCGCCGCCGGCAAGAGCGCCACCGGCGAGCTCACGCTCACCGTGCGCCAGGTCGGCAACGAAGTGGTGCTGGAGCTCGCCGACGACGGCGCCGGCATCGACTTCGCGCGCGTGGCCGAGCGCGCCAAGTCGCTGCACCTCATCGCCGCCGACTCGCGGCCGAGCGACGCGCAGCTCGTCGAATGCATCTTCCGCCCTGGCTTCTCGACGGCGTCGCGGGTCACGCAGATCTCGGGGCGCGGCATCGGCATGGACGTCGTGCGCACCGAGATCACCGCGCTCGGCGGCCGCGTCGAGCTCGCCACCGAGCGTGGACGCGGCACGACGTTCACGATCGTGCTGCCGCTCACGCTGGCGGTCGCGCAAGCGGTGCTGGTGCGCGCGGGCGGCAGGCTCTGGGCGCTGCCGGCGCCGATGGTCGAGCAGGTCCAGCAGGTCAAGGCCGATGCGCTCGTCAACCTCTACGTCAAGCGCGAGGTCGCCTGGCAGGGCCGCACGTACCCGTTCCACTACTTGCCGCGGCTTCTCGGCGACGCGGCGCACAACCCTGAGTCGGTGCGTTACAACCCGGTGCTGCTCCTGAAGAGCGGACAGTCATATGCGGCGATCCACGTCGACGAGATGGTTGGCAACCAGGAAATCGTCGTCAAGAACATCGGGCCGCAGCTCGCGCGCGTCTCCGGGATCTCCGGCGCGACCGTGCTCGGCACGGGCGAGATCGTGCTCATCATCAATCCGGTTCAGCTCGCGCAGCGCGTCGACGTCGACATCGCGCTGCCGCCCGCGCCCGGCGGCCCGTCGCATCCCGCGGCCGGGACGCCGCGGACCGCCTTGCCGGCGAGCGCCCGCCCGCCGCTGGTGCTCGTCGTCGACGACTCGCTCACCGTGCGCAAGATCACGAGCCGGCTCCTCGCGCGAGAAGGCTTCGCCGTCGCGACCGCGAAGGATGGCATCGATGCGCTGCAGTCGATCGGCGAGGAGGCGCCCGACGTCATCCTGCTCGACATCGAGATGCCGCGGATGGACGGCTTCGAGTTCACCAAGACGTTGAAAGGCGAGCGCCGCCACGCCGGGATCCCCATCATCATGATCACGTCGCGCACCGCGGAGAAGCACCGCAATCGCGCGCAGGAGCTCGGCGTCGACGTCTACCTCGGAAAGCCGTTCCAGGAAGACGAGCTGTTGCGTCACATCCGCGCGTTCACCCGCGCCGCCGCGACGGCTGCCCGCTAGCCGCGGCAGCCGCGCCACGAGCGGCGCATGGACCCCTCGAGCCTCATCCTCGGCGTGCCATTCGGCGCGCTCGCGGGTCGCGCGCTCGCGGCGCTCCTGCCGCGCACGGCACCGCGTGCGCGTGCCGCATGGCTCGTCGGCGCGCTTGGTGGCGCGGTGGCGGCCACGCTCGCGGCGACACTGACCGCCGCGGCGCGCGGCGTGCCCATCACGCAGCAAAGCGCCGGCGTCGACCTCGCCGCGCTCATCGGCCACGCCGGCGCGGGCGCGTTCGGCGGGCTCGCCTTGGCGCTCGTCGCCGGTCTCATGACGCGGATCGCGCGCGCCCGCTAGCTGCCACGCGACTCATCGTCATTCCCGCGCATGCGGGAATCCAGTCTTGGCATCCCGGCAGGGCAATCGAGCGACCTGTCGCTGCGTCAAGACTGGATCCCCGCATACGCGGGGATGACGACTGCGAGCTCGCTTCCGTCCGTACATGCGCGAGACGCCTCGGCGCTCGCGCGCGATGCGCGACGTGCGCATCACGTTGATGCAGTGCAGCGCGGCGGGGGTGTTACAGTGTCCCGGACGCAGGGAATCGCGATCGGAGGAGCCGTCATGCCGCAGTTCGCCACTTCCAACATTCGCACGCTGGCGCTGGTCGGCCACGGCGCGTCGGGCAAGACGACGCTCGCCGAAGCGCTGCTTGCCGCCGCGGGCGCGATCCCCGCGGCGGGCAGCGTCGAGCGCGGCACGACGGTTTCCGACACCGATCCGCTCGAGAAGTCGTACCTGCACTCGCTGCGCGCGTCGATCCTGCATGCCGAGCACGCGGGCACGCGTATCCATCTCGTCGACACGCCCGGCTACCCCGATTTCATCGGCCAGGCGATCGGCGCGCTAGACGCCGTCGAGACCGCGGCGATCGTCGTCAGCGCCACCGCCGGCGTCGAGATGATCACGTCGCGGATGATGGAGTGGAGCGCGGACCGCAAGCTCTGCCGGCTTGTCATCATCAACAAGATCGACGCAGACAACGTCGACGCCGAGGCGGCGCTCGCCGCCGTGCAGGGCGCGTTCGGCAAGGAATGCCTGCCGATCAACCTGCCGGCGAACGGCGGCACGCGCGTCGTCGACTGCTTCTTCAACCCGGGCGGCGATGCCGATTTCTCGTCGGTCGCCGCCGCGCACCAGGCGCTGGTCGACCAGGTGATCGAGGTCGACGAAGAGCTGATGGCGAAGTATCTCGAGCAGGGCGAGGAGATCGCGCCCGCCGACTTGCACGCGCCGTTCGAGAAGGCGCTGCGCGAAGGCCACCTCGTGCCGGTGTGCTTCGTGTCGGCGAAGAGCGGCGCGGGCGTCAGGGAACTGCTCGACGTCATCGTCAAGCTGGCACCCAACCCGGCCGAGGGCAATCCGGCGCTGTTCACCAAGGGCGTCGGTGGCACCGCCGTCGAGTTTCACGCCGAGCCCGATCCCGTGAAGCACGTGCTCGCGCACGTCTTCAAGGTGGTGATCGACCCGTACGTCGGCAAGCTCGGCGTGTTCCGCGTGCACCAGGGCACGGTGACGCGCGACACGCAGCTTTTCATCGGCGACGGTCGCAAGGCGTTCAAGGTCGGTCACCTGCTGCTGCTGCAGGGCGCGAAAAGCACCGAGATCGACGCCGCGGTGCCGGGCGACATCGCGGCGGTCGCCAAGGTCGACGACATCGAGTTCGACTGCGTGCTGCACGACTCGCACGACGAGGACGCGATCCGCATGGCGCCGCTCGAATTCCCGGTGCCGATGCACGGCGTCGCGATCGCGCCCAAGCGCCGCGGCGACGAGCAGCGCGTTTCCGACGTGCTGCACAAGCTCATCGCCGAGGATCCGACGCTCGCCGTCGAGCACGACGCGCAATTGAACGAGACGGTGCTGCGCGGGCTGGGCGACCTCCACATCCGCTCGACGCTCGAGCGCATGTCGACGCAGTTCAAGCTCGAGGTCGAGACGCGGCCGCCGCGCATCCCGTATCGCGAGACGATCACCGCGAAGGCCGAGGGCCATCATCGTCACAAGAAGCAGACCGGTGGCGCCGGGCAGTTCGGCGAGGTGTATTTGCGCATCGAGCCGTTGCCGCGCGGCGCGGGGTTCGAGTTCAAGGACGCGGTCAAGGGCGGCACGATCCCGACGCAGTTCATCCCGGCGGTGCAGAAGGGCGTCGAGCAGGTGCTGGCCGCGGGCCCGATCGCGGGCTTCCCGCTGCAGGACGTGCGCGTGATCGTCTACGACGGCAAGCACCATCCGGTGGACTCGAAGGAAGTGGCGTTCGTGTCCGCCGGCAAGAAGGCGTTCCTCGATGCGATCGAGAAGGCGCGGCCGATCGTGCTCGAGCCGGTCGTGCACGTCGAGGTGATGTGCCCCGGCGAGCACGTCGGCGACATCACCGGCGACCTTTCCGGCCGGCGCGGCCAGGTGACGGGCACGCGCACGCTGCAGGCGGGCTCGCTCGCGATCGAGGGCCAGGTGCCGCTGTCCGAGCTCGACGGCTACGCTGCGCGCTTGAAGAGCATGACGGCGGGACACGGCGCTTACTCGATGGCGCTGTCGCACTACGACACCGCGCCGCCCAATCTCACGCAACAGCTCGCGACCGAGTACGCGAAGCACCGCAAGCACGAGGAAGAATGACGGAGCCCGCGCGCGCGACGCGGCGCCGCCCGCGTCAGGGTAAAATGGCGGCCATGGGTGCGCACGTCGACCTCACCCACCATTTCCTCATCGCCATGCCGGCCATGGCCGACCCGCGCTTTGCGCATACACTGGCGTTCGTTTGCGAGCACAGCCCCGAGGGCACGATCGCGATCGTCGTCAACAAGCCCACCGACATGACCGTGTCGACGCTGATGAAGCAGATCGACGTCGGCGACGGCGGCCGGCATTTCGACGCGCCGGTGATGTCCGGCGGCCCCGTGCAGTCGAACCACGGCTTCGTGCTGCACCGGCCGCTCGGCAACTGGCAGTCGACGCTCGCCGTCAGCGACGACCTGGGCCTCACGACGTCGAAGGACGTGCTCGAGGCCGCGGCGCGCGGCGACGGGCCGGACGATTTCATCGTGTCGCTGGGCTACGCCGGCTGGGGTGCGGGCCAGCTCGAGCAGGAGCTCGCCGCCAACGCCTGGCTGACCGTCGCTGCCGATGCGGGCGTGCTGTTCGACCTGCCACCCGACCGGCGCCTGCCGGCGGCGATGCAGCTCCTCGGCATCGACTTCTCGCGCCTTTCCGAGGACGTTGGTCACGCGTGAGCGACGGTGCCGCCCGCCCCGCGACCCGCCGGCACGCTGCTCGGTTTCGATTTCGGCACGCGACGCATCGGCGTCGCGGTCGCCAACACGATCACCCGCCAAGCCTCGCCGCTGACGACGATCGAGATCGCCGACGAGCGCGCGCGCCTCGAGGCGATCGCCACGCTGGTGCGCGAGTGGTCGCCGTCGCAGATCGTCGTCGGCGTGCCGGTGCATGCCGACGGGGCCACGCACGCGATCACGGCGAAGGCGCGCGCGTTCGCGGCGACGCTGGCGCGGCGGTTCAAGCTGCCGGTGGCCGAGGTCGACGAGCGCTACACGACGGAAATCGCGCAGCAGGTGCTCGACGAGTCCGAGTTGCCGCGCCGTCGCCATCGCTCGGTGCGCGACCAGGTCGCCGCGCAGCTCATCCTGCAGGGCTTCCTCGATGACCCCGGGACTGCCTGACGCGGAAGGCACGCTCGCGGCGCTCGCCGAGCGCATGCGCGGCGGCGTCGCGCCCGACGCCGCGTTCGTCGGCATCTATTCAGGCGGCGCGTGGGTGGCCGACCGGCTCGCGACGATGCTCGGCGCCGGGCATCGAGTCGGCTACCTCGACGTGTCGTTCTACCGCGACGACTACGAGCGTGCCGGGTTGAAGCCCAACGCGCGGCGCAGCGCGCTCGACTTCGACGTCGCGGGCGCCACGATCGTGCTGGTCGACGACGTGCTGTACACGGGGCGCAGCGTGCGCGCGGCGATCAACGAGCTGTTCGACTACGGAAGGCCGGCGGCGATCGAGCTCGCGGTGCTCATCGATCGCGGCGGACGCGAGCTGCCGGTCGAGGCGACCTATGTCGGCGCGCGCCTCTCCGTCGCGCGCGACCTCGACATCGTGCTGTCGCGTGCCGCCGACGGGACGCTCGCGCTCGCCGCCGAGCCGCGCGTCGCGCGATGACCGGCTTGGCGCGCAACCCGCAGCTCGACGCCAACGGCGGCCTTCGTCACCTGCTGACGCTCGAGGGCCTGCCGGCCGCCGTCATCACGCGCATCCTCGACACCGCGGTGCCGTTCGCCGCGATCGGCGAGCGCGAGGTGAAGAAGGTGCCGCTGCTGCGCGGCAAGGCGGTGTTCAACCTCTTCTTCGAGAACTCGACCCGCACGCGCACCACGTTCGAGATCGCCGCCAAGCGCCTGTCGGCCGACGTGATCAACCTCAACATCGGCGCATCGTCGACGTCGAAGGGCGAGACGGTGCTCGACACGATCGACAACCTGACGGCGATGGACGCGGACATCTTCGTCGTCCGCCATTCGGAGTCGGGCGCGCCCCATCTCATCGCCGCGCACCTCAACGCCACCGGGCGCTCGCACGTGCACGTGGTCAACGCCGGCGACGGCCGCCACCAGCACCCGACGCAGGGCCTGCTCGACCTTTTCACGATCCGCCACTACAAGAAGGACTTCCGCGACCTGTCGGTGGCGATCGTCGGCGACGTGCTCCATTCGCGTGTCGCGCGCTCGCTCGTGTCGGGCCTCGCGACGCTCGGCACGCCGGACATCCGCGTCGTCGCGCCGCGCACGCTGGTGCCGACGCGCGTGGAAGCGACGGGCGTGCGCGTGTTCAACGAGATGCACAAGGGCGTCGCCGGCTGCGACGTGGTGGTGATGCTGCGGCTGCAGAACGAGCGGATGAAGGGCGCGCTGCTGCCGTCGACGGGCGAGTATTTCAAGGAATACGGGCTGACGCCCGAGAAGCTCGCGCTCGCCAAGCCGGATGCGATCGTCATGCACCCGGGCCCGATGAATCGCGGCGTCGAGATCGACTCCGCGGTCGCCGACGGCGAGCGCTCGGTGATCCTGCCGCAGGTGACGTTCGGCATCGCCGTGCGGATGGCGGTGATGAGCATCATCGCCGGCAACCCGGGGCCGCGCGAATGAGGATCACGATCGAAGGCGGTCGCGTCGTCGACCCCGTCGCGGGCCGCGAGCACGCTGCCGACGTGCACGTCGCCGACGGCCGGATCGCCGCGATCGGCGCCAAGCCGGCCGGCTTCGCCGCCAAGCGCACGCTCGATGCGCGCGGGCTCGTCGTCGCGCCGGGACTCGTCGATCTTGCCGCGCGCCTGCGCGAGCCGGGCTTCGAACACAAGGCGACACTCGAGTCGGAGCTGGAAGCGGCGTGCGCCGGCGGCGTGACGAGCCTCGCCTGCCCGCCCGACACCGATCCGCCGCTCGACGAGCCGGGCTTGGTCGAGATGCTGACGTGGCGGGCGCACGCGCGGCACCGTGTGCGCGTGCATCCGGTGGGCGCGCTGACGCGCAAGCTCGAGGGTGCCGAGATCACCGAGATGGCCGAGCTCGCGCAAGCGGGCTGCGTCGCGTTCTCGCAGGCCGACCGGCCGATCGCCGACACACAGGTGCTGATGCGCGCGATGCAGTACGCGGCGACGTTCGGCTATCGCGTCTGGCTGCGGCCGCAGGATGCCTGGCTCGGCCGCGGCGGCGTCGCACACGACGCCGAGGTCGCGACGCGGCTAGGCTTGGCCGGCGTGCCGGTGCTCGCCGAGACCGTGGCGCTCGCGACGCTGATCGCGCTCGCGCGCGTGACCGGCGTCGCCCTGCACGTGTGCAGGCTGTCGAGCGCAGAAGGCGTCGAGCTCGTGCGCGCCGCCAAGGCGGCCGGCGTCGCGCTGACCGCCGATGTCGCGCTGCATCACGTGCACCTGTGCGACGTCGACATCGGCTGGTTCGACCCGCTCGCGCGCTTCGAGCCGCCATTGCGCGGCACGCGCGACCGCGACGCGCTGCGCCGCGGCCTGGCCGACGGCACGATCGACGCGATCGCCTCCGACCATGCGCCGGTCGACGACGACGCGAAGCAGTTGCCGTTCGCCGAGGCCGAGCCGGGCGCGACGGCGCTCGAGCTGCTGCTGCCGCTGACGCTCAAGTGGGCCGACGAAGCGCGCGTTCCGCTGCCCCGCGCGCTCGCGACGATCACGTCGCGCGCCGGCGACATCCTCGGGCGTGCCAACGCCGGACGGATCGACGTCGGCGTGCCGGCGGACCTCTGCGTGTTCGACCCGCGCGCGGCGTGGCGCGTCGAGCGCGCGGCGCTGCGCAGCCAGGGCCGCAACACGCCGTTCCTCGGTCTCGAGGTGCAGGGGCGCGTGCGCGCGACCCTCGTCGACGGCGAGATCGTGTTCGAGCAATGACCGCGGCCCGCCGGCATTCGTGGCCCCGTTCAACCCCGGCCGCGCGATCGGCACGATGATCGCACCGGACATCGCCGCCGCGCGCCCGCGCGGCGGCCCGCAAGGAATTCGCCATGGTCGTTGACACGCTTCCGCCCGGAAACTCACCTGCGGCGGCATCGCCCGCCGCCAACGCCGTGTCGACGCCCGCCGACGGCCTCGTCGCCGGCGAGGTGCAGGTGCCGGTCCGCGAAGGCACGATTCCCGCGTACCGCGCGATGCCCGCGCAGGGCTCGGCGTTCCCGGTGATCGTCGTCGTGCAGGAGATCTTCGGCGTGCACGAGCACATCCGCGACGTGTGCCGGCGCTTCGCGAAGCTCGGCTATTTCGCGATCGCGCCGGAGCTCTTCGCGCGGCAGGGCGACGCGTCGAAGGTGGCCGACGTCAACACGCTGCTGGCGACGATCGTGCGCAAGGTGCCGGACACGCAGGTGATGTCGGACCTCGACGCGACGCTCGCCTACGCGCGCTCGACCGGCAGCGCCGACGCGTCGCGCGTCGGCATCACCGGCTTCTGCTGGGGCGGGCGCATCGTGCTGATGTACGCCGCGCACAATACGCAACTGCGCGCGGCGGTGGCGTGGTACGGTCCGACGGCGCGGTCATACCATCCGGGCGACAAGACCGCGATCGAGGTCGCGGGCGACATCAAGGCGGCGACGCTCGGCCTCTACGGCGGCGCCGACCAGGGCATCCCGGTGGAGAGCGTCGAGCGCGCGTTCGCGGCGATGAAGGCGGGCGGCAATCGCCACGCGTCCTTTCACGTCTATCCCGATGCGCCGCACGCGTTCTTCGCCGACTACCGGCCGCATTACACCAAGGATGCCGCTGAGGACGGTTGGCGGCGTGCGACGGACTGGTTCGGCGAGCATCTCGGGCGCGGTATCTGAGCGCGTCGACGCGCTCGTAGAGCGATCGCGAACCCGCGCAATCCGACCTCCGTCATTCCCGCGAAAGCGGGAATCCAGCCGTGACGTCGCGCCGATTCCGTCGCGAACCGAACCGCTTCAGCCGGCCGACCGCTTGTCGCGCGGCACGCGCCCCATCAGGAAGAACTCGTCGTTCGGCCGCATGCTGATGAGGTTCGCCATCCGGTTGGACAGCGCGAAGAACGCCGCGATCGCGCCGATGTCCCAGATGTCCTCGTCGGAGAAGCCGTGCGCGCGCAGCGCGGGGAAATCGTCGTCGACGATCGTCGCGGACGCGGTGGCCACCTTCATCGCGAACGCGAGCATCGCCTTCTGGCGGTGCGTGATGTCGGCCTTGCGGTAGTTGGCCGCGACCTGGTCGGCGACCAGCGGGTTCTTGGCGAAGATGCGCAGGATCGCGCCGTGCGCGACGATGCAATAGAGGCAATCGTTGGCGGCGGACGTCGCGACGACGATCATCTCGCGCTCGGCCTTGGTGAGGCCGCCTTCCTTCTCCATCAGCGCGTCGTGGTACGCGAAGAACGCGCGGAACTCGTCGGGACGATGCGCGAGCGTGAGGAACACGTTCGGCACGAAGCCGACCTTTTCCTGAACGGCGAGGATGCGCGCGCGGATGTCGTCGTCGAGCGTGTCGAGCGCCGGGACCGGGTAGCGGCTGATGGCGGGTGCGTCCATGGATCTCCTTCGATGGCGAGGTCGCAGGATCCCTCGCCGCGTGCGGGTGTTACGTCAATGTCGCGTCGCCGTGGCGACGCAGGTCGAGCGCCGCGTCGCGTGCGATGCGCTCGACGATGTCGCCGGCGGGCTCGATCGCATCGACGAGCCCCGCCGCCTCGCCGAACCATACAGCGGCGTTGTCCGGGTCGCCGGCGGCGAACGCCTCGCGATAGCGCGGTCCTTCGACGGCGACACCGGCCTCGAGCTCGCGCTCGCGGCCATGCCAGCGCTCGGTGAACGCATTGCGCGCGATGCGCGCGGTGAACCCTTCGGGCCACGGCAGGCCGCGCACGATGTCGGGTACGCGCGTGCGCAACGTCGCGTCGCCGCCCGACGCCAGGATGACCGCATGGTGGCGCGCATGCACCAGCGCCTCGTGCGACGCCCACAGCCGCGTGCCGACCAGCACGCCGTCGGCGCCCAACACCAGCGCGGCGGCGAGGCCGCGTCCGTCGGCGATGCCGCCCGCGGCGAGCAGCACCGTCTGCGGGCGATGGCGACGCAGGAAATCCGCGACTTCGGGCACGAGCGACAGCGTGCCGCGCGACGCGCCGTGGCCGCCCGCTTCGGCGCCCTGCGCAACAACTACGTCGGCACGCGCATCAATCGCATCCTGCACATGCCGCAGCGTCTGGCATTGGCAGATGAGCGCGGCACCGGCGTCGTGAATCCCGTCGGCGACCGACCGCGGATCGCCGAACGACAGCATCACCGCGGCCGGCCGGTGCTTCAATGCGCGCGCGAGCAGCGACGGGGTGCGCAACAGCGACCAGGTGATGAAGCCCACGCCGACGCGCTCACCGGCCGCGGCGTCGAACTGCGCCTCGAGCCAGTCGGAGTCGCCGTAGCCGCCGCCGATGAGCCCCAGGCCGCCGGCGCGGCTGACGGCGGCAGCGAGCGCGCCGCCGGCGGCGAACGCCATCGGCGCCGAGACGATCGGATGGCGGATCGCGAGCGCGCTCGTCGCGCGGGTCGACAGGAAGGAAGTCGCCGCGCGCGCGGTGCTCGACATCGCCGCGGTCGCTACGCCTCGGGCGGCACGTAGCCGGGCGGCGCCGCCGAGCCTGCGCCGAAGAAGTGCTGTTCCATCTGCTCGGCGAGCCACTTGCGTGCGCGCGGATCGGCCAGCGACAGGCGATTCTCGTTCACGAGCATCGTCTGGTGGCGGATCCAGCCCTGCCAGGCTTCCTTGGACACGTTCTCGTAGATGCGCTTGCCGAGCTCGCCCGGGTAGGGCGGGAAGTCGAGGCCTTCGGCATCGCGGCCGAGCTTGACGCAGTGGAC
>JAICUU010000105.1 GCA_025935675.1 Burkholderiales bacterium
ATGATGTTCATGCTTGTTCCTTTCGCTCGCTTGTACGGGGAAGAGAGGTCGGCGTCGCCGACGTCGTTCCCGCTTTGTCATCGGCGTCGCCGCGCCTCTGCGCATCGCCGCCGTCCCGGGCGCCGCGTGGTGCCTGCGCCGTCTCGCATTGCCCGTATTCTGCCAAAAGCCGCCGATCCTCCGCGGACAGCTCGACCGCCGCGAACAGATCCGGCCGCCGCGCCTTGGTGCGCCCCAGCGCCTGCATCCGCCGCCAGCGCGCGATCGCCGCATGGTTGCCGGAAAGCAGCACCTCCGGCACCGCCTCGCCTTGCCACACCTCGGGCCGCGTGAAATGCGGCGTGTCGAGGAGCCCGTCGGCGAACGATTCCTGCTCCACCGACGCGGGCTCGTTGGTCGCGCCGGGCAGAAGCCGCACCACCGCGTCCATCAGCATCAGCGCCGGCAACTCGCCGCCCGACACGACGAAATCGCCGATGGCAATCTCCTCGTCGATCTCACGCGCGACGAGCCGCTCGTCGACGCCTTCGTACCTTCCCGCCAACAGCACGTAGCCCGCGTCCAGCCCTGCCGCCATCGCCGCGACCCGCACATGCGTCAGCGGTACACCCGCGGGCGTCAGGTGCACGACGCGCACGCTCGCACAGCCCGCGCGCCGCTGCCCTTCGCGCGCCGCCGCGATTGCGGCTGCGAGCGGCGGCGCCATCATCACCATCCCCGGACCGCCGCCGTAGGGGCGGTCGTCGACGGTGCGATGCGCGTCGTGCGCGAAATCGCGCGGATTGACCACGTCGAGCGCCCACAGCCCGCGCGCGAGCGCGCGACCCATGATGCCGAACCCGCACGCTGCCTGCACGAGCTCGGGGAACAACGTCACCGCGGTGAACCGCATCGCATGCCCCGCTTCGCGCCGCGCCGCTCAATAATCCTCGCCCCACTCGACCTCGATCGTCGCCGCCTCGCGGTCGACGCCGGTGACGATCGCCGGCACGTACGGGATGAGCCGCATCCCGCCCTCGTGCTCGACCGCCAGCAGCGGGTGCGCGCCGGCTTCCGTCACCGCCTGAACGCGCCCGAGCGCCACGCCCTCGCGGTTGACGACCCGGTAGCCCACCAGGTCGGCCGCATAGATCTCGTCGTCGCCGGCCGGCGGCAGCGCATCGCGCGGCACCGCCACGTCGGCGCCCCTCCATAGAGCGGCCGCCTCGCGATCGGCGATGCCGGCGAGCTCGGCGACCAGCGCCGTGCCCTGCAGCCGCACGCCCTCGACCTCCCGGCGTCGCCAGGCGTCGTCGCCGAACTTGCGGAGGTACCACGTCCGGTAGCGCGACAGCGCATCCGGCTCGCTCGACAGCGGCTCGATCTTGAGCGAGCCGCGCACGCCGAACGCGGCGATCACGCGGCCCATCACGATCATCGGCGGCGGCATCGCGAACCGCCGCACGTCATCCGCGAGCGCGTGGTTCGCTACGCCGCGGCCGGCGGGTTCGCCGGCGGGTTGTCGTGCACCAGCGTCGCCACCGTGTCGGAAAGGCGGGCGCCGCGCTCGCGCCAGTAGTTGATGCGCTCGTGCGCGAGGCGCAGGCCTTCTTCGCCCGCACCGGCGATCGGATTGTAGAAGCCGACGCGCTCGATGAAGCGGCCGTCGCGGCGTGCCCGCGAGTCGGCGACGACGACGTTGTAGAACGGACGCTTTTTCGCGCCGCCGCGTGCAAGGCGGATGACAACCATGGTTAAATGAATTCCGGCTGATCGGGGAAAGACGTTGATTCTACAACGAAAAATGAGATGGCCGCAAGGGGAGCCGGCGTGTCGCGCCAGCGCGGCGCCCGCCAAAATCCCCATCCGATCAAACGCTTGCGCGATCCCCTCGCGCTGACGCCGGCGATGCTCGAGCCCGTCCCGCTGCCGAAATCGCGCCTCGAGGCGATCACCGACGGCATCTTCGCGGTGTCGATGACGCTCCTCGTGCTCGACCTGCATCTCCCCGATCACCTGCCGGAGGGCTCGCTGGTATGGCGCGCGCTGGTCGGCGAGGCGCCGAACTTCGACAACTACGTCATCAGCTTCTACATGCTGTGCGTGTTCTGGATCGCGCACCTCAGGCTGATGCGCCGCATCGACGCGGTCGACACCACGTTCACCTGGCTCAACCTCACTTTCCTGCTGTTCACGACGTTCGTGCCGATGCTGACCCAGTTCGCAGGCCGCAACCCGGGCCTGCCGCGCCCGGCTTTCATGTACGGCGCCAACCTGCTCGCGATCCTCGCGTTCGAGGCGCTGATGTGGCGGCATGCGCTGCCGCGGCTCGTCAACGCCAGCGTGACGGACGCGAAAGGCGCCTGGCGGCTGGTGCGCCGCAAGTACCTGTTCGCGATGGGCATCGTCACGCTCGGCATCGTGGTCGCGCTCGCCGAGATCCGCGCCGGCATGCGCTCGGCGTACGCGTCGTATATCTACCTGCTCGTCATCGTCGTCGGCATCATGCAGCCGGCGCAGCGCTCGCGCCGCTCGATCCGGCGCGACGCGCAGAAGGCGGTCAGCGGATCCCGGGAATGACGCCGCGCAGGCCGCGCATGAGCTTCTGCGCGTTGCCGCCCTTGCCCATCACCTTCATCACCTTCTGCGTCTGCTCGAACTGCTTGAGGAGCTGGTTGACCTCCTGCACGCTGACGCCGGCGCCCGCCGCGATGCGGCGCTTGCGCGACGCCTTGAGGACCTCCGGCTTCGCGCGCTCGGCGGGCGTCATCGAGTCGATGATGCCCTCGATCCGCGTGATGCGGCGCTCGTCGACGTTGCTGCCCTGCGCCGCGCGCTGCAATTCGGCCGGCAGCTTGTCGAGCATCGCCGACAGGCCGCCCATCTTGCGCATCTGGCCGACCTGCGCGCGGTAGTCGGCGAGGTCGAAGCCCTTGCCGGCACGCAGCTTCTTCGCGACCTTCTCGGCTTCGGCGACGTCGACGTTGCGATGCGCCTCCTCGATCAGCGACAGCACGTCGCCCATGCCGAGGATCCGCGACGCCATCCGCTCGGGATGGAACACCTCGAGCCCGTCGGGCTTTTCGGAGACGCCGGCGAACTTGATCGGCGCGCCGGTGACCTGCCGCACCGACAGCGCGGCGCCGCCGCGCGCGTCGCCGTCGAGCTTGGTGAGGATCACGCCGGTGAGCGGCAGCGCCTCGCGGAACGCGCGCGCGGTGTTGACGGCGTCCTGGCCCTGCATCGCGTCGACGACGAACAGCGTCTCGATCGGCTTGACCGCGGCCTCGAGGTCGGCGATCTCGCGCATCATCGCCGCGTCGATCGCAAGGCGCCCCGCCGTGTCGACGATCAGCACGTCGTGGTAGTGCCTGCGCGCATGGTCGAGCGCGCCGGTGGCGATGGCCACCGGCGATTCGCCCGCGTGCGACGGATAAAAATCGACGCCGACCTGCGCCGCCAGGAGCTTCAACTGCTCGATCGCCGCGGGCCGGTACACGTCGGCGCTGACGACGAGCACCTTCTTCTTCATCGACTCGCGGAGCAAGCGCGCGAGCTTGGCGGCGGTCGTCGTCTTGCCGGCGCCCTGCAGGCCCGCGAGCAGGATCACCGCCGGCGGCTGCGTGGCGAAGTCGAGCCCCGCGGTCTCGCCGCCGATGAGGCTCGTCAGCTCGCGGTGGACGACGCCGACCAGCGCCTGGCCGGGCGTCAGCGAGCCGACGACCTCCTCGCCGACCGCCTTTTCGCGCACGCGCCCGACGAAATCCTTCACCACCGGCAGCGCGACGTCGGCCTCGAGGAGTGCCAGGCGCACCTCGCGCAGCGCGTCCTGGATGTTGGCGTCGGTGAGGCGCGCCTCGCCACGCAGCGTCTTGACGACGCGCGAAAGTCGTTCGGTCAGGTTCTCGAGCATGCGAGTGGCGTAAGGAGGAATGGGCGCGGCCGCCGGCACGGCGGCGACGATCGATCCGCTACACTCTGGCGCGAAGGCGCCTTTGCCCGCGGCCTCCGTTCGATGTCGCGGCGAGGGCGCCGCGCGCCGCCGGCGAACCCTCGCGCCCGGCATTAACCAAGCGGCGAACGAAGCGGTGAGCGAAGCCCTGGCGATTCTACTGCATCCGGTCGTCGCCGCCCTCTACGCGGCGGCTGCGTGGCTCTGCTATCCGCGCGCGGACAACCCGCCAGCGGCGTCGCGCCGCATCGATGCGCTGGTGCTGACCGCGCTGGTGCTGCATGCGATCGGCCTGGTGCGCGCGATCGGCACGCCGGACGGCCTCGATCTCGCGATCGGCAACGCGCTGTCGCTCGTCGCCGGGCTCGCGGTGCTCGTCGCGTGGGCAACGGGCCTTGTGCGTGCGCTGCCGGCGGTGGGCGCGGTCGTGCTGCCGGTGGCCGCCGTGGCGGCGGTGCTGCCGGCGCTGTCGGCGCTCGCGCCCGGGATGCCGAAGATACCGTATGCCAACGTACCGTGGGCGAGCGTGCACATCGCGATCGCGCTCGTCGCCTACGCGATCCTGATCGTCGCGGCCGCCGAGGCGCTGGTGCTCACCGGCATCGAGCGCCGCCTGCACCGCGGTCTCGCCGGCGCGATGCCGGCGCCGCCGCTGCTGACGCTCGAGCGCTGGCTGTTCCTGCTGATCGGCCTCGGTTACGCGCTCCTGACGCTGACGCTCGCGTCCGGCATCTTCTATTCCGAGGAGCTCTTCGCCACCCCGGCGCAGGTCAACCAGAAGAACGTGTTCGCGGTCGCCGCATGGCTCGTCTACACGGCGCTGCTCGCCGGCCGCTTGCGCTACGGCTGGCGCGGACGGCGCGCGCTCAAGTGGATCCTCGCCGGCACGGTGCTGCTGCTGCTCGCTTACCTCGGCAACAAGCTCGTGCTCGAGCTGCTCCACCCCTAGCGGATGGATTCGATCCCGCTTTCCACGCTGCTCGTCGCGCTCGCGATCCTGCTCGTCGTGTCGGGGCTCTTCTCGCTCGCCGAGACCGCGATGATGGCGGCCAACCGCGTGCGGCTTCGTCATCGCGCGCAGCGCGGCTCGGGAGGCGCGAAGCGCGCGCTCGCGCTGCTCGCACAGACCGACAAGCTGCTCGGCGTGCTGCTGCTCGGCAACAACCTGCTCAACGCCGCCGCCGCCACGCTGACCGCGGTGCTGGCGGCGCGCCTTTTCGGCGAGGCGCGCATCGTGCTCGCGCTCGGCACGGTGGCGATCACCTTCCTGATCCTGGTGTTCTCCGAGATCACGCCGAAGGTGATCGGCGCGACGCACGCGGACCGTCTCGCCATTCCCGTGGCCATCGTGCTCACGCCGCTGCTGCGGATCACCTACCCGGTCGTCTGGTTCGTCAACCTCTTCGTGCAGGTGGTCCTCAAGATCCTGCGCATCCGCCCCGTCGACGACACGGGATCGCGGCTCACGCAGGAGGAGGTGCGCTCGCTGGTGCTCGAGGGCCAGTACTTCCGCGGCAAGCACCGCGCGCTGCTCGCCAACCTCTTCGACCTCGAGACGATCACCGTCGACGACGTGATGACGCCGCGCAACCACATCCACGGCATCGACCTCGCGGAAAAGCCGAGCCAGCTCCGCCAGCAGCTCGCGACCTCGTACCACTCGCGCGTCCCCGCGTTCAACGACACGCTCGACGACATCGTCGGCATCCTGCCGTTGAAGCAGGTGGTGTCGCTGCCACCGGGCGACGAGATCGACGCCGAGGCGCTGATGCCGCTGCTGCGCCCCGCCTACTTCGTGCCGGCGGGCACGCCGCTTCTGACGCAGCTCACGCAATTCCAGAACGACCGCCAGCGCTTGGCACTCGTCGTCGACGAGTACGGCGAGCTTCTGGGCCTCGTGACGATCGAGGACATCATCGAGGAGATCATCGGCGACTTCACGACCGCCGCGCCGGGTGCGGGCGACTCGTGGCGGCGCGAGGCCGACGGCAGCGTCATCGTCGACGGCATGGTGCCGCTGCGCGTCCTCAACCGCCGACTTTCGACCCGATTTCCGCTGGACGGGCCGAAAACGCTCAACGGGCTCATTCTCGAGCAATTGGGCGACATTCCCGACGCCGGCCTCGCCTTCGACCTGGCCGGCCAGCGCGTGGAAATCCTGCAGACCGAGGACCGCGCGGTCAAGGTCGTGCGCCTGGCCGCGCCGGTGGCGACGACGACCTGACGCCGGCGCGCGGCCGATGGCGTTCCGCCGGGCGCCGCCGACCCTTCGGAGGTGCTGTCGGCTGTGCACACTGCACCGCCCAAGCGGGTCGCCAGGGGCGGTTTTTCCTTTACAAACAGTGGCGCCAGCGGGCATCATCGTTCGCGGAAGGTTTTATGCCGTTGGAATGCGCCACCCCGCCTCGCGGTCGCGGCACGTCGATTGCTTGAAAACCGTTCCGGCATCCGTTCCGCCCCGAAAACGCTGAATCCGACATGGCAACCCACGCCACCACCCGCAACATCAGTGGCCTCGCCCGCGCGCTGGCGTCGGCGGGGGTCGTGTCGGAGTACGACGCCGAGTCACTGCAGCAGCAGGCGCAGGCGTCCAACATCACGTTCGTCGAGCAGCTCCTCACCACCAAGAAGATCAGCCCGTCGCAGCTTGCCGTGTTCGGCTCGCGCGCGTTCGGCGTGCCGCTGCTCGACCTCGCGGCGTTCGACCCCGAGCTGATCCAGAAGGAATACTTCGACGCCAAGATCAGCCAGTCGCGCCGCGTGCTGCCGCTGCACAAGCGCGGCAACCGGCTGTTCGTCGCCACCTCCGACCCCGCCAACCTGCAGGCGCTGGAGGAAGTGCGGTTCAAGACCAACCTCGTCGTCGACCCGGTGGTCGTCGAGGACGACAAGCTGATGCACGCGATCGGCAAGCTGCTCGAGACCAGCGGGCAGACGCTGCGCGACATGTCCACGGGCCTCGAGGACATCGAGGTCTCGGTCACCGACGGCTCGGCGACGATGAGCGACGAGGAGTCGTCGGACGTCGAGGACGCGCCGGTCGTCAAGTACATCCAGAAGATCCTGCTCGACGCGATCGCCGCCGGCGCCTCCGACGTGCACTTCGAGCCGTACGAGCGCTACTACCGCATCCGCTACCGGATCGACGGCATCCTCTCCGAGGTGGCGCAGCCGCCGCTCGCGATCAAGGACAAGACGGCGTCGCGGATCAAGGTGATCAGCAAGCTCGACATCTCCGAGAAGCGCGTGCCGCAGGACGGCCGGATGAAGATCGTGCTGTCGAAGAACAAGGCGATCGACTTCCGGGTGTCGTCGATGCCCACGCTTTTCGGCGAGAAGATCGTGCTGCGGATCCTCGACTCCTCGGGCGTCAAGCTCGGCATCGAGGCGCTGGGCTACGAGCCCGACCAGCAGCAGGCGCTCCTGCACGCGATCAAGCGCCCGTACGGGATGATCCTCGTCACCGGGCCGACGGGCTCCGGCAAGACGGTGTCGCTCTACACCTGCCTCAACATCCTGAACCAGCCCGGCGTCAACATCTCCACCGCCGAGGATCCGGCGGAGATCCAGCTCGCCGGCGTCAACCAGGTCAACGTCAACGACAAGGCCGGCATGACGTTCGCCGTGGCGCTGAAGGCGTTCTTGCGGCAGGACCCCGACATCGTGATGGTCGGCGAAATCCGCGACCTCGAGACCGCCGACATCGCGATCAAGGCGGCCCAGACCGGCCACCTCGTGCTGTCGACGCTGCACACCAACGACGCGCCGACGACGCTGACGCGGCTGCAGAACATGGGCGTCGCGCCGTTCAACATCGCCTCGTCGGTGATCCTGATCACCGCGCAGCGTCTGGCCCGCAAGCTCTGCAACGTCTGCAAGAAGCCCGAGGACATCCCGCCCGAGGCGCTGCTGCGCGCCGGGTTCAAGGAGGACGAGCTCGATGGCACGTGGCAGGCGTTCGGCCCCGTCGGCTGCGACAACTGCAAGAGCACCGGCTACAAGGGCCGCGTGGGCATCTACGAGGTGATGACGATCAGCGACGAGATGCGCCAGCTCATCATGCGCAGCGGCACCGCGCTCGACATCGCCGAGCTCTCGCAGAGGGAAGGCATCCGCAACCTGCGCCAGTCGGGCCTTCTCAAGGTCAAGCAGGGCGTCACGTCCCTCGAGGAAATCGAGGCGGTCACCAACGAGTAACGGGCTTCCTGCCGGGAAAGCATCGAGCGAGGTCACACCATGGCAACGGCAACCGCCACCGCGCGCAAAGAAGTCAAGGAGTACACGTACCTGTGGGAGGGGATGGACCGCAACAACCGGCAGGTACGCGGCGAGTTGCGCGCGGCGTCGGAGACCGTGGTCACGACCAACCTGCGCCGGCAGGGCGTGCGCATCACCAAGATCAAGCGCCAGACGTTCCGCGGCGGCCGCAAGGTGACCGACCGCGACATCACGTTCTTCACGCGTCAGATGGCGACGATGCTGCGCTCCGGCGTGCCGCTGCTGCAGTCGTTCGAGATCGTCGCGCGCGGCCACAGCAACCCGCGCTTCTCGCGGCTCATGATGGACATCAAGAACAAGGTCGAGGCGGGCTCGAGCCTGTCGGCGGCGTTCCGCGAGCATCCGGCGTACTTCGACGCGCTTTACTGCAACCTGGTCGCCGCCGGCGAGACCGCCGGCATTCTCGAGGGCATCCTCGACCGCCTCGCGGTCTACAAGGAAAAGATCCTCGCGATCAAGAGCAAGATCAAGTCGGCGCTGTTCTACCCGATGTCCGTGATCACCGTGGCGATCGTCGTGGTAGTCGTCATCATGATCTGGGTGATCCCGGCATTCGAGGGCGTGTTCCGCGGCTTCGGCGCCGACCTGCCGGCGCCGACGCTGGTGGTGATCGCGATCTCGCACTTCTTCCTCGACTACTGGTGGGCGATGTTCATCATTGCCTTCGGCACGATCGTCGGGATCGGCTTCATGTTCAAGCGCTCACCGACGTTCCGGCTCGCGTTCGACCGCATCATCCTCAAGGCGCCGGTGATCGGCGCGATCATCGAGAAGGCGACGATCGCCCGCTGGACGCGCACGCTGTCGACGATGTTCGCGGCGGGCGTGCCGCTGGTCGAGTCGCTCGACGCCGTCGGCGGCGCGGCCGGCAACGCGCTGTACGCGGCCGGCACCAAGAAGATCCAGACCGACGTCAGCACCGGCACGAGCCTCACCAACGCGATGATGAACACGCGGCTCTTCCCGAACATGGTGCTGCAGATGACGCAGATCGGCGAGGAATCGGGCTCGCTCGACGGCATGCTCGGCAAGGTCGCCGATTTCTACGAGCGCGAGGTCGACGACGCGGTGGCCGCGCTGTCGAGCCTGCTCGAGCCGATCATCATCGTATTCCTGGGTGTCGTGATTGGCGGCCTCGTCGTGGCCATGTACCTGCCGATCTTCAAGCTGGGAGCGGTGATCTGACCGTGCCGGTCGAGGCGGGCGCGCGCGCCCGCCCTTTCCGCCACGTGCGGACGCCACGACCGGCGCGCGCGGCGCGCCGTTTTTTTTTCGCGTGACAGGGATCGACGCGTGATGCCGCTCCTCCTGACCGACCCGCTGGCCGCCACGATCGTCGCGCTCGTCGTCGGGCTTTGCGTCGGCAGCTTCCTCAACGTCGTCGTGCACCGGCTGCCCAAGATGCTCGAGCGCGAATGGGCCGCGCAGTGCGCCGAGCTCGCGGGCGAGGCGCCCGCGCGGGCCGAGACCTACAACCTGTGGACTCCGCGCTCCGCGTGCCCAGCCTGCGGGCACCGGATCGGCGCGCTCGACAACGTGCCGGTAATGTCGTGGCTCGCGTTGCGCGGCCGCTGCCGAGGGTGCGGCGCCGCGATTTCGTCACGCTATCCGCTCGTCGAGATCGCCGGCGCGCTCGCCGCGGCGGGTGCGATCTGGCATTTCGGGCCGACGTGGACGGGATTGGCCGCGTGCGGCTTCCTGTGGGCGCTGATCGCGCTCGCGTTGATCGACGCCGACACGCAGCTCCTGCCGGACAACCTCACGCTGCCGCTTCTGTGGGGCGGCCTCGTCGCCAACCTGTTCGGCCTTTTCGTGCCGCTCGCCGACGCGGTGATCGGCGCGATCGGGGGCTATCTCGTGCTGTGGGGCGTGTATTGGCTCTTCAAGCTGATCCGCGGCAAGGAGGGCATGGGCTACGGCGACTTCAAGCTGCTCGCCGCACTCGGCGCGTGGCTCGGCTGGAAGATGCTGCCGGTGATCATCCTGCTCGCGTCGGTCGCCGGCGCCGTCATCGGCATCCTGTTGATCGTCTTCCAGGGCCGTGACAAGGCGAAGCCGCTGCCGTTCGGACCCTATCTCGCGATCGCCGGCGCGCTCGCGCTGTTCGCGGGACAGAGGCTCATCGCGATCTACATCCACTGACGCGATGGCGACGACGGTGATCGGCCTCACCGGCGGCATCGGCAGCGGCAAGTCCGCGGTGGCGGACGCGTTTCGCGCGCTGGGCGTCGAGGTCGTCGACGCGGACGAGGTCGCGCATGCGCTCTGCGAGCCGGGTCGCGAAGGCTACGTCGCCATCGTTGCCGCCTTCGGCGCCGACGTCGTCGCCGCCGACGGACGCCTCGACCGTGCCGGCATGCGCCGCCGCGCATTCGCCGAGCCGACGTTCCGTGCTCGGCTCGAGGCGATCCTGCACCCGCTGATCGCCGCCGCCATCGAGTCCGCGATCGCGCAGTGGCGAGGCCCCTACGGCCTCGTCGTCGCGCCGCTGCTGCTCGAGCGCGGCAATCTCTTGCGGCATGTCGCGCGCGTGCTCGTCGTCGACACGCCCGAGGACGAGCAGGTGCGCCGCACCGCGCGCCGCAGCGGCCTCGCGCCCGACGACGTGCGCGCGATCATGGCGACGCAGCTCGCTCGTGCCGACCGGCTCGCGCGGGCCGACGACGTCATCGACAACGGCGGCGCGCACGCGGCGATCGCCGCGCAAGTCGCCGCGCTCGACGCCCGCTATCGCACGTTGACAACGGCGCGCGCGGGGATTGCGGCACAATGACGCCGATGCGAGTGCGCGCGCGATGATCCGCTACGAACATCCGCTCAACGAGCGCATCCGCACGCTGATGCGCCTCGAGGACCTGTATGGCCGCGCGCGCTTCTTCGCCGCGGCCGACGATCCGCGTGAGCACCACGCGGCGCTCGCGGCGATGTTCGAGATCACCGAGGTCGCCGGGCGCGCCGACTTGAAGACCGACATCCTGCAGGAGCTCGAGCGCCAGCGGCAGCTCCTGGCGCCGCTGCGCGACAACCCTCACATCGAGACGCATGCGCTCAACGTGCTGCTCGAGGAGATCGAGAAAGTCGGCGCGCGCCTGCACGCGCAGGCCGGCAAGGTCGGGCAGCACCTGCGCGACAACGAATGGCTGATGGCGATCAAGCAGCGCAGCGTCATCCCCGGCGGCGTCTGCGAGTTCGACCTCCCCGCCTACCATTTCTGGCTGCACCGTGACGCCGCGACGCGCCGTCACGACCTCGCCGAGTGGCTGGCGCCGTTCGAGCCGCTCGGCGCCGGTCTGGCGATCATCCTGCGCCTCCTGCGCGAGCACGGCCGCACGGGCCGCCATGTCGCGCAGCGCGGCGTGTTCCAGCTGATGCTGACGACGACGCGAATCGCGCAGCTGCTGCGGTTGAGCGTGCCTCGCGAGCTCGCCTGCGTGCCCGAGATCAGCGCCAACAAGTACGCGCTCAACGTGCGCTTCCTCGCCGTCAACGGCAGCGAGCGCGGCAGCGTCTACGATCGCGACGTCGAGTTCGAGATGATGTTCTGCAACCTCTGACGGCGACAAGGGGCGCCCGATGGACGCCCCTTCAACCCCGCGACGAGGTCAGCGATGCCTGCGACGTACCGCCCAGAACGCGGCGGCCGCCATCAGCAGGATCAGCGCGCCGATCCCATACGTCGACAGCGCCGGCACGTTTTCGACCGTCACCTGCGGCGGTGGACCCGGCGGCGCGATGGGCACCGGCGATCCGACGGCAACCAGCCCGAAGCCTCCGCCGCTG
>JAICUU010000083.1 GCA_025935675.1 Burkholderiales bacterium
ATCAGGTTGTAGATCCGCGAGTGCTTCTCCTGATGGCGCAAGAGCAGCGAGCACATCATCGGCGACAGCGTCAGCGCGACGAAGCCCGACACCAGCACCGCGCCGGCGAGCGTCAGCGCGAACTCGATGAACAGGCGACCGGTGCGGCCGGTGGCGAACGCGAGCGGCGCGAACACGGAGGTGAGCGTCAGCGTCATCGCCACGATCGCGAAGCCGATCTCGCGCGAGCCCAGGATCGCCGCCTTGCGACGCGGCATCCCCTCCTCGATGTGGCGGAAGATGTTCTCGAGCATCACGATCGCGTCGTCGACGACCAGGCCGATCGCGAGCACCATCGCGAGCAGCGTCAGCGTGTTGATCGTGAAGCCCATGAAGTACATCAGCGCGAAGGCGCCGACCAGCGCCACCGGGATCGTCACGATCGGGATCACCGTGGCGCGCAAGGAGCGCAGGAAGAAGAAGATCACCAGCACGACGAGCAGGATCGCCTCGCCGATCGTCTCGAACACCGAGTGGATCGAGCGGTCGATGAACACCGACGTGTCGTAGGCGATCACGAGCTTCATGCCGGGCGGCAGCGTCTCGTTCATCCGCGCCACCTCGGCGCGCACCGCGTTCGACAGCTCGAGCGGGTTGGCGACCGCCTGCTTGATGACGCCGATGTTGAGCGACGGATGGCCGTTGAAGCGCGACACCGTGCGCTCGTCGACCGGGCCGATCTCGGCATTGCCGATGTCGCGGATGCGCACCGGGTAGCCGCCGACGTTGGCGACGATGATCGCGTTGAACTGCTCGGGTGTCGAAAGGTCGGTCTCGGCGACGACGGTGAACTCGCGCGTCGTCGACTCGACGCGGCCTGCCGGGATCTCGGCGTTCTGGCGGCGGATCGCGTCCTCGACGTCCTGCACGGTGAGCCGGTAGCCGGCGAGGCGCGTGCGGTCGATGTTGATGCGCATCGACACCTGCCGCTCGCCGAAGATGCGCACGTCCGACGCGCCCGGCAGCACGGAGAGCCGCGGCTGGATGTAGCGATGCACGTAATCGGACGCCTCGATCGCGGAGAGCGATCCCGCCTCGACGGCGATGTAGATGATCGGCTGGGTGTCGGCCTCGACCTTGGCGATCACCGGCTCGTCGATCGTGTCGGGCATCTTGGCGCGCACGCGCGCCACCTTGTCGCGCACGTCGGCCGCGGCCGAGTCGGGGTCGCGCTTCAGCGAGAAGCGCACGTTGATGCGACTCGTCTCCGAGCGGCTTTGCGAGGTCATCACCTCGACGCCCTCGATCCCGGCGAGCGAGTCCTCGAGGATCTTGGTGACCTGCGACTCGACGACCTCGGCCGAGGCGCCACGGTAGGTGGTGTTGACGCTGACGACGGGCTCGTCGATGCGCGGGTATTCGCGCACCGGCAGGCGCTGGTAGGAGATGAGGCCGATCAGCAGGATGGCGAGCGACAGCACCGTGGCGAACACGGGCCGCTCGATGCAGATCTCCGGCAGCCGCATGTGTCCCGCCCGGGATCAGCTGCGCGGCGCCGGCGTCGCGCCGGGCTTCGCCGCGGTGGCGCCGGCGGCCGCATCGCTCGCGCGCGCGGCGTCGCTGCCGGGCTTGCCGGTGTCCTGCGCCTCGGCGCGCGCGACCGTCACCGGCGCGCCGTCGCGCAGCTTGATCTGCCCCGCGACGACGATGACGTCCTCGGGCGCGAGCCCCTTGACGACCTCGACCTTCGCGTCGCGGCGCTGGCCGGTCTCGACGCGCGTGCGCACGGCGCGGCCGTCCTGCACGCGGAAGACATACTGCTCGTCGCCCTCGGGCACGATCGCCTGCTCGGGAATCACCATCGCGTCCTGCACGTCCTTGGTGACGAGCCGCACGCGCGCGAACATGCCGGGGCGTAGCTTCGCCTCGCGGTTGTCGACCTGCGCGCGGATCACCACCGAGCGGCCGGCGGCGTCGATCAGCGGGTTCACCGCGATCACGCGGCCCGGGTAGATCTTGCCGGGCATTGCGTCGAGCGCGATCGACAGCAGCTGGCCTTCGCTCACCTGCCGGAAGTACGTCTCCGGCACGCGGAAGTCGACCTTGAGCGGATCGATCGACTCGACGTTGACGAGGTCGGCGCCTTCCTTGACGTAGTCGCCGACCGACACGACGCGAAGGCCGAGCACGCCCGAGAACGGCGCGCGGATCTCGGTCTTGGCGAGATGCGCCTCGGCGAGCGACAGCGCCGCCTCGGCGACCTTGAGGTTGTTCTCGGCCTCGTCCTTGGCCTGGCCGGAGATGAAGTTCCGGTGCGCGAGATCGACCGCGCGGTCGTACTTGGATTTCGCGAGCGTGAGATTGGCGCGGGCCTGCCGCACCTCGGCCTCGTTGACGACGGGGTCGAGGCGCACCAGTACCTTGCCGCGCTGCACCGGCTCGCCCTCGCGGAACGAGATCGCGCTGATCCGGCCGGCGACTTCCGGGCGCAGCATCACCGACTCGTCCGAGCGCAGGCTGCCGACCGTGGTGATCGTCTGCGGCATCGACATTCGCGCGACCTTGGTCGTGTCGACGCTGATGGCGGTCGCCGCCGCGCGCGGCGCGACCGCACGGGTGGCCGGTGTCGCGTCAGTGGCGGACGGCGCCTGCCGCTGCCCGATCCAATAGCCGATCCCGGCGGCGAGGATCGCGCCGGCGATCGCGCCGGCCACCACTTTCATCATTGCTGCGTCGTCGAAGTCATGGCAAACGGCCGATTATATGCGGCCCGCCTTGCGCCGCCGCAAACGGGAGGGCCGGTTGCTAGAATGCGCGAGCCCCCGTCGCCGTCCGAGGAGAACCGCTTGGCCAGGCTTTTGTCGTCCACCGTTGCGCTCGCCGCCGCCGCGGCTGCGCTGTCCGCGCTGCCCATTCCAAGCGCCGCCGCCGACGTCTTTCCGTCGCACGCCGTCAGGCTGGTCGTGCCTTTCCCGCCAGGCGGGCCGCTCGACGTCGTCGGCCGCGAGATCGCCCAGAAGCTCGGCGAGGCGTGGGGCCAGAGCGTGGTTGTCGAGAACAAGCCGGGCGCCGGCGGCAACATCGGCGCCGACCTCGTCGCCAAGTCCGCGCCCGACGGCTACACGGTGGTGATGGGCGCGCTGTCGACGCATGCCGTCAACCCCACGCTGTACCCGAAGATGCCGTACGACGCGGTCAAGGACTTCGCGCCCATCTCGCTGGTGGCAATCACGCCCAACGTGCTCGTGGTCGCCGCGGGCTCGCCTTACCACTCGGCGAAGGACCTCGCCGCCGCCGCCAGGGCCAATCCCGGGAAGCTCGCGTTCGCGTCGGGCAGCATCGGCAGCGCCGGCCACCTCGCCGGCGAGCTCTTCAAGATCAAGACCGGCACCGACATCACGCACGTTCCCTATAAAGGCGCGGCGGCGGCGACGCAGGCGCTTTTGGCCGGCGATGTCGCGTTCGTGTTCGACAACCTGGCGAGCGCGATGGCGCAGGTCAAGGCCGGCAAGGAGCGCGCGTTGGCGGTGACGACGGCGAAGCGCTCGCCGCTCGCGCCCGACGTGCCGACGATGGCCGAGGCCGGCGTGCCGGGGTTCGACATCTCGACGTGGTTCGGCCTCCTCGCGCCGGCCGGCACGCCGCCCGACGTCATCGCGAAGTGGAACGCCGCCGTCGTGCAAATCCTCGACGCGCCCGAGATGAAGGCGCGGCTCGCCGCGCAGGGCGCCGAAGCCGCACCGACGACGCCGGCGGCGTTCGCCGCCTTCATCGCCGCCGAGGTGACGAAGTACGCGGCGATCGTCAAGGCGTCGGGCGCGAAAGTCGATTGAGCGGCAGCAACGGGGAGACCGTGAGATGAGATTCGCACGCTTCGTGGCATCGCTTGCGGCACTTTTCGCCGCAGCGCCGTTCGCGCTGGCGCAGTCGCCGGCACCCTACCCGAGCCATCCGGTGCGCGTCGTCGTGCCGTTTCCGGCCGGCGGCACGACCGACATCCTGGCGCGCGCGATCGCGCAGCGCTACAGCGAGGCGTTCGGGCAGCCGTTCGTCGTCGACAACCGGCCGGGCGCCGGCGGCAACCTCGGCGCCGAGCTCGTCGCGCGGAGCGCGCCCGACGGCTACACGCTGGTGATGGGCACGGTCGGCACGCACGCGATCAACCCGAGCCTCTACGCGAAGATGCCGTACGACCACGTCAAGGACTTTGCGCCCGTGCTGCTCGTCGCCGGCGTCCCCAACGTGCTCGAGGTCAACCCCAACCTGCCGGTGCACACGCTCGCGCAGTTCGTGTCGTACGCGAAGGCGCATCCGGGCGAGCTCAACTTCGCGTCGTCGGGATCGGGCACGTCGATCCATCTCGCCGCCGAGCTCTTCAAGACGATGGCCGGCGTGTCGATGCAGCACGTCCCGTACAAGGGCAGCGCGCCGGCGCTGCAGGACCTTGTCGGCGGCCAGGTGCAGCTCATGTTCGACAACCTGCCGTCGTCGCTGCCGCTCATCAAGGCGGGCAAGCTCCGCGCGATCGCGGTGACGAGCGCGACGCGCGCCGCCGCGCTCCCCGATGTGCCGACGATCGCCGAGTCGGGCTACCCCGGATTCGAGGCGTCGAGCTGGTTTGGGCTTCTCGCGCCGGCCGGCACGCCCGCGGCGGTGATCGCGAAGCTCAACGGCGAGGGCAACCGCTGGCTCGCCTCGCCCGAGGCCCAGCAGAAGCTTCAGGCGCAAGGCGCCAACGCCGCCGGCGGCACGCCCGCCGAATTCGCCCACCACATCAACCTCGAGACGGCGAAGTGGGCGAAGGTGGTCAAGGAGTCGGGCGCGAAAGTCGACTGACGCCGGCCAGGAACGCGACCCAGCCGGCGAGGAACGCGATGCCGCCGAGCGGCGTGACGAAGCCGATCGCGCGCACGTCGACAAGGACGAGCGCGAAGAGGCTCCCGCTGAACAGCACGATGCCGGCGGCGAACAGCGCGGCGGCAACGCGCAGCGCACGCGATGCCGGCGCCGTGCGCATCAGGATGCCCGTGGCGATCAGCGCCAGCGCATGCCAGGCGGCATAGCGCGCGCCGGTCTGCCAGGCGTCGAGCCGCGCCGGCGGCACGCTGTCGGCGAGCGCATGGGCGCCGAACGCGCCGGCGGCGACCGCGACGAGCATCGCGATCGCGCCGGCGATCAACGTGGCGCGCGCGTCCATGGAGCGGCTGCGATTTCGTCTAGAATTCGTAGGACCCACAGCCCGCGCGAGCATGCGGGCGAAGCGCACGATACTACCGCGAGCCACCGCCATGACCATCGAACGCCGCCACACCGGCAAGCGCCTGTCCGAGCTCGTGATCCACCGCGGCTCGGGGCTCATCTATCTCGCGGGCCAGGTCGCCGACGACGGCCACGCCAGCATCACCGGGCAGACGCAGCAGGTGCTCGCGAACATCGACCGGCTGCTCGCCGAGGCCGGCAGCGACAAGCGCAAGATCCTGTCGGCGACGATCTACCTGCCCGACATGTCCGAATTCGCGGCGATGAACGCGGTATGGGAAGGGTGGGTCGCGCCCGGCGACGCGCCGGCGCGCGCGACCGTGCAGGCGAAGCTCGCCGGCCCCGACTACCGGATCGAGATCTCGATCGTCGCCTCGCTCTGATGGAGACCACCGATCCCGTGGCGGCGGCGGTCATCGCCGCGTCGTCGCGGCGCGACCTGGCGCCGACGAGCAGCGAGGCGAAGATGCCGGTGACGCGCGCGATGTTCGACGCGCTGATGGTGCCGTGCTACGCGCCTGCGCCGTTCATCCCCGTGCGCGGCGAGGGCTCGCGCGTCTGGGACCAGGATGGCCGGATGTACATCGACTTCGCCGCCGGCGTGGCGGTGTCGTCGCTCGGCCACTGCCACCCGGCGATGCTGCGCGCGCTCGACGAGCAGGCGAAAAGGCTCTGGCACGTCTCCAACTGGTTCACCAGCGAGCCCGCGCTGAGGCTCGCGCAGCGACTCGTCGACCACACGTTCGCCGAGCGCGTGTTCTTCTGCAACTCCGGCGCCGAGGCCAACGAGGCGGCGCTCAAGCTCGCGCGCCGCTACGCGCGCGACCGCCACGGCGAGTCGCGCATTCGCGTGATCTCGGCGATCAACGCGTTCCACGGCCGTACGCTGATGACGGTCACCGCCGGCGGCCAGGCCAAGTACTCGGCGGGCTTCGGCCCGAACCCGGCCGGCTTCACGCACATCCCGTACAACGACGTCGCGGCGCTCGAGGCCGAGTTCGCGCGCGGCAACGACATCTGCGCGGTGATGATGGAGCCGATGCAGGGCGAAGGCGGCATGACGCCGGGCACGCCCGAATTCCTGCAGGCGGCGCGGCGCCTTTGCACCGCGCACGGCGCGCTGCTGATCCTCGACGAGATCCAGAGCGGCATGGGCCGCACCGGCGCGCTCTTTTCGTACATGCAGAAGGGGATCGTCCCGGACATCCTGACGAGCGCCAAGGGCTTGGGCGGCGGCTTCCCGATCGGCGCGATGATCACGACGAGCGAAGTCGCGTCGGTGTTCACCGTCGGCGTGCACGGCACCACCTACGGCGGCAACCCGCTCGCCTGCGCGGTGGCCGGTGCGGTGTTCGACGTCATCAATACCACCGAGGTGCTCGACGGCGTCAAGGCGCGGCACGCCCTCTTCATCGAGGGCCTCAAGGCCATCAACGCGCGCCGCAGCGTGTTCAAGGCGCTGCGCGGCGAAGGCGTCTGGATCGGTTGCGAGCTCGCCGGGCCGTTGCGCGGCAAGGCGGCGAAGGTCGTCGAGGCCGCCGGGCGCGCGGGACTCCTCGTGCTGATGGCCGGTCCCGACGTGGTGCGCATCGCGCCGTCGCTCGTCATCTCCCTCGACGAGATCCTCGAAGGTTTGTCGCGGCTCGAAAGCGCGCTCGACCGCGCGCTCGCCTGACCGCGCGGCGATGTTCGTCGTCCGCCCGGTCGGCCGCGACGACCTGACCGCGGTCCTCGCGCTCTCCGAGCGCACCGGCAGCGGCCTCACCACGCTTCCCGCCAACCGCGAGCGCCTTGCCTCGCGGATCGAGCGCTCGATCGCCTCCTTCGCCGGCACCGCGTCACGCGCCGACGAGTGCTACATGTTCGTGCTCGCCGATACGCGCCACGCCGAGCGCGTCGTCGGCATCAGCGCGATCGAGGCCGCGGTCGGCGTCGACGAGCCCTGGTACAACTATTACGTCAACACGCTGGTACACGCGTCGCGCACGCTCGGCGTCTACACGGCGGTGCCGACGCTGTTTCTCGCCAACGACCACACCGGGCAGACCGAGCTCTGCTCGCTGTTCCTCGACCAGGCGTTCCGCCAGGCCAAGAACGGCCCGCTGATCGCCAAGAGCCGGCTCCTGTTCATCGCCGAGTTCGCCGCGCGCTTCGCGCCCAAGGTGATCGCCGAGCTGCGCGGCCAGCTCGACGCCGGAGGCCGCTCGCCGTTCTGGGAGGGCCTCGGCCGGCACTTCTTTGCGATGGAGTACTCGACGGCGGACTACCTGACCGGCATCGGCCAGAAGTCGTTCATCGCCGAGCTGATGCCGCGCCACCCGGTGTACGTCAACCTCTTGCCGGCCGACGCGCGCGAGGCGATCGGCGCCGTGCACGACGACACGAAGCCCGCGCGCGCGATGCTGGAGCAGGAAGGCTTCCGCTACGAGGGCTACGTCGACATCTTCGATGCCGGGCCGACGCTCGAATGCTTCCGCGACAACATCGACGCCGTGCGCCGCTCGCAGACGCCGATCGTGACGATCGGCGAGGGCAATCCGCTGACCGACACGCTGCCCGACGACGTGCACTGGCTCGTCGCCAACCGCCGCTTCGGCGACTTTCGCGCGATCGTGGCGATGGCGCCGCGGCGGATCGACCGCTTCCCGCTGCTGCCGCACGTCGCGCAGGCGCTCGGCGTCGGCGAGGGCGACACGGTGCGCGCGGTCGCGCTCGCGCCGGCCGACCGGTGACCGAGATCAACTTCGACGGCCTGCCGGGGCCGACGCACAGCTACGCGGGACTCGCGCGCGGCAACCTCGCGTCGGCACGCAACGCCGAGCTCGTCGCCAATCCGCGCGCCGCCGCGTTGCAGGGCATCGCCAAGATGCGCGCGCTCGCGCAGCGCGGCTTCGCGCAGGCGGTGCTGCCGCCGCACGAGCGGCCGTTCGTGCCGGCGCTGCGCGCGCTCGGCTTCGCCGGCGACGATGCCGGAGTGCTCGCGCGTGCGGCGCGCGAGGCGCCGCGGCTCCTCGCGGCGGTGTCGTCGGCGTCGGCGATGTGGACCGCCAACGCGGCGACCGTGAGCCCGTCGGCGGACACGGCCGACGGCCGCGTGCATCTCACGCCGGCGAACCTCGTGTCGCATTTCCACCGCGCGCTCGAGGCGCCGGCGACGACGCGGATCCTGCGCGCGATCTTCGCCGACGAGGCGCGGTTCGCCGTGCACGATCCGCTGCCGGCGGCGCCGCAGCTCGGCGACGAGGGCGCCGCCAACCACACGCGCTTCGGCGACGCCGGCCCGGGCGTCGAGCTCTTCGTCTACGGCCGCGTCGCGCTCGACGACGGCGCGACCGCCGCGCCCTCCCGCTACCCGGCGCGGCAGACGCGCGAGGCGAGCGAGGCGATCGCGCGGCGCCACGGCCTCGATCCTTCGCGCACCGTGTTCGCGCAGCAGTCGCCGGAGGTGGTCGACCGCGGCGTCTTCCACAACGACGTGATTGCGGTGGGCGCCGGCGATGTGCTGTTCTGCCACGCGCGCGCCTATGTGGACCAGGCTGACGTGCTCGCGCGGCTTGGTGAGCGCGTCGCCGGCTTCGCGCCGATCGTCGTCGACGACGCGGACGTCGGCGTCGACGAGGCGGTGGCGACGTACCTCTTCAACAGCCAGCTTTTGCGCCGCCGCGACGGACGCTACCTGCTCGTCATCCCCGCCGAGTGCCGCGAGAACCCGCGCACCGACGCGTACCTTGCCCGGCTCGTCGCGGCGGGCGGGCCGATCGCCGAGGTGCTGGCATTCGACCTGCGGCAGAGCATGCGCAACGGCGGCGGGCCGGCATGCCTGCGGCTGCGCGTCGCGCTGACCGACGCCGAGCGCGCGCGCGTCGCCGGCCGGGTGTTCGTCGACGACGCGCTCGCCGACGCGCTCGAGGCGATCGTCGTGCGCCGCTACCGAGACCGGCTCGTGCCAGCCGACCTCGCCGATCCCGCGCTGCTCGACGAATCGCGGCGCGCGCTCGACGAGCTGACATCGCTGCTCGGACTGCCGGCGCTCTACGAATTTCAGCGGTGACGCCACGTCATTTCCACGGCGTATCGTCATCCCCGCGAATGCGGCGATCCAGTCGTGACGCCGCGTTTGCGGGCCGCACGCATCCGGTGTGACGCCAATGCTGGATCCCCGCATTCGCGGGGATGACGAACACGCGCGTCGTGCCGTTCATCCATAGGGCTTTGACGCGCGCCACATTGAGGTCTATGCTTTCGTTCATCGTCATTCACGGTCTCTTCGACCACAACACGACAGCGACGGTATCGCCCGCCTGCCGCGCGATCATCGCCGCATCACACCGCGTCAAAGCGCAGGGGACCCGGTTGACCGGCCCCGCGAATCACCGGACAGGAATCCGCAAGGCGGCTCGCAGATGAGTCGCCTTTTTCTTGCGCGGTGATCAGGCCGATTCGGAGGCCGCCGGCAGCTCGCGATAGCGGCGCACCGGCGAGAGCCACATCGCCGAAGCGGCGAGCGCGAGCCCCATCACGCCGACGCACAGCAGCGTCGCGCGCAAGCCGATCGCCGTGGCGATCGCGCCGCCGGTCAGCGCGCCGAACGGTGCCGGCGCGACGGTGAGGAAGCGCATCGTCGCCGTCATCCGGCCGAGCAGCCGGTCGGGCGTGATCGCCTGCCGCAGCGACAGGTAGGTGATGCCGTAGAGCACCGCGCCGAAGTCGAACACCAACATCGCGGTGCCGAGCGACAGCATCGCGATTCCCGGCGTGCCGCGCACGACCGCGTACGCCTGCCAGCCTGCGGCCGACAGCGCCAGCGCGCCGACGATGACCGGCCCGACGCCGAAGCGCGCGGTGAGCCGCTCGGCGCTCGCCGCGGCGATCACGCAGCCTGCGCCGCCTGCCATGTACACGAGGCCGATGGCCCCTGCGCCGAGGCCGAGGTCTCGCGTCGCAAACAGGATCAGCACCGCGACCTGCATGTTCTGCAGGAACTGCCACGTGCCCGCGAGGATCGCGAGCGAGCGAAGCGTGCGGTTGTGCCAGACGAGGCGCAGGCCCTCGAGGATCTCGTGGCCGATGCCCGGCGACGGCGCCGTCGGCGGAATGTCCCGAGGCGCGCGCACGCCCTTCAGCATCCACGCCGACGCGATGAACGTCAGCGCGTCGAGCGCGATCGCGAACGGCGCGGTGAGGAAATGGATGAGGGCGCCGGCGAGGCCCGGCCCGACCAGCGCCGCCGACGTCTCGCCGAGCGCGATCTTGGCATTGGCCTCGACGAGGCGGCGGCGGCCGGCAAGCTGCGCGAGCAGCACCTGGTAGGCGGCGCCGCCGATGACGTTCTGCACGCCGCAGACGAACCCCACGACGAAAAGCTGATGGACGGTCAGCACGCCGGTCCACGCGGCGATCGGGATCGACAGCAGCGCGATGCCGCGGCCGGCGCCGCAGGCGATCAGCACCGGCAGCTTGCGCACGCGGTCGATCAGCACACCGGCGTGCAGCGACACCAGCGCGAACGGCAGCGTCTCGAGCGCCACCAGCACGCCCATCTCGAACGGCGTCGCCGACAGCAGCAATGCCGCGGTGAGCGGCAGCGCGAGGTTGGTTACCTGCGCGCCGAACGCGGTGATCGTCGACGACGCGAAGAGCCGCCGGAAATCGGCGGAGCGCCACAGGCCTCGCAGTGACCGGCGCGCGAGGATCCCGAGGCGCCTCACTTGCCGGCGCGCTCGCGGGCGAGGTCGATGTCGAGGTACTTCCAGGGATGCTCGTTCAGCACGCTCTTCTTGTACCCCAGCACCCACGGCCGCACGAGCGTGTTCTCGATCCGGTAGACGTCGAGGTCGACCGGCGTGTAGGCGTGGATGATCTTTTCCATCGTCACGTAGAGCTTGTCGCGCTCGGGACCGGGCGGCAGCTTCTTGCTCGCGGCGTACGCCTTGTCGTAGTCGGCGTTGCGGAAGCGGCCGATGTTCGACTGGCCCGAGTTGGGTCCGTACAGGAGCTGCACGAAGGCGTCGCCGTCCGGGGTGTTGTTGATCCAGCCGACGCCCCACATCTGCAGTTGGTTGCCGTCGCGGCCCATCCTGAGGAGATCCGGCCATTTCTGGATGACGAAGTCGACGCGCACGCCGATCGCGGTGAGGCTGCGCTTCCACAGCTCGTTGTTCTCGCGGTCGCGCGCGCTCGGCGTCGCGCCGATCATCAGCGTGAACGGCTTGCCGTCGGGCAGCTCGCGGAAGCCGTCGCCATTGCGGTCTTTGTAGCCGAAATGGTCGAGCAGCGCGCGCGCCGTCGCCGGATCGTACGGCGGGTGCACGTCGAGGCCCTTGATGTGGCCGAGCGCCTCCGGTGGCACGATCTGCGTCGCCGCGCGCGCCTGGCCCTTCCACACCACGTTGACGAGGCTCACGCGGTCGAACGCCATGACGATCGCGCGGCGCAACGCGATCCGGTCCGGCGTGTAGCCGCCGACCACCGGGTCGTCCATGTTGAAGTAGGTGTAGGAGAGCGCGTTCTGCACGATGCTGTGCAGCGTGACGTCGCGGTCCGCATAGCCGGGCAGCAGCTTGCGCCCGGGACCGATGACGCGCTCGACGAGGTCGGCCGGCACGTTGACGTAGTCGAGCGAGCCCGCGTCGAACGCCAGCAGCGTCGGATTCGCCTCCTCGATGATCGAGATGTCGATCGTGCCGATCTGCGGCAGGCGCTTGCCCTTCATCGACGCGGCGAGCGCGCGCGTGGCCGCGTCGGCGTCCGGCGGCGCATCGGGGAAGTGCTCCTCGCGGTAGCGCGGGTTCGCCTCGAGCACGATCTTCTGCCCGCGGCGCCAGGTCTTGAGCCGGTACGCGCCCGTGCCGACCGGATGATCCATCACCCACGTGCTCGCGTCGCCGTACGCCTCGACGACCTCGCGCGCGACCGCGCCGAGCGCGATCTGCTGCAGGTAGTTCATCAGCGTGTAGTCGGTCTCGACGAGCGTCAGCTTGAGCGTGTAGCGGTCGATCGCGCGCAGGCCGGGGATGTCGGCGTCGTAGTCGAACTTGCCGGTCGCCTTCGCCTTGGCCACCGCCTCGTCGAGGCCGACGAGCTTGCCGTTGAGGTAGTAGGCGTTGGGCGAGCGCACCTTAGGATCGACGATCCGCTTCCACGAATAGACGTAGTCCTCTGCGGTGAGCTCGCGCGGCTTGCCCTTGAACGCCGGGTCGTCGGCGAAGTAAATGCCCTTCTTGAGGTGGATCGTCCAGACCTTGCCGTCGGCCGAGATCTCCGGCAGCGCCTCCGCGGTGTTCGGCGCCACCTTGTACGGGCGCGGCAGGTAGTCGGGCACGTAGAGCGGCTCGAAGATCGCGCGCATCACGTTCGCCGAGTAGTAGTCCTGCGCCGCGGCCGGATCGAAGCCGGTCTCGGCGATCGGGAACGCGACGTGCAGCGTCTTGGCGGGATCCGCGAAGCTCGCGGCGCGCGCCGGCGCCGCCACGAGGGCGAGTGCGGCCGCGCACGCGAGCGCGGCCAGCGTACGGCGATGCCCGGTCACAGCGCCTTCTCGATGTCCGGCGCGATGGATTCGGGCGTGTCGTTGGGCGCGAAGCGCTTCAGCACCTGGCCGCCGCGATCGACCAGGAACTTGGTGAAGTTCCACTTGATCGCCTCGCTGCCGAGGAGGCCGCGCTTTTCCGCCTTGAGGTAGCGGTAGAGCGGCGCCGCGGCGTCACCGTTGACGTCGATCTTGGCGAACATCGGGAACGTCACGTGGTACGTGGTGTCGCAGAACGCCGCGATCTCGTCCTCGCCGCCGGGCTCCTGCTTGCCGAACTGGTTGCACGGGAAGCCCAGCACCTCGAAGCCGCGCGAGTGGAATTTCTCCTGCAGCGCCTGCAGCCCCGCGTATTGCGGCGTGAAGCCGCATTCGCTGGCGACATTGACGATCAGCAGGACCTCGCCGTTGTAGCGGTCGAGCTTGACGGGCTTGCCGCGAATGTCGTTGACTTGAAAATCGTGGACGCCGGCCATCGGATGCCTCGTCAAAGGTCGTTGCGATCGCGCAATCTTAACCGCTGCCGAAGCCCCCGCCCCCCGGCGTGCGCACGACGAACACGTCGCCGGCCCGCATGTCGACCTTGAAGGTCGCGCCGAACGTCTCGCGAGAGCCGTCGGCGCGCTCGACCCAGTTCGCGCCGACCGCGCCCGGCGCGCCGCCGGCCGCGCCGAAGGGCGCGACCTCGCGATGGTTGGCGAGCATCACGGCCGTCATCGGCTCGAGGAAGCGCACGCGCCGCTCGCCGCCGTCGCCGCCGCGGTGGCGCCCGGCGCCACCGGTGCCGGGCAGGATCCGGTACGACTCGAGCCGCACCGGGAAGCGCCACTCCAGCACCTCGGGATCGGTCAGTCGCGAGTTGGTCATGTGCGTCTGCACGACGCTCGCGCCGTCGAAGCCGGGACCGGCGCCCGCGCCACCGGCGATCGTCTCGTAATACTGGTAGCGCGCGTTGCCGAACGTGAAGTTGTTCATCGTGCCCTGCGACGCTGCCAGTACGCCGAGCGCGCCGTACAGCGTGTCGGTGACGACCTGCGAGGTCTCGACGTTGCCGGCGACGACGGCCGCCGGGTAGCGCGGCGCGAGCATCGAGCCTTCGGGAATGACGATCGACAGCGGTTTGAGGCACCCCGCGTTCATCGGGATCTC
>JAICUU010000004.1 GCA_025935675.1 Burkholderiales bacterium
CGATGTGTCCTCGCCCTTCGCCTTGGCCGCGCCGATCGCCTTGCTTTGCACGTTGCGGCGGTTCTGCAGCTCCTGCGTGCGCGTCTGGATGTCCTTGCGCTCGCGCTCGAGCGCCTCGAAGCGCGCGACGTCGAGCGCGACGCCACGCCTGGCCAGCCCCGCGGCGACGGCGGCAAGATCGTTGCGCAGGAGGTTGATGTCGAGCATCGCCGAATGGTAGCAAACGCTACTTGCCCTTGCGGTCGCCGGCGTCGGCGTCGCGCGTGCGCAGCGCGTCGAGCTTCTCGCGGATCCGCGATTCGAGCCCGCGATCGGTTGGCGTGTAGAAGCGCACATCCGGCATGTCGTCGGGCAGGTAGCGCTCACCGGCCGCGTAGGCGTCATCCTCGTCGTGCGCATACCGATAGCCGCTGCCGTAGCCCAGGTTCTTCATGAGCTTCGTCGGCGCATTGCGCAACCGCATCGGCACCGGCCGCGAGCCATCGTCGCGCACGAAGGCGCGCGCCGCGCCGTAGGCGGTGTACACGGCGTTGGATTTCGGCGCGACGGCGAGGTAGATGACGCACTCGGCGAGCGCGAGCTCGCCTTCCGGCGAGCCCAGCCGCTCGTAGGTCTCGGCGGCATCGAGCGCGACGCGCAGCGCGCGCGGATCGGCGAGGCCGATGTCCTCGGTCGCCATCCTCACCATCCGCCGCGCCATGTACAGCGGATCGGCGCCGCCGTCGAGCATCCGCACGAGCCAGTAGAGCGCGGCGTCGGGATCGGAGCCGCGCACCGACTTGTGCAGCGCCGAGATCTGGTCGAAGTACGCCTCGCCCCCCTTGTCGAAGCGGCGCAGGCTGCGCGCGATCGTTGCCTCGACGAACGCGAGGTCGATGGCCGCGACGCCGCGCTCGCGCGCTGCCGTCCCGAGCTGCTCGACGAGGTTGACGAGGCGCCGGCCGTCGCCGTCGGCATAGCCGACCAGTGCGTCGCGCGCGCCGTCGTCGAGCGGTCGATCGGGCAGCGCCGCCGCGAGGGCGCGATCGAGCAGCACGCGAAGCTCGTCGGGCGACAGCGGCTCGAGCACGTACACGGCCGCGCGCGACAACAGCGCCGAGTTGACCTCGAAGCTCGGGTTCTCGGTGGTCGCGCCGATGAACGTCAGCACGCCCTGCTCGACGAACGGCAGGAACGCGTCCTGCTGCGCCTTGTTGAAACGATGGACCTCGTCGACGAAAAGGATCGTCGCGCGTCCCGATTGCGCGCGCACGAGCCCGGCACGCGCGACCGCATCGCGGATGTCCTTGACGCCCGCCAGCACCGCGGAGATCGCGATGAACTCGGCGTTGAACGCGTCGGCCATCAGCCGCGCGAGCGTGGTCTTGCCGACGCCGGGCGGCCCCCACAGGATCATCGAATGCGGCTTGCCGGCGGCAAACGCGACGGCCAGCGGCTTGCCGGGCGCGAGCAGGTGGCGCTGGCCGATGACCTCGCCGATGCTGCGCGGCCGCAGCCGCTCGGCGAGCGGCGCGGCGGCATCGGCGTCGGCGCGAAAGAGGTCGTCCATGCGGGGTCGTTGCGGCACGTCATTATGCGCGGTAGAGTGCCGCGCGAGCGCGACCCCGCGCGATTGCGCCGGGACGCCGCGACCTTGCGGGAGGAACGGCCCATGCCGACGCATCCGCTGCCGCTGCCGCCGTTGCGCCGCCGCGAATTCCTGCGGCGCCTGCTTGCGATGACCGGCGCCTCCGCCGCGGCGAACGCGCTGCCGGCGCTCGCGCAGGTTCCCCCCACGCCGAAACCGCTCGACATCGTTATCGTCGGCGCCGGTCTCGCCGGCCTCGTCTCGGCATACGAGCTCGAGCAGCGCGGGCACCGTGTGACCATTCTCGAGGCGGATCCGCGTCACATCGGCGGGCGCGTGCGCACGATGCGCTTCGGCGACGGGCGCTACGGCGAATTCGGCGCGATGCGCATCCCGACGCGGCACCTGCTGACGCGCCACTACGTCGCCGAGCTCGGGCTGCCGCTGCGGCCGTTCGTGTTCTCGAACCCGCAGGCGTACTACTTCATCCGCGGTGAGCGTCACCGCATCGCCGACGTGAAGGCGGTGGCGCGCCTCTTCCGGCTCGCCGACGCCGAGAAGGACAAGTCGCCCGACGACCTGTGGGCCGAATCGGTGGGCAAGGCGCTGGCCTCGCTCGACGAGGCCGACCGCAAGTCGCTCGTCAGTCCCGGGATCAGCACACCGCGCCTTCGCGCACTCGACCAGAAGACACTGCAACAGTTGTGCGAGGACGCGGGCTTGTCCGAAGAGGCGATCGAGTTCCTCGCCGTCACCGGCGGCTCCGAGACGATCCTGCCGACCGCCGCCACGGAGACGCTGCGCGAGGAAATGCTCGAGGTGTGGACGCAGGGCTTCGACGAAATCGTCGGTGGCACCGACACGCTGGCGAGCGCGCTCGCGGCGAAACTGAAGTCGAAGCCGCGGCTCGGCGCCGAAGTGATCCGCCTCACGCAATCGGCCGACGGCCGCCGCGCCGGCGCGATCTATCGCGTCAACGGCCAGCAGCGCAAGGCCGAGGGCGACTACCTCTTGTGCACGCTGCCCTGCCCCGTGCTGTCGCGCCTCGTCGTCGAGCCCGGCTTCTCCGGGCCCAAATGGCGCGCGATCCGCGAGCTCGCCTACGACTCCTCGACCAAGGTGCTGGCGCTCGCCAACCGGCGCTTCTGGGAAGCGGACGACGGAATCTACGGCGGCGGCACGTTCACCGACCTGCCGCTCGCCACCGCGTATTACCCGTCCGACAACGCGGAGGCGAAGGATCCGCGCGTGTCGCGCGGGCCGGGCGTGCTGCTCGCGTCGTATTCATGGGGACAGACGGCGCGGCGGCTCGCGAGCCTCGCGCACCGGCCGCGCAGCGCCAACGTGATCGAGCACCTTGCGCGCGTGCATCCGCAGCTCGCGCGCGCCGGCGCGATCCGCCAGACAGCGAGCTGGAGCTGGGACAACCATCCGTTCGCGAGCGGCGCCTTCGCGTGGTTCAACGCCGGCCAGCACACCACGCTCTACCGCGACCTGATCGCACCCGCGGGCCGCATCCATTTCGCCGGCGAGCACGCGTCCCTGACGCACACGTGGATGCAGGGCGCGCTCGAGTCGGGCCTGCGCGCGACGCGCGAGATGCTCGAGGACGCGCAGCGCGCCTGAGCAACGTTCCCACGGCATCCGGTGCGGAAGAGACGCATCGCATCGCGCTGCTCTTGTAGTCCTTCACCGACGCTCATCTGCGCACGCGTCCGATCGCGTGCGCGTCACTCGCGCGGTCCAATCAGACGTTGGACTTTCCGGCGGCGACGCGACGGCGCCGTGCGCCTTTCATGGATTCGTTCGACGCCTGGCTCGCCTCGCTGCCTTTCGACCGTCACCCTGCATGGACGACATGGGTGACGGCCGCGATCGTGACGCTCATCGCCTACGTGATCGCCACGGTCGCGATGCGGGTCGTTGCCCGCCTCACCGCAAGGCACCGCGGGTGGTCCGCGTTCGCGGCCGGCGTCGCGAGGCCCGGATGCCTGCTCGTCGCCGCGCTCGCCGCGAGCCTCGTGCTCAACGCCGCACCGGACGACGTGCCGCTGATCGGCGGCATCCGCCACGTGGCGGCGCTCGTCGTCATCGCCGCGTTCACCTGGGCGGCGATCGGCGCGCTGCGCGGCATGAGCGCCGCGATCGTGGTCCGCCATCCGACCAACCTGCAGGACAACCTCGCCGCGCGCCGCGTGCTCACACAGGCACGCGTGCTCACGCGCACGTTGACCGGAGTCGTCGCCGTCGTCGGCGTCGCCTTCGCGCTGATCACGTTCCCGCAGGTGCGCCAGATCGGCGCGAGCCTGCTCGCGTCGGCCGGCGTCGCGGGCCTCGTCGCCGGCCTTGCCGCGCGCTCGGTGCTCGGCAACCTGATCGCCGGGCTGCAGATCGCGCTGACGCAGCCGTTGCGCATCGACGACGTGCTCATCGTCGCGGGCGAATGGGGTCGCGTCGAGGAGATCACCAGCGCGTTCGTCGTGATGGCGCTGTGGGACCAGCGCCGGCTCATCGTGCCGCTGCAGTACCTGATCGAGCAGCCGTTCCAGAACTGGACGCGGCGCAGCGCCGAGATCCTCGGCACCGCGTTCCTGTGGGTCGATCCGACGCTGCCGGTCGCGCCGCTGCGCGCCGAGGCCGAGCGCATCTGCAAGTCGGCGCCCGAATGGGACGGCCGCGTGTGCGTCGTGCAGGTCACCGACATGAGCGAGGCCGCGATGCAGCTCCGCTTCCTCGTGAGCTCGGCCGATTCCGGACGCAACTTCGACTTGCGCTGCAAGATGCGCGAGGGAGTCATCGCGTTCATCCAGCAGCGCCATCCGGACGGCTTGCCGCGGCGGCGCATCGATGTCGAGCGCGAGCCGTCATTCCCGCGAACGCGGGAATCCAGCCGTGACGCGACGACGACGCGCGCGTCCCGCTGATCCATGTGCCACCCCTGGATCCCCGCATTCGCGGGGATGACGATGAGCGATGCCCGTCGATGGCGCAAGCGCCATCCTGCAGCACGACGGGCTACGGCTTGTCCGCGATGACGTCGGCGCCCTGCGGCGGCGTGAACTTGAAAAGGCTCGCGTCGAGCGCGGGGTTGCGCTCGATGTCCGCGAACGTGAGCCGTGTCGTCTGGCCGAACGCATCGGTCAGGATCATCGTGCGCGGCAGGTGGTCGCGAAAGCCCATGCGCACCGCGGTGAAGCCCGAGTCGGTGCTCTTCGGCGTCGCGTTCACCCACGCGAGGCCGTCCGCGCTGCCGCCGTCGACGAGCGTGAAGTCCTTCTCCAGCGCGTCGTCGCCGGCGAGGAGTGCCGCCGGCGTCGAGCCGAGCGCCTTGGTCATCTTGCGCTCGATGACCTGGTTGAGGTCGCGGTCGTAGACGTATACGCGCTCGCCGTCGCCGACGATCAGCTGGTCGAGCGGCTTGTCGTAGGTCCAGCGGAAGCGGCCCGGGCGCGCGAACGCGAACGTGCCGGTGGACTTCTGCACGACGCGGCCCGCCTTGTCGGTCGTCGTCTGCGCGAACGTCGCCCTGGCCGAGCGCGTGCCCGACACGAACGCCTGCAGCTCGTCGATGCCGGCGGCGAACGCCGGGCCTGCCAGCATCGCCGCGGCGACCACCAAGGCGAGGAAACGTACGCGCATCAGTGCAGCGCGCCGAGCGGCGTGCCGGGGATGTTGGCGAGGCAGTTGCCGACGCGGTCGAGAATGACGTAGCTGTGGTCGAGCTCGCCGAACTCGCGCCGTCCGTCGACGAGCCGGTACTGGCGGATGTAGACGCGCCAGCTGCCGCGCACGAGCTCGGGCTCGGCGTAGCAGCCGGTGACGAAATGCGACGGCGCGCAGAACCCGGGCAACAGCTCAATCGCGCGCGCGTCGACCTGCTGCTCGGTCAGCGTTGCGGCGGTCGGCGGCCGGTCGCGCGGGCAGAACTGCGGGCCCTCGCGGTAGGACTCCACCGGGCCCGCCCGCGCGGCGAGCGCGCAGGCGAGCGCGGCGGCGGCGACGCACACGCGCCGCGCGATCGATCGCGTCGACGCGCGCGCTGCGCAGTCGCGGCCTTTCACGCTCACGCGTCAGCCTTGCCCGCGGGGACCAGAACCTCGCGATTGCCATTGGTCTGCATCGCCGACACGAGACCGGCGCGCTCCATCTGCTCGATGAGCCGCGCCGCGCGGTTGTAGCCGATCCGCAGGTGCCGTTGCACGAGCGAGATCGACGGCCGGCGCGTCTTCAGCACCACCTGCACCGCCTGGTCGTACATCGGGTCGGCCTCGGCGTCGGCGCCGTCGACACCGGCGAGCTCGTCGCCGTCGCCGTTGGCGCCGCCGGCGAGGATCGACTCGACGTATTGCGGCTCGCCCTGCGCGCGCAGGTACTCGACGACGCGATGCACCTCGGCGTCGGACACGAATGCGCCATGCACGCGCTGCGGATAGCCGGTGCCGGGCGGCAGGTACAACATGTCACCCTGGCCGAGCAGTGCCTCGGCGCCCATCTGGTCGAGGATCGTCCGCGAGTCGACCTTGCTCGCCACCTGGAACGCGATCCGCGACGGGATGTTGGCCTTGATGAGGCCGGTGATCACGTCGACGCTCGGCCGCTGCGTCGCGAGGATCAGATGGATGCCGGCGGCGCGCGCCTTTTGCGCGATCCGCGCGATCAGCTCCTCGATCTTCTTGCCGGTGACCATCATGAGGTCGGCGAGCTCGTCGACGACGACGACGATCTGCGGCATCTCGTCGAGCGCGTCGGGCGCCGCGGGATCGAGCGGCGCCGGGTTCAGCAACGGCTTGCCCGCCTTCTTCGCGTCGACGACCTTCTGGTTATAGCCGGCGACGTTGCGCACGCCCAGCTGGCTCATCAGCTTGTAGCGGCGCTCCATCTCGCCCACGCACCAGTTGAGCGCATTGGGCGCGAGCTTCATGTCGGTGACGACCGGCGCGAGGAGGTGCGGGATGCCCTCGTACACCGAGAGCTCCAGCATCTTGGGATCGATCAGGATGAGGCGCACCTCGCGCGGCTCGGACTTGTAGAGCAGCGACAGGATCATCGCGTTGACCGCGACCGACTTGCCCGAGCCGGTCGTGCCGGCGACCAGGAGATGCGGCATCCGTGCGAGGTCGGCGATCACCGCCTTGCCGGCGATGTCCTTGCCGAGTGCCAGCGTCAGGTGGCCGTGCGCGTCGTGGTAGACGGTCGACGACAGGATCTCGGTGAGCTTGACGATCTGGCGCTTGGGATTCGGCAGCTCGAGCGCCATGCACGACTTGCCGGGAATCGTCTCGACGACGCGGATCGAGATCACCGACAGCGCGCGCGCGAGATCCTTGACGAGGTTGACGATCTGCGCGCCCTTGACGCCGACCGCAGGCTCGATCTCGAAGCGTGTGATCACCGGGCCCGGATAGGCGGCGAGCACCTTCACCGACACGCCGAAGTCGGCGAGCTTGCGCTCGATGAGGCGCGAGGTGAACTCGAGCGTCTCCGCCGACATGCTCTCGGACGCCGGCGGCGCGTCCTCGAGGAGGTCGAGCGGCGGCAGCGGCGAATCGGGCATCTCGGTGAAGAGCGGCCGCTGCTTCTCCTTGACGACGCGCTCGGATTTCGCGACCGCCGCGACCGGCGGCACGACGACGATCGGCGCACGCTCCAGCGCCTCGTCGCGCGTGCGCTCGACGACCGCCTCGCGCTCGGCGGTGGCAAGCGCGCCGATGCGCGCGTCCTCGCGCGCCTCGCGGCGCGCCCTGACGCGCGCGGCGAGCGCCTCGAGGCCGGCGCCGATGCGCTCCATCAGCTTGAGCCACGACAGGCCCGTGAAGAGCGAGAAGCCGACCGCGAACAGCGCGATCAGCATCAGCGTCGCGCCGTTGAAGCCGATCAGGCGCGTCGCGCCGCGGCCGATGACGTCGCCGAACACGCCGCCGGGCGCGAGCGGCAGCGATGCCGGCATTCGCCACAGGCGAGTCGCCTCGATCGCCGCGCTCGACAGGATGACGAGCGCGAAGCCGAACGCGACGAGCGCGAACGGGTGCTCGCGCTCGCGCGCCGGATCGGCGATCTGCCGGTACGACGTGACGATCGCGACCACGCCCGCGACGACCCACCACCACGCGGACAGCCCGAACAGATACAGCAGCAGGTCGGCGAGCCATGCGCCGAACGCGCCGCCACGATTGGCGATCACGTCGCTCGTGCCCGTGTACGAGAAGCCCGGATCGCCGCGCGTATACGTGGCGAGGATCAGCGCGAGGTACGCGATGATCGCGACGACGATCAGCCACCACGATTCGCGGACCAGGCGCGCGGTGCGCGGCGCGAGCGGCCGGGGTGCTTCCAGCGCTCTGTTGCGGTTTGTTTTTGCGTTGAAAAACAGCATGTTGATCGCACTACTTCAGGCGATGCATGATAGCGCGAACGCGGCGGTCCGCCAAGTCGATCGGCAGGTGATGGGCATGCGCGCGCGGCGCAGTCGCGCGAAGGTCGTGGGCTAGAATTGCGACGCGCTCGCCACCAGATTTCCTCCATGGCCACGAAGCACGCACGTCTTCTGATCCTCGGTTCAGGTCCCGCCGGCTACTCCGCGGCAGTATACGCGGCACGCGCGAATCTCTCGCCGGTGCTGATCAGCGGCCTCGCGCAGGGCGGGCAGCTGATGACGACGACCGACGTCGACAACTGGCCGGCCGACGCCGATGGCGTCATGGGCCCCGACCTGATGGCGCGCTTCCAGCGCCATGCCGAGCGCTTCGACACCGAGATCGTGTTCGACCACATCCATACGGTCGACCTCGCGACGCGGCCGTTTCGCCTCGAAGGCGATTCCGGCAGCTACACGTGCGATGCGCTCATCATCGCCACCGGCGCGTCGGCCCGCTATCTCGGCCTCGAGTCCGAGAGCGCGTACATGGGCAAGGGCGTGTCGGCCTGCGCGACCTGCGACGGGTTCTTCTACAAGAACCAGGACGTCATCGTCGTCGGCGGCGGCAACACGGCCGTCGAGGAAGCGCTCTATCTCGCCAACATCGCGAAGTCGGTCACCGTCGTGCATCGCCGCGACAAGTTCCGCGCCGAGGCGATCCTCGTCGACCGGCTCGTGGCGCGCACGAAGGATGGCGGCAACGTGCGCATCCGCTGGAACCATACGCTCGAGGCAGTGCTCGGCGACGCGTCGGGCGTGACCGGCGCGACGCTGCGCAACGTCGAGAGCGGCGCGACGGAGGACGTCGCCGTGCACGGCGTGTTCATCGCGATCGGCCACACGCCGAACACGCAGATCTTCGAGGGCCAGCTCGACATGGCCAACGGCTACATCAAGGTGCAGAGCGGCAGCGAGGGCAACGCCACGGCGACGAGCGTGCCCGGCGTGTTCGCCGCGGGCGACGTCGCCGACCACGTCTATCGCCAGGCGGTCACCTCGGCCGGCACCGGTTGCATGGCCGCGCTCGACGCCGAGGCGTTCCTCGAATCGGCCTGACGCGCGTGCCGGCACGCGCGATGGCCAAGCTCAGCGACCTCAAGACGCTCGTCGAGGCCGGGCGCGCGAAGCGCGCGCGGACTGCGCCGAATGCCGCTGCGCCGCGACGCGTTGCCGCCAGCAAGCACGCGGACGGCGACATCGATCTTTCCGCGGCCTTCGCCGACGTCGAGCGCCTGCCGCCGCCGCGGCGCGCACGCGTTGCCATTGCCCCGCCGGCACCGGTGCCCCGCCAGCGCATCGCCGACGAGGCCGATGCGCTGCTGGCGTCGAAATTCGGCGCCGAGCCCGCGCCACATCGATGGGAAGCGGGCCAGGAGCAGGACGTCGAGCAGACCTATGTGCGCAAAGGCCTCGGCACCGACGTGCTCGCCAAGCTGCGCCGCGGACACTGGGCGGTGCAGGCCGAGATCGACCTGCACGGCCACACGTCGGACGAGGCGCACGACGCGCTTGCCGACTTCCTGCTCGAGGCGCGCGCGCATCGGCTGCGGTGCGTGCGCGTGATCCACGGCAAGGGGCTCACGTCGCCGGGACGCGAGCCTGTGCTGAAGGGCAAGGTGCGCCGCTGGCTCGCGCATTGGGACGAGGTGCTCGCGTTCGCCGAGGCGCCGCAGCATGCCGGTGGCGGCGGCGCGGTGCTGGTGTTGCTGCGCGGCAGCACGCGCGCCTGACGCGCTAACGCGTCGGTGTCGCCGGCGCCGTGGCGGCGGGTGGCGCCGGTTTCGGCGCGGGCGTCGGCGGCGCGACCTTCGGCGGGTCAGCGCTCGATGGCGCCGATTTCTGCGGCGCCGCGGCCGGCGGTGGCGCATCGTACGCGCCCGGCATCAGGTTCGGCTCGCGGCCGACGCGCGTGACCACGGGGTCGCTCCACTGCCCGGTCACGCGGTATTCGTAGCTGAACATCTGCTCGATCGGGTCCTTCAGCACCTTCTGTGCGAGCAGCGTGCCGGCGCCGACGACCGCGGCGACAATCGGGTTCGCGGCGACGAGCAGCGCCGCGGCGCCCGCCGAGACGCCGGTGGCGAGCGACGGCTGCACGTGCACGTCGAGCGCCTGCGTCTCGCGCGCCAGGTCGGCCTCGCCCTTGATGGTGATGCGCGCGGCCGTGCCGTTGATCGCGAAGCCGTCGGTGCGCATGACGCCGCCGACGATCGCCACGTCACCCTTCGCCTCGTCGAACGCGAAGCCTTCGCTGAACACATCGTGGAAGTCGAGCGTGATGCGCCGCGGCAGCGCCTGCAGCGAGAGCACGCCGAGCAGCCGGCCGATGCCGGGCTGGATCTTGAGGAACTGCCCGGCGCCGGTCGCGATCGCGAGCTTGCCGTCCAGCGTGTCGTAATCGAAGTCGCTTGGCGCCCCGGGCCACGTGAAGTGGCCGGTGCCCTTGGTGGGGGCGCCGCGGATTTCGTCCGGATACCCGAAGCGCGCGAGGAAGACGCCCGCGTCCTTGACGTCGAACGTCGCATCGAGGCTGGTGCGCTCGCCGTCGCTGCCGACGTGCCATGCGCCGTGCGCGGTGATCGTGCCGCCGTCGTTGGCGAGCTCGAGCGCGTCGATCAGCCAGTCGTCGCCCTGCGGCTTGGCGCGCACCTTGAGCGTGCCGAGCTCGTGGCCGCGCGAGATGAAGCGCTCGGCCTCGGCGTCGACCTCGGGCCAGCGAGTGCGGGCCTTCGCAGGCGCGGGCGCCGTGCGATCCGGTTCTCCTTTCGGCGTGCCGTCCTCGCGCGGCAGCGCGACGCGCGTGAGCCGCAACACCGCGCGGCCGTTGGGCGCCTGCGGCGCGGCGAGGTACCACGCGGCGGCGCCCTCGACGTCGCGACCCTTCAGCGCGATGTTCCAGTGATCGGCGTCGCGGCGCGCGCCGATCGTGAGGTCGCGAAAGCGCCGTCCCATTGCGGTGAGGCGCGTCGCCGTGAGGTCGACGCCCTTGAGCTCGAGCGGCGCGGCTGCCGTCGTGCCCGGCTTCGCCGCGGACGCCACCGGCAAGTCGATCGCGAGCCATTCGTCGACGTCGATGCGATCGACATCCGCGCGCACGTAGATGCCCGGCCGCGCATCGTCGCCCGGCTGCGGCGTGGCGCGCCCCGCGACGACGAGCACGCCATCGACGCGCGTGTCGCCGCCGTCGAGGCGGCGTCGCAGGAACACCCTGCCTTCGCTGCCGACGGCGATCGTCACCGCGTCGCGGGTCGGCGAGATCATCCGGCGTTCGACGCTCACCGGCAGCGCGCCCGCGGCGGCCTTCGCGAACGGCGCGGGAAAGCCAATCGTCGCGCCCTGCATCGACGAGCGCACCGTCCAGTCGAAGCCCTGCGCGGCGGGCACGCCGTCGAACGTCCAGTCGCTGCGGCCGCCGAGGCGATCGACGAACGCGACCGGGTAGAGCGCGCGCAGCTCGGCGAAGTCGACGCTGCCGCTGCCGCGCAGGTGGAGCCCGTCGTCGACTCGCGCGAGCGTGACGCGCGCCGCGCCGCCGAGTGCGTTGCCGTCGAACGCGCCGTCGACGATGCCTTGCCGCGAGAACCTGAACTTGCCGGCGACGCCGCGGAACGGCGGCGCTCCCGGCCAGTCCACTGCGCCGGCCGCGAGGCCGAACGTGCCGTCGGCGCGCGACGACGCGAGGTCGGCGAGCGGGATCGACAGCGACAGCGCCAGCGTGCCGTTGCCGGTGACATGCACGCCATCGGTCACGTGCCCGATCCAGCCGGCGATCGGGCTTTGCGCCAGGAACGCGAGGAACGACGGCGCGCCGCCGCTCGCAACGCCGTCGATTGCGAGCACCGGCGCGGCGAGGTCCGGAATGTCGGCGACGGTGCGCCCGATGTCCGCGTCGAGCACGCTGCCGCGCGCCGCCTCGACGCGCAAGTGCGTGCGATCGAGCTTCAGCACCGCGTCGATGCCGTCGATCACCGGCCAGCCTTCGGCGAAATCGAGCGTCGCCTTGCGCACGTCGGCGGCGATCGCGAACGTGCCGGGCTTGCCGTGCGTGAACGGGAAATCGGCGAGGTTGCCCTTGATCTCGATCTGGCCCTTGTCGATGTCGCCGCGCACCAGTGCGCGCCGCGCCCAGTCGCGCGCATGCGGGCTCAGCCAGATCGGCAGGTAGTTGGCGATGCGCGCGACGTTGGCGCGCGCGAACTGCACCTTGAGGTCGGCGTCACCGGGGCCGCCGGCCCGCGCCGCCCAGCTGCCGGAGATCGCACCGGCGGCGTCGGCGTTGGCGAAGGTGACGTCGTCGACGTCGACGCGCAACGTGCCGGACGCGTCGTGATGCCAACGCACCGCGCCGTCGAGCTTCTCGAACGAGACGACGTCGCGCAGCTCCGCCGGCAGCTCGACCGAGCCGTCGCGCGTGGCGAGCTTCAGCGTGCCCTTCGACTCGTCGCTGTCGAGCGTGCCCGAGATCCGGCCGACGCCGGGCCACGGGTCGTGGGCGATCCCGCCGACGTCGACCAGCGTGGCGCGCGCCGTCCATTTCGACGGCGCCTTGAGCGAGCCTTGCCACGTGAGGCGTCCGCCGGTGACCGCGCCGTACGGCGCGTGCGCGGCGAGACCGGCGCGCCAGTCCGCGGGCAGCGGCAGCTCGGCGGCGATCGCGCCCAGCGCCGCGAGATCGGCGCGCGTGAACGCGAGCGTGCCGCGCGCCTCGGCGCTTCCCGTCGCCGCGCGCAAATCGAGGTCGAAGTCCGCCGGCGCCTGCACGGTGCCCGACTCGGTGGTGAACGAGATGCCGCGCCCGCCGATCGTGCGGCGACCGGGCGCCTCTTCCATCGTCAGGCGGCCGACGACGTGCTGCAGCGCGAGCGGCGGCAGCGCGTCGTCGAGGCTCGCGCTGACGTCGGCGAGCTCAGCGTCGGCGACGAGGGACGTCACCGCCTCGTCGCTGAAATCGAGCCACAGCCGCAGCGCGCCCTGCCCCGAATCGATCGGTAGCGGCAGCGGCACCCACGCGCGCCACGCGGCGACGTCGGCGTAGTCGAGGCGCGCGTACAGGTGGCCGCGCGCCTTGCGCCAGTTGCCGGCGCCGATGCCGGCGAAGTCGCCGCGCACGTCGAGCGGCGACGCCAGCGCCGACGGCGGCACGCCCGTCGCGCCGAAGCGGTGGCGGCCGAGCAGGTTCTCGAGCTTGACGTCGACCTGCTCGAGCGTGATCGTCGGCGCGGCGCGCTGCTCGTCGGTCCATGCGAGTGTCGCATCGCGCACGCTTATCTCGTGCTGGCGCAACAGCCACGCGAGGAAGGGCGAGCGCTCGCTGCCGGCGTCGGGGTCGATCTCGAGGCCCGCCACATGGATGACGCCAGCGGTGTCGCGCGCGATCGCGAGCGAGGGCTGGTCGATCGCGAGCTCCTTCAACTGGAGCCGCAGGTACGCGAGCGATGTCCACGCGACGACGAGCTCGACATGGGGCAGCTCGAGCACCGATTGCGTGCCGTCGCGCTCGCGCAGCCGAAAGCCGTCGATGACGAGCTTGGGATTCCAGCCGTCCCAGCCGGTCGCGAGCGCGTCGATCGTCACAGGCGCGCCGATGCGCTGCGACAGGAAGCCGGAGATCGCATCGCGATGCATCGGCACCTGCGGCAGCACCACGTAGCGCAGCAGCAAGAGCAGCGCGCAGAACGCGCCGAATGCGTACAGCAGCAGCGTACCAAGACCGCGGAGGACCCGCAGCGCGCGCGCGGTGCGCCGGATGGTGGCGCGGTCAGGTGCGCGCGTGACGGGCATAATGGACGGCAGGACCCGGGGATTGTAGCGGATGGCCCGCGCGCTCCCGTTGCCTCCTCGCCCCATGGACCTTGCGCGCGCGCTCGACTACAGCCACTACGCCCGGCGCCTCGTCAGCGCGCATCCCGCGCTGCGCGACGAGCTCGAGGCGACACTCGACGCGCCGTTCGACGCAGGCGCCGCGCTCGCCGCGCTCGCGCCGCTGGCCGGCGGCGACGACGCCGCCGCCCTGCACGCCGCGCTCCGGCGCCTGCGGCAGCGCGCGATGCTGCACACGCTCTCGCGCGACCTCACGGGCCGCGCGCCGCTCGCCGAAGTGTTCGCGACGATGACGACGCTCGCCGACGGCGCGATCGGGCTCGCGCGCGATTTCCATCATCGCGACCTCGCGCGCGCGTTCGGCGAGCCGCGCGCGGCCGACGGCGGCGCGGCACAGTCGCTGCACGTCATCGCGCTCGGCAAGCACGGCGGCGGCGAGCTCAACGTGTCGTCGGACATCGACCTCGTGTTCGCCTATCCCGACGAGGGCGAGACCGACGGCGCGCGCGCGATCGCCAACCGCGAGTTCTTCGACCGGCTCGGCCGGCGCGTCATCGGCGCGCTCGACGAGGTGACCGCCGACGGCTTCGTGTTCCGCGTCGACATGCGCCTGCGCCCCTACGGCGACAGCGGCCCGCTGACGGTGTCGTTCGCCGCGCTCGAGCAGTATCTCGTCACGCAGGGCCGCACGTGGGAGCGCTACGCTTGGCTCAAGGCGCGCGTGGTCGCCGGCGACCGGCCCGGCGAGGTGACGGCGCTCGTCGCGCCGTTCGTCTACCGCAAGTACCTCGACTTCGACGCCTACGAGGGACTGCGCGACGTGCACCGCCAGATCCGCGAACAGGCGCGCCGCGCGAGCCACGGCGATGACATCAAGCTCGGCCCCGGCGGCATTCGCGAGATCGAGTTCACCGTGCAGGCGCAGCAGCTCGTGCGCGGTGGGCGCGAGCCCGCGCTGCGGATCGCGGGGACCGTCGACGCGCTCGCGGCGATCGAATCGCTCGCGCTGCTGCCGGCGGGGGCGGTCGATGCGCTCGGCGACGCGTATGCGTTCCTGCGCCACGTCGAGCACCGGCTGCAATACCGCGACGACCGGCAGACGCAGCGGCTGCCCACCGACGCCGTCGAGGTCGACGCGCTCGCTGCCGCGTGCGGCTTCGCGTCGGTGGCGGCGTGGCGCGAGGCGCTCGACGCTCACCGGCGCAGCGTCGACACATGGTTCTCGTCGCTCTTCGGTGACGCTTCCGCGGCGGACGAGGCGTCGCCGTTCGCCGGCGTCTGGGACGCGCCGCACGCCGAGACGCATCGCGCGCTCCTCGCCGAGGCGGGCTTCGACGATCCGGATGCGCTGGTGGCGACGCTCGCGGCGATGCGCGGCGCGCATCGCTACACGTCGCTGCCGGTGCAGTCGCGGCGCCGCTTCGACAAGCTGATGCCCGCGCTGATCGCCGCCGCCGCGGCCGAGCCCGGCGCAGCCGGCGCTCAGGCGACGCTCGCGCGCCTCGTCGCGTTGCTGGAGGCGATCGCGCGGCGCAGCGCCTACCTGGCGCTCTTGATCGAGCATCCGCCGCTGTTGCCGCGGATCGCGGCGCTGTGCGGCGCGTCGCCGTGGGCCGCCGGCTACCTGACGCGCCACCCGATGCTGCTCGACGAGCTGCTCGACGCCGAGGCACTCCTCGCGCCGCCCGACTGGAATGCATGGCGGCGCGAGCTCGCCGGCGCGATGGCGGAGCGACCCGACGACACGGAGTGGCAGATGGATGCGCTGCGCCACTTCAAGCAGGCGGAGGTGTTTCACCTCCTCGCGCAGGATCTCGCTGGCGCGCTGTCGATCGAGCGCCTCGCCGATCACCTGTCGGCGCTCGCCGACGTCGTGCTCGACGCGACGCTCGCGGCGTGCTGGCGCCAGCTCGCAGGCCCCGACGCCAGGCCGCCACCGTTCGCGATCGTCGCGTACGGCAAGCTCGGCGGCAAGGAGCTGGGCTATGTGTCCGATCTCGACCTCGTGTTCCTGTACGACGTCGCGGCCGACGACCCAGACGCCGATGCGCGGCCCGCGCTGTACGCGCGACTCGCGCAGCGGATCAACACGTGGCTCACCAGCATGACGGCCGCCGGCGAGCTCTATGCCACCGACCTGCGGCTGCGCCCCGACGGCGCCGCGGGCCTCGCCTGCACGTCGATCGGCGCGTTCCGCCGCTACCAGGAGACGAGCGCGTGGACCTGGGAGCACCAGGCGCTGACGCGCGCGCGCGCGGCTGCAGGCGATGCGCGCCTCGGCGATACGTTCGAGGCGATGCGCGTCGAGATTCTGCGCCGCGCGCGCGACGCCGCCGCGCTCGGCCGCGACATCGTCGCGATGCGCCGGCGCATGCACGAAGGCCATCCGAACCGCAGCGGACGCTTCGATGTCAAGCACGATCGCGGAGGGATGGTCGACATCGAATTCATCGTGCAGTTCCTCGTGCTCGCGCATAGCGCGGCGCATCCCGCGTTGACGCGCAACGCCGGCAACATCGCGCTGCTCGGCACGGCCGGCGAGCTTCGCCTCGTCGATGCCGCGCGCGCAGCGGCCGTCGCCGACGCGTACCGCGAATACCGCCGCCTGCAGCACACGCAGCGGATGGCCGGGGCGGCGCAGGCGCGCGTCGATCCGGCGCCGCAGGCGGCGCGGCGCGCGGAGGTCGAGCGGCTGTGGCAGGACGTGTTCGGCGCGCCGCGCGGCGACTGAGGGGCCGCGGGTTGGCGCGCGGACGATCGGCGCGCCATCGCGCGCGAATCGGCGCGGGGGCGACCTGCTAAAATCGCACGCTTCCTCCTCCTCGAACGACGGGATACGCCATGTCGATGGCCGACCGCGACGGCTGGATCTGGTACGACGGCAAGATGGTGCCGTGGCGCGACGCCACGACGCACGTGCTGACGCATACGCTGCACTACGGGATGGGCGTCTTCGAGGGGGTGCGCTGCTACGACACCGCGCGGGGCCCTTCGATCTTCCGGCTGCGCGACCACACCGACCGGTTCGTCCGCTCGGCGCAGATCTTCGGCATGAAGATTCCCTACGACAAGGACACCCTCGATGCCGCGCAGAAGGCCTGCGTGCGCGACAACGGGTTGAAGTCCTGCTACCTGCGGCCGATCGCGTTCTACGGCTCCAACGCGATGGGCGTCGCCGCCAAGTCGAACCCGGTGCGCGTGGCGGTCGCCGCGTGGCCTTGGGGCGCCTACCTCGGCGCCGAGGCGATCGAGAAGGGCATCCGCGTGCGCACGTCGTCGTACACGCACCATCATCCCAACACGACGATGGGCAACGCCAAGGCCGTGTGCAACTACGCGGTGTCGATTCTCGCCAACCAGGAGGCGACGATCGACGGCTACGAGGAGGCGATGATGCTCGACCCGCAGGGCTTCATCTGCCAGGGCTCGGGCGAGAACGTGTTCATGGTGCGCGACGGCGTGCTGTCGACGCCCGACCTCTCCGGCGGCGCGCTCAACGGCATCACGCGCATGTCGATCATGACGTTCGCGAAGGAGCTCGGCATCGAGGTGCAGGAGCGTCGCATCACGCGCGACGAGTTCTACATCGCCGACGAGGCCTTCTTCACCGGCACCGCCGCCGAGGTGACGCCGATCCGCGAGCTCGACAACCGTCCGATCGGCAACGGCGCGCGCGGCACGATCACGACGAAGCTCCAGTCGCTGTTCTTCGACACGGTCAACGGGCGCAACGCGGCGAAGGCGTCATGGCTCACGCCGGTGTGACGACATGAGCGCCGAGTCGAGCCCCGCCGCGAAGGACGGCGTCGTGCGCGTCACCGCGCGCGACCTGCCGGTGTTCTGCCCGAACAAGGCGATGACCTTGTGGAGCTCGCACCCGCGCGTGTTCCTCGACGTCGCCGACAGCGGCGCTGCGATGTGCCCCTATTGCGGCACGCGCTACGAGCTCGAGGGCGGCGCGCTTCCCGGCGCGCACTAGCCCCGCCGCGGCCACCGCGGTGAACGAGCGCATCCTCGTCGTCGCGCCGTCCTGGGTCGGCGACGCGATCCTCGCCGAGCCGTTGATCGCGCTGCTGCGCGAGCCCTATGCCGAGCCGCAGTTGGACGTGCTGGCGCCGCCGTGGTGCGCGCCGGTCTATGCGCGGATGCGCGGCATCCGCCGTGTGGTGCCCAACCCGTTCGAGCACGGCCGGCTCGAGCTTCGCGCGCGGCGTCGGCTCGCCGCCGAGCTCCGCGCGCAGGACTACGCGCGCGCGTTCGTGCTGCCGAACTCGTGGAAGTCGGCGCTGATCCCGTGGCTTGCGCGCATCCCGAAACGCGTCGGCTACGTCGGCGAGTCGCGCTATGGCCTTCTTACCGACGCGCGCCGACTCGACCGCAAGGCGATGCCGCGCCTCGTGCAGCGCTTCGCCGCGCTGGCGGCGACGCGGGGCGCGATCGTTGCGCTACCGCCGGCACCGGTGCTCGTGCCCGACCTCGCCAATCGCGCGGCGGCGATGCGCGCGCTGCACCTCAACACCCGCCGGCCCGCGGCGATCCTCTGTCCCGGCGCCGAGTTCGGCCCGTCGAAGCGCTGGCCGCCGACGCATTTCGCCGCACTGGCGCGCCAGTTCCTCGAGCGCGGCATGCAGGTCTGGCTGGTCGGCTCGCCCAACGACAAGCTCGCCACCAATGCCGTGGTCGGCGCCGCGGGCGAGCAGGCGCGCGAGCTGCGCGACCTCGCCGGCCTCACTGACCTCGGCACCGCGATCGACCTTCTCTCGGCCGGCAGCGTGGTGGCAAGCAACGATTCGGGACTGATGCACGCCGCGGCGGCGCTCGGCGTGCCGCTGGTGGCGATCTTCGGCAGCAGCTCGCCCGCGTACACGCCGCCGCTATCGGACGTGGCGCGGGTGGCGCGCATCGACATCGCCTGCAGCCCCTGCTTCCGCCGCGAATGCCCGCTCGGCCATCATCGCTGCATGCGCGACCTGTCGGCGGACCACGTCTACAATCTGGCGCAAAGCCTGCTTCCGCACTGACACGATCCGCGATGCCCAAAGGCCGCAATGTCCCCATCTTCACCACGCCGCTCGATGTCGCGCAGGCGTTCTACCGCGCGTTCGAGACCGCCGACATCGACGCCATGATGGCGACCTGGGCCGAAGACGAGGAGATCATCTGCGTCCACCCGGACGGGCCGCGCCTCGTCGGCTACGAGGCGGTGCGCGGCGCCTGGGAGCGCCTGTTCGCCGGCGACAACCGCATCGCCTTCCGCATCGACAGTGCGCTTACACTGGAGACGGTGGGGCTTGCGATGCACAGCGTGGTCGAGCTCATCCACTCGCCCGACGGCACGCCGCGCGGCGCTGCGGTGGCGACCAACGTGTTCCTGCGCACGCCGTCGGGCTGGCGCCTCGTCGTGCACCACGCGTCGCCGTCACCGCCGGTCAGCGAAAGTCCGCCGAGCGGTCCCCTGCACTGACGCGGCGCGCGGCGCGCTTCTCGCGCCACATCCGCCGCCACCCCGCGAACGGCAGCACGTTCGCCTGCCACAACCCCGTCACGCGCTCGCCGGACGCGAGCCCCGTGCGCGGGAATTCACCGCGCCGCGGCGCGAAGAAGGTGCCGAACAGGATGTCCCACAGCGGGAACACCGCCGCGAAGTTGCGATCGCGGTGCGGCGCCTCGAGCGAATGGTGGATCCGATGTGCCTGCGGGCCGACGACGACGCGCGTGAGGCCCGCCAGCGGCAGCCGCACGTTGGCGTGGATGAAATAAGGCCAGTAGACGAGCACCGCGGCGAGCCAGCCCGCGGTGACGGGCGTCAAGTCGAGCAGGATCGCCATCGGCAGGAGGATGAAGCCGATCCGCAGGATTTCCTCGAGCCAGTGGTGGCGCATCGCCGTCGTGGCGTTGAGTGATTCCTCGGAATGGTGCAGCTTGTGCTGCTCCCACAAGAGCGGCACCCCGTGCTGCCAGCGGTGGAACCAGTAATAGAAGAAATCGTAGACGAAGAAGAACACCACGAGCGCGAGCGCCGCGTCGAGCTTGCCCTCGAGGTGGATGAGGCCGAACCAGTCGGGATGCGCCGCGCGCAGCGCGCCGATCGTCAGCGCGACGGCCACCGGGTAGACGAACAGCAGGACGAGGTAGTACGACAACGCCTGGTAGCGGATGTTGAACCACCAGTCGCGCCACGGCTGGCCGCGTTCGGCGGGCCACAGCCGCTCGACCGCGAGGAACGCTACATAGACGACAAGCGCCTGGCCAACCACCTGCGCGTAGAGCAGCGCGCCGTTCTGGATCGACGCGGGCATCGTCGGGGAAGCGCCGGTCGTGCGCGGGAAGCGCGGCGACCGCTAGCCCGTACCGCCGACGACGAGGCCGTCGATGCGCAGCGTCGGCTGTCCGACGCCGACCGGCACCGACTGGCCGTCCTTGCCGCAGGTGCCGATGCCCGCGTCCAGCGCGAGGTCGTTGCCGACCATCGTCACGCGCGTCAGCGCGTCGGGACCGTTGCCGATCAGCGTCGCGCCCTTGACCGGATAGACGAGCTTGCCGCTCTCGACCTTCCACGCCTCGGTCATCGAGAACACGAACTTGCCGCTCGTGATGTCGACCTGGCCGCCGCCGAAGCTCGCCGCGTAGAGGCCGTCCTTGACGGACGCGAGGATCTCGCCGGGATCGTGCGTGCCGTTCAGCATCACCGTGTTGGTCATCCGCGGCATCGGCAGGTGCGCGAACGACTCGCGCCGCCCGTTGCCGGTGGCGCCGGTGCGCATGAGGCCGCTGTTCATCCGGTCCTGCATATAGCCCTTGAGGATGCCGTCCTCGATCAGCACCGTGCGCTGCGTCGCGTTGCCCTCGTCGTCGACGTTGAGCGAGCCGCGGCGGTCGAGCATCGTGCCGTCGTCGATGACGGTGATGCCGGGCGCCGCGACGCGCTGGCCGACACGGCCTGCGAACGCGCTCGTTTCCTTGCGGTTGAAGTCGCCCTCGAGCCCATGGCCGATCGCCTCGTGCAGCAGGATGCCCGGCCAGCCCGGGCCGAGCACGACACTCATCGTCCCCGCCGGCGCATCCTTGGCGCGCAGGTTGAGCAGCGCCTGGTCGACGGCGGTGCGCGCGTAAGACTCGAGCATCGCTTCGTCGAAATAGGCATAGCCGAAGCGTCCGCCGCCGCCGAAGTAGCCCTGCTCGCGCCGGCCGTTCTCCTCGACGATCACCGTGATCGAGATGCGCGTCAGCGGCCGCTCGTCGGCGGCGAGCGTGCCGTCGCTGCGCGCGATCAGGATCGTCTCGTGCTCGCCGGTGATCGACGCCATCACCTGCGTGACGCGCGGGTCGAGGGCGCGTGCGATGCGCTCGAGACGCGTGATCGCCGCGACCTTGCCGGCCTCGTCGAGCGTGGTCAGCGGGTCGATGCCGGTGTAGAGCGCGCGCACGTCGCCGTGCCGCGCGAGCGGCGCCGATGCCGACTGGCCCTGGCGGCCGATCGCGCGCACCGCCTCGCCGGCGGCGCGCAGCGCCGGCAGCGAGATGTCGTCGGAATAGGCGAACGCCTGCTTGTCGCCGGTGACCGCGCGCACGCCGACGCCGCGGTCGATGCTGAAGGCGCCCGACTTGACGATGCCCTCCTCGAGGCTCCAGCTCTCGTATTGCGCGTGCTGGAAATAGAGATCGGCGAAATCGACGTCGTGCGCGTGGATGTCGCGCAGCACGCCCGAGAGCTGGTCGAGCGACAAGCCGGTGGGCGCGAGCAGGATTTCGCTCGCCCGTGCAATTCGCTCGGCGTGGGGGGTGTCCTGGCTGCGCGCGTTCATGGGGGTCAGATGACGCCCGGGCGGGGGAAGTTCAAGCCGTCCCGCCCGGCGCGCCATTCTAACCCGCCGTCATGGCGCCATGCCCGCGGCCGAGGTAGGTGGCGGCGACGCGGGCGTCGGCGGCGAGCGTCGCGCTGTCGCCCTCGAGGACCACGCGTCCCGTCTCCAGCACGTAGCCGTAGTCGGCGATCGCCAGCGCCGCGCGCGCATTCTGCTCGACGAGCAGGATCGTCACGCCGGTGTCGCGCAACGCGGCGATGATCGTGAAGATGTCGCGCACCACGCGGGGTGCGAGGCCGAGCGACGGCTCGTCGAGCATCAGCAGCGCCGGTCGCGCCATCAAGCCCCGGCCGAGCGCGAGCATCTGGCGCTCGCCGCCCGACAGCGTGCCGGCGAGCTGGCGGCGGCGCTCGAGAAGGCGCGGAAAGCGCCGGTAAACCTCGGCACGCAGCGCGTCGATGCCGCGCTCGCGGCGCCGCGCGAACGCGCCGAGTGCCAAGTGGTCGTCGACGCTCATCGTCGCGAAGAGCTCGCGTTTCTCGGGCACGAGCACGATGCCGCGGGCGACGCGCTCCTCGATCGCGAGGCGCGCGACGTCGACGCCGTCGTGGCGGATGCCGCCACGCGATGGCAGCACGCCCATCAGCGCGGCCAGCAGCGTCGTCTTGCCGGCGCCGTTCGGGCCGATCACCGTGACGATGCGCCCGCGCGCCGCGGTGAGCGAGACGTCGCGCACCGCCTCGACGTTGCCATAGGCCACGCTGAGGTCTTCGACCTGGAGAAGCGGCCCCAAGGCCCCTGCTCGCACGGCCTCTCGCGCGCTCACGTCGGTGCCCCGCCCAGATAAGCCTCGAGGACGGCGGGGTCGCTCTGGATCGCCGCCGGGACCCCCTCGGCGAGCTTCTCGCCGAAGTCCATGACGATCAGGCGATCGGCGAGGCCCATGACGAATGCCATGTCGTGCTCGACCAGCAGCACGGTCATGCCGCCGGCGCGCAAGCTGCGCAGCAGCGCCGCCAGCGCCTCCTTCTCGTGGAACCGCAGGCCCGCGGCGGGCTCGTCGAGCAGCAGCAACACCGGGTCGGCCGCCAGCGCGCGCGCGATCTCGACGATCCGCTGCTGGCCGAGCGCGAGGTTCTGCGCTTCGGCGTGGACGAACTCGGCGAGGCCGCAGCGCGCGAGCGCGCGTGCCGCCTCGGCGCGCACGCGCGCCTCCTCGCGGCGGTCGAGCCGCAGCGCCGCGCGCAGGAACCCCGCGCGGCCGCGCAAATGCGCGCCGAGCGCGACGTTGTCGAGCACGCTCATCCGCGGCACGAGCTTCACGTGCTGGAAGGTGCGGCCGATGCCGCGCGCGGCGATCCGGTAGGGTGCCGCGCCGGCGATCGAATGGCCGCGGAAACGGACGTCGCCCGACGTCGGCGCTAGCGCGCCGGAGAGCAGCGCGAACGTCGTCGTCTTGCCGGCGCCGTTGGGGCCGATCAGCCCGACGATCTCGCCGCAGGCGAGCGCGAACGTGAGATCGTTGACGGCGACGAGCCCGCCGAACGCCTTGCGCGCCGCGCGCACCTCGAGCAGCGTCGACGCCGCCGCGGGTTGCACGCGCGCGGCGAGCGGCGCGGCGTCGGGCACCGGCGGCGGCTTCGCGTGCGGCAGCAGCCGGTCGATCCACGGCCACAGCCCGTCGCGCGTGCGTTGCAGCAGCACGATGACGATGAGGCCGAACACGACGATCTCGAAATTGCCCGACGTGCCGAGCAGCGCCGGCAGCGCGTCCTGCAGGTATTGCTTGAGCAGCGTGATGATCGTCGCGCCGACCAGCGCGCCCAATACGCTGCCGGCGCCGCCGACCACCGCCATGAACAGGTACTCGATGCCCTGGTTGATGCCGAACGGCGTCGGGTTGACGAAGCGCTGCAGGTGCGCGTACAGCCATCCCGAGATGCATGCAAGCAACGCCGCGTAGACGAACACGACGATCTTGAGGCGCGCGCCGTCGACGCCAAACGCCTCGGCCATCTCGAGGCGCCCCTTCAGCGCGCGGATCGCGCGCCCCTGCCGCGAGTCGAGCACGTTGTGCATCGTCCACAGCGCGGCGACGACGACGAGCCAGATCAGCCAGCACATGCGCCGCTCGTCCTTCAGCTCGATCGTGCCGATCGACAGTGCCGGGATGCCCGCCATCCCGGTGTGGCCGCCGAGGAATTCGAGGTTGCCGAACAGGAAGAAGATCGACAGCCCCCACGCGATCGTCGCGAGCGGCAGGAAATGCCCGCGCATCCGCAGCGTGATGAAGCCGAGCGCCAGCGCCACGACGAACGTGAGCGCGAGGCCCGCCGCGAGCGCGATCCACGGCGACACGCCGTGCGCGGTCGACAGCCACGCGCTGGTGTACGCGCCCAGGCCGACGAACGCCGCCTGGCCGAACGACGTCTGCCCGGCGACGCCGGTCAGCAGCACGAGGCCCAGCGCGACGATCGTGTAGAGGCCGATGTAGTTGGCGAGCGTGACCCAGAACGGCGGCGCGATAAGCGGCAGCAACGCCATCGCGATCGCGATGAAGGCGATGATCGCCGGCGTGCTGCAAAGACGCCCGAGCCCGGCGCCCGATCTCACCGGACGGCCTCCCCCGCGAGCATCATTCGTCCTCCTCGTGGTGGTGCGTGACGAGGCTGCGCCACAGCAGCACGGGGATGATCAGCGTGAAGACGATCACCTCCTTGTAGGCACTCGCCCAGAACGACGAGAACGCCTCGATCAGGCCGACGAACAGCGAGCCCGCGGCGGCCAGCGGATAGCTCGCCAGCCCACCGATGATCGCGCCGACGAAGCCCTTCAGCGAGATGATGAATCCCGAGTCGTAGTAGAGCGTCGTGATCGGGCCGATCAGCACGCCGCAGAACGCGCACAGCACGGCGGCCAGCGCGAACGACAGCGCGCCGGCGAAGTCGGGCGAGATGCCGCACAGGCGCGCACCGAGGCGGTTGACCGACGTCGCGTGCAACGCCTTGCCGTAGAGCGTGCGCCCGAAGAACAGCGCCAGCGCGGCGATCGCCAGCGCGCTCGTGGCGAGCACCAGCAGGCTTTGCACGCTGACGCGCAGCGCGCCGATGTCGAACGATGCCGACGAGAACGGCGGCGTGCGCGAGCCTTCGGCGCCGAAGAAATACAGCGCGAGGCCGGTCAGCACGAAATGGACGGCGACGGCGACGATCAGCAGCACCAGCACCGACGCGTCGGCGATCGGCTCGAACACGATCTTCCAGGTGAGCGGCCCGAGCGCGCCGGTGAGCGCGAGCGCCATCGCCACCTCGGCCGCGAGCGGCAGCTTGCGCGGCCCCATCCACGCCGCGAGTGCCGCAAGCGCGAGCGGGATGCCGGCCCACAGTGCGGCGCCGGCGAGCGCGCGCCGCCCTTCGCCGCGGCGCGCGCGCCTCACCGCCTCGATCACGCCCGCCAGCACCGCCGCGCCGGCGACGAGCCGCACGGTGCCCGGCACGTGGCCCTGGTCGAACGCCGCGAGCGTGAGCGCGCCGATCGTCAGCAATTCGCCGGACGGCACGAGGATCACGCGCGTCACGGCGAACACCATGACGAGCGCCAGCGCGAGGAGCGCGTAGATCGCGCCGTTGGTGATGCCGTCCTGCGCGAGCAGCGCGGCGATCGAGAGGTCCACCGTCAGGGCGCGCGCGCCCGGCGCGCGCCCTGCGCGGCGCGTGCCGCGCCTACTTCTGCAGCACCCACTTGCCGTCTTCGATCTTCACCATCACGCGGCCGCGGTTGTCGAGGCCGTTGTGGTCGTGCGGCGTCATCACGAAGACGCCGTGCACGCCGACGACGTTGGCGGTCTCGAGACCGTCCCGCAACGCGGCGCGGAATTCCGGCGTGCCGGGCTTGGCCTTGGCGAGGGCCTTCGGAATCGCCTGCGCGAGCAGTTGCCACGCGTCCCAGGCATGCCCGCCAAACGTCGAGCGCGTGCCGAAGCGCTTCTCGTACTGCGTCACGTACGTGGCGTCGCTTTTCTTCAGCGGATTGGAGTCGGGGAGCTGCTCGTAGACGAGCATCGGCCCCGACGGCAGCAGCGTGCCGTTGCCGTCCTTGCCGACGACGCGCAGGAAGTCGGCGTTGGCGACGCCGTGCGTCTGGTAGATCTTGCCCTTGTAGCCGCGCGCGACGAGCTCCTTCTGCGGCGTCGCCGCGGGCGTGCCCGACGCGCCGATCAGGATCGCGTCGGGGTGCGCGGCGATCAGCTTCAGCACCTGGCCCGTGACCGACGTGTCGTTGCGGTTGTACTTCTCGGCCGCGACGATCTCGATGCCGGCGGTCTTCAGCGAGTTGCGCATCTCGGCGAGCCAGCTTTCGCCGTAGGCGTCGGCGAAGCCGATGTAGCCCATCGTGCGCACGCCGTTGGCCTTCATGCTGACGGCGATCGCGTCGGCCATCAACGTGTCGCTCTGCGGCGTCTTGAACACCCAGTACGTGCGCGGATTCGACGGGTCGACGATGCGGCCCGACGCCGCCATCGAGATCATCGGCAGCTTGGCGTCCGCGACGACGTCGACCATCGCCAGCGAGTTGGGCGTCACTGTCGAGCCGATGATGACATCGGCCTTGTCCTCGGTGATCAGCTTGCGGGTGTTGGTGACCGCCTTCGTCGTATCCGACGCGTCGTCGAGGATCACCCAGTTGATCTTCTGGCCGTCGATCGATTGCGGCAGCAGCTCGAATGTGTTGCGCTCCGGAATGCCGAGCGACGCCGCCGGGCCGGTCGCCGACAGCGTGACGCCGATCGTGATGTCCGCGCGCGCCGCGCTCGCCGCCGCGGCGATCGCCACGGCCAGTGCTACGTTTAATCCCCGCTTCATCTGCTTCCCCCTTGTGGCTCGATGGTCTCGCGGCGGCTCGTCGCCGTCACTTCCGCTTCAGCTCGTCACGGATCTCGCGCAGCAGCAGCACGTCCTCCGGCGTCGCCGGCGCGGCCGCCGCCTCGGGCGTCTCGAAACGCTCCTTCATCTTGTTGAACTCCTTGATCATGATGAAGATGATCAGCGCGAGGATGGCGAAGTTGAGCACGATCGTGAGGAAATTGCCGTACGCCAGGAGCGGCACGCCGGCCTTGGTCAGCGCGTCGTAGGTCATCGGCCCGTTATACCCAGGCGGCGGCGCCGACAGCATGATGAAGTAGTTCGAGAAGTCGAGGCCGCCGAAGATCTTGCCGACGACCGGCATGATGATGTCCTTGACCAGCGAGTCGACGATCTTGCCGAAGGCTGCGCCGATGATCACGCCGACGGCGAGGTCGACGACATTGCCCTTCATCGCGAACTTCCTGAACTCCGTGCCGAACGACATGAGTGCTCCTCCTTCGTGGCGCGCACCGCGGGCGCAGCGGAGCCGCGCGGGGCGGCGCCGCGCGCCGGTGGACGCTAGATGGCCGACTCCCCGCTCTCGCCCGTGCGGATGCGGACGACCTGCTCGACCGCCGTGACGAAGATCTTGCCGTCGCCGATCTTGCCGGTGCGCGCCGCCTTGACGATCGCCTCGATCGCGCGCTCGGCGAGCGCGTCCTGCAGGATCACCTCGACCTTGACCTTCGGCAGGAAATCGACGACGTACTCGGCGCCGCGGTAGAGCTCGGTGTGGCCCTTCTGGCGGCCGAAGCCCTTGACCTCGGTCACGGTGAGCCCGGTGACGCCGAGCTCCGACAGCGCCTCGCGCACCTCGTCGAGCTTGAACGGCTTGACGACCGCTTCGATCTTCTTCATGGCAGCGACGGCGCCTCCCCTCCCGTGACGATGCCCGGCGACTTTACACCAACGTCGAGCCCGGCGCCTTGTCACCTTGGAGCGTGCGCCATTCCTCCCACGCCGACGTGATCGGGTAGCGCCAGTCCTTGCCGAAACCGCGCGGCGTGATGCGGATGCCCACCGCCGATTGGCGGCGCTTGTACTCGCTGATCTTGATGAGCCGCACCACCTTGGCGACGTCCGCGGCGGCGAAGCCGCGCGCGACGATGTCGGCCGGCCGCGTGTCGCGCTCGACATAGGCCTCGAGGATCGCGTCGAGCACCTCGTAAGGCGGCAGCGAGTCCTGGTCGGTCTGGTCGGCACGCAGCTCCGCCGACGGCGGCCGCGTGATGATGCGCTCGGGAATCACGCGACCGAGGCTGTTGCGCCAGCGCGCGAGGCGGAACACCAGCGTCTTGGCGACGTCCTTCAGCACCGCGAAGCCTCCGGCCATGTCGCCGTACAGCGTCGCGTAGCCGACCGCCATCTCCGACTTGTTGCCGGTGGTCAGCACGATGGCGCCGCGCTTGTTCGACAGCGCCATCAGGAGCGTGCCGCGGATGCGCGCCTGGATGTTCTCCTCGGTCGCGTCGACGGGGAGGCCGGCGAATTCGCCGGACAGCGCGCCGAGGAACGCCTCGAACGGGCCCTCGATTGGGACCTCGTCGTAGCGCACGCCGACGATGCCGGCCATCTCGCGCGCGTCGGCGAGGCTGATCGGCGCGTTGTAGCGCGACGGCAGCATCAGCGCGCGCACCCGGTCGCGGCCGAGCGCGTCCACGGCGATCGCGAGTGTCAGCGCCGAGTCGATGCCGCCCGACAGCCCGATCAGCACGCCGGGAAAGCGGTTCTTGTCGATGTAGTCGCGCACGCCCATCGTCAGCGCCGCGTAGACGTTGGCCTCGAGCGTATCGTCGATCCCGCCGCGCACCGCTTTCCACGCGCCGCGCTCGAACTCCGCGATCGCGATCGCCTCGTGCCATGCGGGCAGTTGCTGCGCGACGTTGCCGTCGGCGGCGAGCGCGAACGACGCGCCGTCGAACACGAGCTCGTCCTGGCCGCCGACGCGGTTCACGTAGAGGAACGGCAGGCCGGTCTCGGTCGCCCGCGCGCGAAGCTGCGCGAGTCGCAGCGCCTGCTGGCGCGTGTGGTACGGCGAGCCGTTGACGACGACGATCATCTGCGCACCCGCGTCGCGCGTCTCGCGCGCGGGCTGCGGGAACCACACGTCCTCGCAGATGATGACGCCGACACGCGTGCCGGCGACGTCGACGACGCACGGCGCCGCGCCCGGCTCGAAATAGCGGTCCTCGTCGAACACCGTGTAGTTCGGCAGGCAGCGCTTGTGGTAGACCGCGTCGACGCGGCCGTCGCGAATCACCGCGAGCGCGTTGGCGCGCGTGCCGTCGCGCCATTCCGGGAATCCGACGAGGAGCGTGGTTTCGCGCACCGCGCCGGCGATCGCCGCGAGCTCGCGCGCGCAGGCGTCGATGAACGCCGGCCGCAGCACGAGGTCCTCGGGCGGATAGCCGCAGAGCGACAGCTCGGGCGTGACGACGAGCGCGGCGCCGTCGCGCCGGCCGGCGTCGACCGCATCGAGGATGCGGCGCGCATTGCCGGTGAGGTCGCCGACCACCTGATCGAGTTGCGCGACGGCGATCCGCATGCGGCGCATGGTAGCAGAGCGAATGTGCCGGGCCGCGTTATCCTTGGCCGTCAACGCCCTCGCCCGACGTGCCCTCGCAACCCTCGACAAGCGCCGCGCGCAGCGGCGGCGACACACCCCTTCGCGTGCGCGACGACGTCGCGCTCGACGCGATCGACGCCGCCGCGTGGGATCGCCTCGCCGACGGCGAGCCGCTCGCCTCGCACGCGTTCCTGGCGGCGCTGCACGCGAGCCGCGCGGCGTCGCCGGCGACCGGCTGGCAGCCGCATTACCTCACGGCGTGGCGCGGCGACGTGCTGGCGGGTGCGCTGCCCCTCTACGCCAAGTCGCATTCGTACGGCGAGTACGTGTTCGACTGGGCGTGGGCCGACGCCTACCGTCGCCACGGGCGCCGCTACTACCCGAAGCTCGTCGCCGCGATCCCGTTCACGCCGGTCACCGGGCCGCGCATCCTCGCCACCGACGACCGCGTCCGCGATGCGCTCGTCGCGCGCGCGCTCGAGATTCTGGAGGTCGGTGGCTTCTCGTCGCTGCACGTCCTGTTCACCGCCGGCGCCGACACCGCGGCGACGGCGCGCGCCGGCATGATCGCGCGCACCGGCGTGCAATTCCACTGGTCGAATCGCGGCTGGCGCGACTTCGACGACTACCTCGCCGCGCTCAATCACGACAAGCGCAAGAAGATCCGCCAGGAGCGGCGTCGCGTCGCGGCATCGGGCATCGCGTTCGAGCGCCGTACCGGCCGCGACATCGGCGCGGCCGACTGGGACTTCTTCCACCGCTGCTACGTCAATACATACCGTGCGCACGGCTCCACGCCGTACCTGCCGCGCGCGTTCTTCGCGCGCATCGCCGAGACGATGCCCGACAACCTCATGATGGTGATCGGCCGCCGCGGTGGCGTGCCGCTGTGCGCGGCCTTCGACGTGTTCTCGCCGCGCACGCTGTGGGGCCGCTACTGGGGCGCGGTCGACTACGTGCCCGGCGTGCACTTCGAGGCCTGCTACTACCAGGCGATCGAGTTCGCGATCGAGCGCGGCTTGGCGACGTTCGAAGGCGGCGCGCAAGGCGTGCACAAGCTCGCGCGTGGGCTCACGCCGGTCATCACGCATTCCGCGCACGCGATCGCCGATCCCGCGTTCGCCGAGGCAATCGCCGCCTATTGCGCGGAGGAGCGCGTCGACGTCGCGCACACCGGCGACGAGCTCGAGCGCGCGAGCCCGTTCCGTCGCGATGCCGGTGCTACACTGGACCGATGAGCGCGGCAGGGATGCGCGTGCGCGCAAGCGCGCGGCGCGCGGCGACGAAGATCGTGGCGGCAGGCGCGCGATGAGGGAGGCGAGCGCGGTCACGCTCGCGCGCGCCGACGGCGTCGCGACACTGTCGCTGTCCAGGCCCGATGCGCTCAACGCGCTCGACTACGCGATGATGGATGCATTGGTCGACGCGACGGCGACGCTCGCCGGCGACGACACGATCCGCGTCGTCGTGTTGCGCGGCGAGGGCCGCCATTTCATGGCGGGCGGCGACATCCGCACGTTCGCCGCCGAGCTCGCGCGCCCGCCCGACGAGCGCGCCGCGGTATTCACGCGGATCGTGGGCCGCGTGCACGCGGCGATCGAATCGCTCGCACGGATGCCGCACCCGGTGGTCGCACGCGTGCAAGGGGCCTGCGCGGGATTCGGCCTGTCGTTGCTCGCAGCCTGCGACCTCGCGATCGCAGCGGAGGACGCCTATTTCGCCGCCGGCTACCGCAACATCGGGCTCTCGCCCGACGGCGGCGGCACGTGGTCGCTGCCGCGCGTCGTCGGACCCCGCCGCGCCGCCGAGATCCTGCTGCTCGGCGAGCGCTTCGACGCCGCGCGCGCGCTCGACATCGGCCTCGTCAACCGCGTCGTGCCGGCCGCGCGACTGGACGCCGAGGTCGCGTCGGTGGTCGGGACGTTGCGCGCAGGGCCGCGTGACGCGATTCGCGCGACGCGCCGCCTGCTGCGCGAGTCGCCGGGCAACTCGCTCGCCACGCAGCTCGACGCCGAGGCGCGCTCGTTCGGACGGCTGTCCGCGCTCGACGATTTCGCCGAGGGCGTCGACGCCTTCGTCAACAAGCGCGCGCCCGACTTCGACCGCGGCCGCCGATGAGCGCGCACGGCGGCCGGAGGCGACACGCGACCGCAACGGGCGGGGCCAGCGCCAGCCGATTCGCGATCGAAGGCGCGTTCTTGCCGGGGCGCGTCGAGTGACGCGGGCACAGCGCTCGCTCGCCGGTCGCACGCTGTTCGTCAGCGGCGCGTCGCGCGGGATCGGCCTCGCGATCGCGCTGCGCGCCGCGCGCGACGGCGCCAACCTGATCGTCGCCGCCAAGACCGTCGACGCGCACCCGCGCCTGCCCGGCACGATTCACACCGCGGCGGCCGAGATCGAGAGCGCCGGCGGCCATGCGCTGGCGGTCGCCTGCGACGTGCGCGACGAGGTCGCCGTCGAGGCCGCGGTGGCCGAGGGCGTCGCGCGCTTCGGCGGCATCGATATCCTCGTCAACAATGCGAGCGCGATCAGCCTGACCGGCACCGCCGACACGCCGATGAAGCGCGTCGACCTCATGCTCGGAGTCAACGTGCGCGCCACGTACCTGTGCTCGCGCACCTGCCTGCCGCACCTCGCGCAAAGCGCGCGCGCCGGCCGCAATCCGCAGATCCTGATGCTCGCGCCGCCGATCGACCTCGATCCGCGCTGGTTCGCGCCGCATGTCGCCTACACGATCGCCAAATACGGGATGAGCATGTGTGTGCTCGGCATGGCGGAGGAGTTCCGCGACGCGGGCATCGGCGTCAACGCGCTGTGGCCGCGCACGGTGATCGCCACCGCCGCGGTGGCGATGCTGCCGGGAATCGATGCGGCGAATTGCCGCACGCCGGCGATCGTCGCCGACGCCGCGCACGCGATCCTCACGCGCGATGCGCGCACCAGCAGCGGCCGCTTTTACATCGACGACGAGGTGCTCGCCGAGGAAGGCGTCAGCGACCTCACGGGCTATGCGGTCGCGCCGGGGGCCAGGCTCGTCACCGACCTGTTCCTCGACGAGCCGGGCGCCTAAGCGTCGCGCTACTGCGACTCGTCCTCGTCCTTCGGCAAGCCTTCCCAGCGCTGCTTCGGCGGTCCGCCCGCCTGGTTCTTGGGCCGGCGCGGGCCGCCCGCGCCATTGCCGCGACCGTAGGTATGGGCGTGCATGGTGAGTTGCGGCTGCGAGGGCGCCGTCATCGACGACTGGCCGTGCGACGACTGGCCATGCGAGGTGAGGCGCGGCTGGCGATTGCCGTTCGCTTCCTGGCCGTAGTTGCCCTGCGGGCCTTGGCTGCGCCCCTTGCCCGGCCGGAACGGATGTCCGCCGCGGGGCCCGCCCTTGCCATGCGGACGCGGCGCGATGTTGCCGTCGTTGCGCGGTCCCGGTCCGCGCGCGCCGTACGGCGCGTTGCCGCGCGGCTGACCGCCCTGCGCGTTCTGCGCGGGGCGCGGAAGTCCCGGTCCCTTGCCGTGCTTGTGATGGCGTGGCCGCCCGTTGCCTGGCGCATGACCTTGCCCCTGGCGTTGGCCCTGCCCTTGCCCTTGCCCATGCGCATGCGCTTGCCCCTGTCCCTCCGGCGGTGCCGCGGCATTCGGGCGCCCTTGCCCGCCGCTGGCATTCGACTGGCCCTTGTGCGGCTTGCGCGGGCCTTGTGACGGTCCCTTGCCCGGAGCTTTGCCGGGACCACGCAGCCCGACCGCGGCGACGAGCGCGTTGACGTCCGGCGGCGCGAGCTCCTGGACGCCGCCACGCTTGACCGCGGCCGGCATCGCGATGCGCCCGTATCGCGTGCGGATCAGCCGGCTCACCGGCACGCCGATCGCCTCGAAGAGGCGGCGCACCTCGCGGTTGCGCCCCTCCTTCAGCACGACCTTGTACCAGTGGTTGGCGCCCTCTTCGTCGCCGCCGCCGTCCTCGACCATGTCGCAGCGCGCGGGGCCGTCCTCGAGCTCGACGCCGGTGGTGAGCGCGCGGATCTTGTCGTCGTCGAGCCGGCCCATCACGCGCACCGCGTATTCGCGCTCGACCTCGTAACGCGGATGCATCAGCCGATTGGCGAGCTCGCCCGAATTGGTGAACAGCAACAGGCCCTCGGTGTTGTAGTCGAGGCGGCCGACGGCGATCCACTTCGCGCCCTCGATCGGGGGCAGCCCGTCGAACACGCTGGCGCGCGCCTCCGGGTCGTCGCGCGACACGATCTCGCCCGGCGGCTTGTGATAGATCAGCACGCGCGGCGGCGGCTCGGCGAAGCGGATCTTCACGGGCTCGCCGTTGATGCGGACCTCGTCGCCCGGGCCGACCTTCTGGCCGATCTCCGCCGGCATCCGGTTGACGGTGATGCGTCCGGCGACGATCAGCTCCTCCATCGCGCGGCGCGAGCCGAACCCGCACGACGCCAGCACCTTGTGCAGGCGTTGCGGCTCGGTGAAGACCTCGTCAGTGGACTGTTTGTGACGAGGAGGCGGAAGGCTCTCCGCGATCCGCTGCAGCGCCAGGTTCGGTTGCTGCGTCGGAGGCGAGAATCGGGCTCGCGAGTGCGAGTGCCGTCTCGGCGGCCTTTGCTGGGGCATCGGGCATCTCCAGGAGGTGGGAGGAATCGAGATCGGCCAGGGGCGGGAGCTCCGCGAGGGAGGTGAGGCCGAGATCGTCGAGGAACGTGCGGGTGGTGGCGTAGAGGGCGGGATGCCCGGGTGTCTCGCGATGACCGACGACTTCGATCCACTGCCGGTCCTCGAGCGACTTGACGATGTTGGTGGAGACCGCGACGCCGCGGATCGACTCGATGTCGCCACGCGTCACCGGCTGCCGGTACGCGATGATCGCGAGCGTCTCCATCGCCGCGCGCGAATAACGCGGCGGCCGCTCGGGCGTCAGGCGGTCGAGGTGACCCTGCAGGTCGCGCGTGCCCTGGAATCGCCATCCGCTCGCGACCTGCACGAGCTCCACCGAGCGGCCCTGCCATTCGGACCGCAGGGCGTCGAGAAGCTTGCGTACCGTCTCGTTGTCGAGCGGCGGCTCGAACAGTCGCGCGAGGTGGCCGACGCTGACCGGCTCGCCGGCGACGAGCAGCGCGCCCTCGAGCACGCGCTTCACCGCCTGCACGTCGCCTGCCACCGGGGCGGTCGAAGTTGTGTCGTCGGGCATCATGAATCGGCGGCCAGCGCGAACGCGCGCTCGCCGCGGGCATTGACGTAGATCGGCGCGAAGGGCTCGGCCTGCGCGATGTCGACGAGCTGCTCGCGCGCGAGCTCGAGCAGCGCGAGGAACGTGACGACGAGATGCGGCACGTCGGCGTGCGCGGCGAAGAGGTCGACGAACTCGACGTAGCGCCCCGCCGGCAGCGCCTTCAGCACGCGGCTCATCTCGGCACGCACGGACAGCTCCTCGCGCGTCACCTTGTGATGGCGATAAGCCTTCGCGCGCGCGACCAGCGTGATCCACGCGCTGCGCAGGTCCTCGGGCGCGACCTCGGGAAGGCGCGTCGCGGCGATGCGCTCGAACCAGACGCGCACGGTGGCGAAGTCGCGCTCGGCGAGCGGCAGCGCGTCGAGCGCCTGCGCGGCCGCCTTCATCTGCTCGTACTCGAGGAGCCGGCGCACGAGCTCGGCGCGCGGGTCCTCGGGCTCCTCGCCGGCCGGCGCGGGCGGCCGCGGCAGCAGGAGACGCGACTTGATCTCGATCAGCACCGCCGCCATCAGCAGGTACTCGGCGGCGAGCTCGAGCTGAGTGCGCCGCATCATCTCGACGTAGCCCAGGTATTGGCGCGTGAGCTCGGCCATCGGGATGTCGAGCACGTTGATGTTCTGGCGCCGGATCAGGTAGAGCAGGAGGTCGAGCGGCCCCTCGAACGTCTCGAGGAAGATCTCGAGCGCCTCGGGCGGGATGTAGAGGTCCTGCGGCAGCTCGGTGTACGGCTCGCCGTAGACGCGCGCCAGCGGCTTCTGCTCCGGCGACGGATGCGCGAGGTCGAGTGCCGCGTCGCTAGTCATAGTCGAGCCCCATCGCCTCGCGCACGTCGCCCATCGTCTCCTCGGCCAGCTTCTTGGCGCGCTCGCAGCCGTCGGCGACGATGTTGCGCACGAGCTGCGGATCGTCGAGGTACTTCTGCGCGCGCTCGCGCATCGGTCCCTGCTCGGCGATGATCGCGTCGATCACCGGCTGCTTGCATTCGAGGCAGCCGATGCCGGCCGTCGTGCAGCCTTTCCACACCCACTCGCGCGTGGCGTCGTCGGAATAGATCTGGTGCAGCGGCCACACCGGGCACTTCTCCGGGTTGCCGGGATCGCTGCGCCGCACGCGCGCGGGGTCGGTCTGCATCGTGCGGACCTTCTCGGTGACCGCGGCGGGATCCTCGCGCAACAGGATCGCATTGCCGTACGACTTCGACATCTTGCGGCCATCGAGGCCGGGCACGCGCGGCGTCGCCGTGAGCAATGGCTGCGGCTCGGGCAGGATCACGCGCCGCGCGCCCTCGAGGTAGCCGAACAGCCGCTCCGAGTCGCCGAGCGACAGGTTCTGCGTGTCCTCGAGGAGCTGCCGCGCCTCGGCGAGCGCCTTGTCGTCGCCCTGCTCCTGGAACGCCGTGCGCAGCGCCTGGTAGCGCTTGGCCTTCTTGGTGCCGAGCTTGCGGATCGCGGCCTTCGCATGCTCCTCGAAGTCCTTCTCGCGCCCGTAGACGTAGTTGAAGCGGCGCGCCGCCTCGCGCGCGAATTCGAGGTGCGACACCTGGTCCTCGCCGACCGGCACGAGATTGGCGCGATAGATCAGGATGTCGGCGGCCTGCATCAAAGGGTAGCCGAGGAAGCCGATCGTCGCGAGGTCGCGCTCGGCGAGTTGCTGCTGCTGGTCCTTGTACGTCGGCACGCGCTCGAGCCAGCCCACCGGCGTGATCATGCCGAGCAGCAGCGTGAGCTCGGCGTGCTCCGGCACGCGCGACTGGATGAAGATCGTGCAGCGGCCGGGATCGAGGCCGGCCGCGAGCCAGTCGACGATCATCTCCCAGACGGTGTCGGTGATCGTCTCGGTCGACTCGTAGTGCGTCGTCAGCGCGTGCCAGTCGGCGGCGAAGAACAGGCACGGATACTCTTCCTGCAGGCGGATCCAGTTCTTGAGCGCGCCGTGGTAGTGGCCGATGTGCATCCGGCCCGTCGGGCGCATTCCCGACAATACGCGATCGGCGAACATTCGAGCGGTCGTGTCAGCCGGTGAACGCGCCGACGATGGCGTTGATCAGGACCTGCGAGGCGAGCAGAAACGGCCGCATCAGCGTCTCGAGGTAGCCCGTCGCGAGCAGCGCGAGGATGATGAAGAAGCCGTACGGCTCGACCCGCGACAGCGCGTACGCCGCGCGCCCGGGGAGCAGCGACACGGCGATGCGGCCGCCGTCGAGCGGCGGGATCGGCAAGAGATTGAGCGCCATCAGTACGAGGTTGATCTGCACGCCCACGCGTGCCATGAACGACAATGCGTCACCGGACCCTGCGTCGCCCTGCCCGACGGCGACGGCGAGCGCCACCCACGCCAGCGCCATCGCGAAATTGCTCGCGGGCCCGGCGGCCGCGACCCAGAGCATGTCGCGCTTCGGGTTGCGCAGGTTCGCGAAATTCACCGGAACCGGCTTTGCCCAGCCGAACACGAACCCGCCGCCGATCGCCTTCGACATCAGGAGCAGCAGGCCCGGCACCAGCAGCGTGCCGACCGGGTCGATGTGCTTCAGCGGGTTCAGCGTCACACGGCCGAGCATTTCCGCCGTGCGGTCGCCGAATAGCTTGGCGACGTAGCCGTGGGACGCTTCGTGGAGCGTGATCGCGAGAATCACCGGCACCGCCGCCAGCGCGATCCGCTCGAGCGAAAGGTCCATTCACTGCCATTTTACCCGACTTCGCCGGCCTCCGCCGCCACGAGGCCGAGCGTCGCCGGGTCGCCGGCACCGCGTCGTAGCACCGCCGGCGGCTCGGCGGTGAGGTCGACGATCGTCGTCAGCCCGGCCGACGTGCCCCCGCAGTCGACGACGGCGTCCACCACGTGCTCGCAGCGCGCACGCACCGCCGCGGCGTCGGCGAGCGCGTCCGTCTCGCCGGCAGGGATCAGCGTCGAGCTCGCGAGCGGCTCCTCGAGCGCGGCGAGGAGCGCGCGCACGAACGGATGCGAGGGGATCCGCACGCCGATCGTCCCGCGGCGCGCGTGCTTGAACGCGCGTGGAACGTCGCGCGTCGCCTTGAGGATGAACGTGAACGGCCCCGGCCGCGCGGCGCGGATCATCCGGAACTGGCGGTTGTCGAGATGCGCGTAGCGGCCGACGTCGGCCATGTCGCGGCACAGCAGGGCGAGGTGGTGGCGCTCGTCGATCCCCCGCAGCGCGCGAATGCGGCGCAGCCCGTCGACGGCACCGATGCGGCAGCCGACGGCGTAGCTCGAGTCGGTCGGGTACGCGACGATGCCGCCGTCGGCGAGGATCGCCGCGGCGCGCCGCACGAGGCGCGGCTCGGGATGCGTCGCGTGGACGCAGAGGTATTGGGCCATTGGCGTGGCAGCGGGCTTTGCGCCCCGGAAGCGGGGGCCATTCCGGGTCGCTCATGCGCGGCGTTGCAGGCGCACCCATATAATGAATCATAATTCAGACGAGCATCCCTTATAACTGTCGATGAACCTCCAGCAGATACGCTACCTGTGCGCCGTCGTCGACCACGGGCTCAACGTGTCGGATGCGGCGAACGCGCTCTACACGTCGCAGCCCGGCATCAGCAAGCAGATCCGCCAGCTCGAGGACGAGCTCGGCCTCGCGGTGTTCGTCCGCCAGGGCAAGCGGCTCGCGTCGATGACGCCGGCCGGCGAAGTGGTCGTCGCCACCGCGCGCCGCGCGCTCGACGAGATCCGCAACATGAAGGCGGTCGCCGAGGACTTCCGTGCCGAGGACAGCGGCACGCTCGAGATCGCGACGACGCACACGCAGGCGCGCTACGTACTGCCGAAGGTGCTGCAGGCGTTCGCCGCGCGCTATCCCAAGGTGCGGGTGATGCTGCACCAGGGCAACCCGCGCCAGGTCGCCGAGCAGGCGGTCAATGGCGAGGCCGACGTGGCGATCGCCACCGAGGCGGTGAGCGAGTACCCGGCGCTGGTGTCGCTTCCCTGCTACGAATGGAACCGCTGCGTGCTGGTGCCCAACGGTCATCCGCTCGCGAAGGCCAGAGGTCCGCTGACACTCGAGGCGATCGCGAAGTGGCCGATCGTCACCTACGACTTCTCGTTCACGGGCCGCTCGCAGGTCAACGCCGCGTTCGCGGCGCGCGGACTCGCGCCCAACATCGTGCTGACCGCGCTCGACGCCGATGTCATCAAGACCTACGTCGAGCTCGGCATGGGCATCGGCATCATCGCCGAGATGGCGTTCGACCCGCGCAAGGACACGATGTTCGAGCGCCTCGACGCCGCGCACCTGTTCGCGCCGGCGACGACGCGGCTCGCCGTGCGCCGCGGCGTGTTCGTGCGCGGCTTCGTCTACACGTTCATCGGCATGTTCGCGCCGCAGTACAGCCGCGCGGCGATCGAGGAGGCGCTCGCAGTCCGCTCGGTCGCGGCGCGCGAGACTTGACGCGGGCGGCGGCGCTGCCGCGCTCGTGGGGCTTCGCCGCGCTGCTGGCGTCCCTCGCGATGATCGGGCCGTTTTCGATCGACCTCTATTTGCCGGCGTTCCCGGCGATCGCGCAGGGCTTCGACGTCGCGCCGATCGCCGTCCAGCAGACGCTGTCGGTGTATCTCTTCGCGTACGCGGGCATGATGCTGTGGCACGGCGCGCTTTCCGACGCGTTCGGGCGGCGCCCGGTGGTGATCGGCGCGTTGTGCGTCTACGCAATCGCCACGCTCGGCTGCGCGATCGCCGGCAACATCCAGTCGCTGTGGCTGTTCCGCGCGCTGCAAGGCATCTCGGCCGGCGGCCCGCTGGTCGTGGGTCGCGCGGTGATCCGCGACCGACTGCATGGCGCCGACGCGCAGCGCCTGATGTCGCAGGTGACGATGGTGTTCGGCGCAGCGCCCGCGATCGCGCCGATCGTCGGCGGCATCCTGCTCAACACGCTCGGCTGGCGCGCGATCTTCTGGGTCCTGCTTGCGTTCGTCATCGCCACGATCGCGTGGACGGCGCGCGCGCTGGACGAGACGCTGCCGAAGCACGTGCGCCAGCCGCTCGACGCGCGGCGCATGTGGCACAACTACGTCGCGGTGCTGACGCATCGCGACTTCCTGATGCTGGCCGCGGTGCCCGCGCTCAACTTCGCCGCGTTCTTCATCTACGTGGCGCTCGCGCCGACATTCCTCATCGACAAGCTCGGCGTGTCGACGTGGGGCTTCGCCGTGCTGTTCATCCCGCTGATCGCCGGCGTGATGATCGGCGCGGCGATCTCGGGCCGCGTCGCAGGGCTCCTCACGCCGTCGCGGACGATCGACATCGGCTTCATGTTCATGGGAGGCGCCGCACTCGCCAACGTCGCCATCTCGGCGTTTGCGCCGCCGGGCGTCGCCTGGAACATCGCGCCGGTCGCGGTGTTCACCATCGGCTCGGCGATGGTGACGCCGAGCGTGACGATCATGCTGCTCGACCTCTTCCCGGCGACGCGCGGCCTCGCCTCGTCGCTGCAGGGCTTCGTGCAGTTCACGCTGGGCGGCTTCAATGCGGGTACCATTGCGCCGCTGCTCGACGCGACGCTCCTGACGATGGCGCTCGGCATGGCCGCATTCACCGCCGCGAGCTACGCGATCTGGCGCCTGTACCGGCGCGCGCCCGCGCCTTCACTTCCCGCCGCCCCATGACTCGATTGCGTGCCTCCGCCCTCGTCGTCTTCGCGCTCGCGGCGCTCGCCGCGCTGCCGCTGCCGGCAGCCACGCCGCCCGATGCCGTGAAGGACACCGCCGCGCATCGCGTCAACAGCGGCCTCGCGCGAATCTCCATCGACGTCGGCGGCCGGGCGATCCGCGTCGAGGTCGCCGACTCGGCCGGCGTCCGCGAAACCGGGCTCATGAACCGCTTCAGCATCCCCGCCGACGAAGGCATGCTGTTCGTGTTCCCGGTGCCGCAGCCGCTGGCGTTCTGGATGCATGACACGTACATGCCGCTGTCGATCGCGTTCATCGACGCCGAAGGCCGCATCCTCAACATCGAGGAGATGGCGCCGCGCAGCGACGCCACGCACCTGTCGCACGGCGAGGCGCTGTACGCGCTGGAGATGCGCCAAGGCTGGTTCCGCCGCCACGGCATCGAGCCGGGCGCCTTCGTCACGCACCTGCCGAAGCCTTCGCGCGACTAGGCTCTCGCGGCGAGCCACGCGCGCAGCGCCGCGACCGACTCGACGACCGCGAGCGGCGCACGCGCGGCGAGACTCGCATGCTCGTGCGCGCCGTACGCGACGGCGAGCGCGTCGGCGCCCGCGTTGCGCGCGAGGTCGAGGTCGTGCGTGGTGTCGCCGATCATCAACGTCTCGCGCGGCGACACCCCGGTCGCGTCCATCAGCGCGACCAGCATGTCCGGGTACGGCTTGGGGCGCCCTTCGTCGGCGCAGCGCGTGACGTGGAAACGCGACGCGAGGCCGTGATGCGCGAGCGCGCGATCGAGGCCGACGCGCGTCTTGCCCGTCGCCACCGCGAGCCGGAAGCCGGCCCCGGCGAGGTCGGCCAGCAGCGTGCGCGCGCCGTCGAACAGCGGGATGCTCGCGTCCCCCGCGAGGTAGTGATGGCGATAGCGCGCCGAGAGCTCGACGTAGCGCGCGGGATCGAGGCCGGGCGCGACGTGGCGCAGCGAATCGGCGAGGCCGAGGCCGATCACGTAGCGCGCGTCGTCGACCGCCGGCACCGTGCAGCCGATGTCCGCGCAGGCCGAGCGGATCGACTCGGCGATCATCGTCGTCGAGTCCGCGATCGTGCCGTCCCAGTCGAACACGATGAGGCGGTAGCGGCGCGGCGACGGCATCGCCGCCGGCCCCTGCTGGGCGTTCGTTGTCACGCGGCCTCGCCTGCGGCCGCCCGCGATCGCGCGGCGGGTCCCAGCGTCTCGATGAAGCGCGCGAGGTCATCGGGCAGCGGCGAGCGCAGGACGAGCGGCTCGCCCGTCAGCGGATGCGCGAGCGCGAGCGTGGCCGCATGCAGGAACATCCGCTTCAATCCCGCCTTGGCGAGCTCGCGGTTCCACGCGAAATCGCCGTACTTGTCGTCGCCGGCGAGCGGGAAGCCGAGGTGCGTCAGATGGACCCGGATCTGGTGCGTGCGGCCGGTGCGAAGCTCCGCCTCGAGCAGCGCCAGCGGCGGCTCGTGGGCGGGCCACACGGCCTCGCGCCGGAAGATCGTCAGCGCCGCCTGGCCGCCCTCGGCGACGCGCACGCGCCGCTCGCCTTCGCGCGTCACGAATTTGTGGACGTCGAGCGCGACCTTGCGCGTCGCGTCGCGCCAGCGGCCGCGCACCATCACGCGGTAGCGCTTGTCGACGCCGCCGTCGCGCCACGCCGCGTGCAGCGCGGTCAGCGCCGCGCGCTTCTTGGCGACGAGCAGCACGCCCGAGGTTTCGCGATCGAGCCGGTGCACGAGCTCGAGGAAGCGCGCGTCCGGGCGCGCCGCGCGCAACTGCTCGATGAGGCCGTGCGCGATGCCGCTGCCGCCGTGCACGGCGAGCCCCGCCGGCTTGTCGACGGCGACGACCGCGTCGTCCTCGTAGAGGATCGACGCATCGAGCGGCCGCGCGCGCGGCGCCCCTTCCCGCGCGGCAAGGCGCACCGGCGGGATGCGCAGGGAGTCGCCGGCCGCGAGGCGTGCCTCGGGCGAAACCCGCGCGCCGTTGAGGCGCACCTCCCCAGAGCGCAGGATCCGGTAGACGTGGCTCTTGGGCACGCCCTTGAGCGCGCGCAGCAGGTAGTTGTCGACCCGCTGGCCCGCGGACTCCTCGCCGATGTCGACGCGGTTGGCGGCGTCCGCGCGCAGGGTTGGCGAGGCAGGCATGGCGTTGTCACTGTAACGGCGGCGCACCGGGCTGTCGAGCGTCGCGCCCCGCGAAACCTGCGGCGGTTCATGGGCTTAGCTTGCGGACTTCGACCGGCGGGCGGTATACTTCGCGGCGAAACCGCCGTCATGCGGCGGCGAGCGCGATGGGTGCACGGATCCTCTCACGGACCGAACGGCCCTTCAGTCCGCGCCCGCCGCGCTGCGACCGTCCCCAAGCCGCCGCGATGCGCGTTCGCGCGCCGCGGCCACGCCATGGAACGGTGACCCGGCGGCTTCTCCGGACGCCGGTCTTGTCGCTCGCCGGCCCGAGTCGCCCCCTTCGGGCGATCCAGCCGGGATTGGAGCGGCGCATTGGTATTGGCGCAGTCGACGCGACCCGGTTCAGGGCCAGCGAGGCGGCTGCGCGGCGAAGACCGGGCTTCACGCCGCTCCTCGCGGATTCGAGCGTCCCCAGGCGCCGGCTCGTGCCGGCATGACGGGTCGAGTGCCGGAAGCCGCGACGCGTGCGACATGCCCGTGCCGGCACGTGACGAACGCGTGCCGGCCGACGAACGAGAAGACGATGACCGCAAGGCGCGCGAACCGCGCGCCGCTGCCCCACGCGATGCAGCCACCCCGCACCGCTCCCGTCGCATCCGCCTCCCGGCCCTCGCGGGCCGCGCTGGCGTTCGTCCGTACCGCCGCGCACTGACCGCAACGCGGGGCGCCCGGCGCCCCGCCCGCTCGCAGGCCCGTCCCCGGCGTCGCACTCGCGACGTGCCGAAAGGACAAGACGCATGAAGCGCATGCTGTTCAACGCCACGCAGGCCGAAGAGCTTCGCGTGGCGATCGTCGATGGGCAGAAGCTCATCGACCTCGACATCGAATCCGCTGCCAAGGAGCAGCGCAAGTCGAACATCTACAAGGCCGTGATCACGCGCGTCGAGCCGTCGCTCGAGGCGTGCTTCGTCGACTACGGCACCGAGCGCCACGGCTTCCTGCCGTTCAAGGAGATCGCGCCGCAGTACGTCGACAACGGCGGCCGCGGCCGCGCCGTGGACCACCTGCGCGAGGGCCAGGAGCTCATCGTCCAGGTCGACAAGGACGAGCGCGGCAACAAGGGCGCCGCGCTGACCACGTACATCTCGCTCGCCGGGCGCTACCTCGTGCTGATGCCGAACAACCCGCGCGGTGGCGGCGTGTCGCGCCGCGTCGAGGGCGAGGAGCGCAACGAGCTGCGCGACGCGATCGCCGGCCTCGACGTGCCGGAGGGCATGAGCGTCATCGCCCGCACCGCGGGCATCGGCCGCACGACCGAAGAGCTGCAGTGGGACCTGAACTACCTGATGCAGCTGTGGCGCGCCGTCGAGGACGCCGCGAAGATCCAGCCGGGCGCCTACCTCATCTACCAGGAGTCGAGCCTCGTCATCCGCGCGATCCGCGACTACTTCTCGCCGGACATCGGCGAGCTTTTGATCGACACCGAGGCGGTGTTCGAGCAGGCGCAGCAGTTCATGGGTCACGTGATGCCCGGCAACGTGTCGCGCGTCAAGCTCTACCACGACGACGTGCCGCTGTTCTCTCGCTTCCAGATCGAGCACCAGATCGAGACCGCGTACGCCCGCACCGTGCCGCTGCCCTCCGGCGGCGCCGTGGTGATCGACCACACCGAGGCGCTGGTCAGCGTCGACGTCAACTCGGCGCGCGCCACCAAGGGCGGCGACATCGAGACCACCGCGTTCAACACGAACCTCGAGGCGGCCGACGAGGTCGCGCGCCAGCTGCGCCTGCGCGACCTGGGCGGGCTCGTCGTCATCGACTTCATCGACATGGAGAGCGCCCGCAACCAGCGCGAGGTGGAAGTGCGCCTGCGCGATGCGCTCAAGTACGACCGCGCGCGCATCCAGCTCGGCAAGATCTCGCGCTTCGGCCTGATGGAGCTGTCGCGCCAGCGGCTGCGCCCGGCGCTCGCCGAGTCGGCGCACATCCCCTGCCCGCGCTGCCACGGTGTCGGCCACATCCGCGGCACGGAGTCCACGGCGCTGCACATCCTGCGCATCCTGCAGGAGGAGGCGATGAAGGAGAACACCGCGCAGGTGATCGCGCAGGTGCCCGTCGACGTCGCCACGTTCCTGTTGAACGAGAAGCGCAACGACGTGCTGTCGATCGAGACGCGCTTCAAGGTGAACGTGCTGCTGGTGCCGAACAAGTTCCTCGAGACGCCGAACTTCAGCATCGACCGCCTGCGCCACGACGAGCTCAACCAGCAGGAGCCGCTGCCGCCGTCGTTCGACATGGTCGCGCGGCCGGAAGAAACCGATCTCGCGAAGGAGAAGAAGGAAGAAGCCGCCGAGCCGCGCCAGCAGCCGGTGGTGCGTGGCATCGCGCCGGCGCAGCCGGCGCCGATGCCCGTGGAAGCCGCAGCCGCGCCGGTCGCGGCGCCTGTGGTCGCAGCAACGCCGGCGCAGGGTTGGCTCGGTCGCGTGGCGACGTGGTTCCGAGGCACACCGGCGCCGGCGAGCGCGCCGGCTGCAGCGGCGCCCGCCGCCGCTGCAGCCGGTGCGCGCCGGGAATCGCGCGACGAGCGCCGCGACAATCGCCGCCCGCACGGCGGACGGCGTGACGAACGGCGTGACGAACGCCATGGCGAGCGTCGCGAAGGCGACGCGCGCCGCGGCGGACGCGATCGCGATGGACGTGACGGTCGCGGAGCGCGCGGTGAGCGTGGTGAGCGCAGCGAGCGCGATGCGTCGCGCGATGGGCGCGGCAACGCCGCACGCGAGGAGCGCGGCAACGCCGCACGCGAGGAGCGCGGCAACGGCGGGCGAGAAGAGCGCGCACCGCGCCACGATCGCGAGCGCTCCGGCGCACCCGACGAGCGCCGTGACGGTCGCAAGGGTCGCGAGCGCCAGGACGCGCGCCGCGATCCCGCGCACGCCTCGACCCATGAGCCCGCAGCCGGGACGCCGGCCGCAGCCGAGGCCGCGGAAGTCCCGCGCGCACCGCGCGAGCGCCGCCCCGACGACAAGCGCGGCACGCCGCGCGCGGCGAAAGGCAACGGTAACGGCAACGGTGCGAGCCACGAGGTCGCGGCGATCACCGCAGCGACGGGTACGCCCGCCGAGCACGACGAGCATCGCGACGGCACGCGCCGGCGTCGCCGTCGCGGCCGCGGCGGTGGCGGCGAGCGCGCCGAGGGATCGGCGGGCAACGGCGACCACGGCGGCCGCGAACCGCGTTCCGCACGTGGCGAATCGGGCAGCGAGGCGCCGCGCGCGCACGACGAGCCTCACGCGGAGCTCGAGCGCAGCAGTGCGCCTGCGGATACGCATGACGCGTACGCGCCGGCGGCCTCGGAGCCCGTCGCCCACGACGCGGCGCACGACGAGCCGGCCACGACGCACCGCGAGGCGCCCCCGCGTCGCGAAGCGGCTGCGCGCCAGCAACCGGCCGCGCGCATTGAGCCCGTAACCGATCACGAGCCGGCCGTGCAACCTGAGCGGGCCGAGCATCACGAACCGGCAACGCATCACGAACCTGCAGCGCGCCACGAGCCCGCCGTGCGTCAAGAACCGGCGGTGCAGCGCGAAGGGGCCGCACCGGCCGCAGCGAAGCCCGAATCCGCGCGAGCGAAGCCGGCGGCCGCGCCTGCGGCACCTCGCCACTTCGAGCCGGTTGCGCTGTCGCTGCCGCCGGAGTCGGGCCTCGAGCTCGTCGAGACGCGTCACGCGGCGCCCGCACCGGACGCCGACGAGACCCCGGCGCCGCGCCCGCGGCGTGCACGTCCGAAGCGCGTCGAGATCGCGAGCGAGCCGCTCGAGATGGTCGAGACGCGCAAGGACGCGCCGCCGTCCGCGTAGCGCCGGCTCGTGCGGCTCATGCGCTTGGCCCTTGCCGCGGCGGCCTTCATGGTCGCCGCGGCGCTCGTCGCCGGCAGCGCGCAGGCGGGCGCCGACCCGCACAAGGTGCTGCGGATCGCGTTCAACGACATCGCGAGCCTCGACCCGCAGCAGCCCACCGACCTCTACTCGACACGGCTCACGTCGCAGGTCTTCGAGGCGCTCTACCAGTTCGAGTACCTCGCGACGCCGGCCCACGTCATTCCCAACACCGCCGCGGCGATGCCGCAGGTGTCGCCCGACGGCCGCACGTGGACGATCACGCTGCAGAAGGGGATCCGCTTCACCGACGATCCCGCGTTCAAGGGCAAGCCGCGCGAGCTCGTCGCGCAGGACTACGTCTACTCGATCAAGCGGATGATCGACCCCAACCTGCGCGGCGGCGGCGACACCGGCATGACCGATGCGATCGCCGGCGCGCGCGCCGTCGTCGACGCCGCGCGCAAGCCGGGCGCTGCGTTCGATTACGACGCGCCGATCGCGGGGCTCACGGCGCCCGATCGCTACACGCTGCGCATCGTCCTCGACCAGCCCGACTACACGCTGCTCGAGCAGCTCGCCGGCCTGCAGACGATGGCGGTCGCGCGCGAGGTCGTCGAGGCGTACGGCGACGACATCCTGTCGCATCCGGTCGGCACGGGACCGTACAGGCTCGTCGAGTGGAAGCGCGCCTCGCGCGTGGTGTTCGACGCCAACCCGCATTACCGGACGCTCAGGTTTCCGGACAGCAGCGATCCTGCAAAGCGCGCGCTCGTGGCGTCGATGAAGGGCAAGGCGCTGCCGCAGGTCGGACGCGTCGAGGTGTCGATCATCGAGGAATCGCAGCCGATGATCCTCGCCTTCGAGCAGGGCAGCCTCGACCTCGCCGCGCTCGGCGGCGACGACATCCGCTTCGTCACGGGCAGCGACGGC
>JAICUU010000133.1 GCA_025935675.1 Burkholderiales bacterium
CCGGGCGCGCGCGTGCATGCGTCGGGCGTGCCGTGGGACGACGCGAGCGGCGAGCGCCTGCGCGCGTGGATGGGTGTCGATATGCGCGAGTTCCACGATGGCGCGCGGATCGCGATCGCGCCGATGGGGTTCTGCTACCCCGGCCGCGGCGCGGGAGGCGACAATCCGCCGCGTCCCGAGTGCGCGAGGCTGTGGCGGCCGCGGCTCGATGCCGCGCTCACCGGCATCGAGGTGACGCTCCTCATTGGCGCCTATGCGCAGCGCTACTACCTCGGCAGGTCGCGGAAGGCGTCGCTGACCGAGACGGTCGCCGCCTGGCGCGAGTACGCGCCGCGCTACTTCCCGCTGCCACACCCGTCGCCGCGCAATACGCCGTGGTTCCAGCGGCATCCCTGGCTCGAGCGTGAGCTGATACCGGCGCTGCGCACCACGATCCGCGCGGCGATGACGCGCTAGCGCCGGGTCAGCCGCTGTTGCGCAGGCCGGCCGCGAGCCCGTTGATCGTGAGGTGCAGCGCGCGCCGCGTGGCGTCGTCGCTGTGCCCCGCGCGCAGCCGCGAAAGCAGCGCGATCTGCACGTGGTTGAGCGGGTCGATGTACGGGAAGCGGTTGCGGATGCTGCGCGCGAGCGTCGGGTTGTCGGCGAGGAGCGCGTCGTGCCCGGTGATCGCGAAAAGCTGCCGGCAGGTGCGCGCGTGCTCGTCGCGGATCGTTGCGAAGATGCGCTCGCGGTTCGCGTCGTCGTCGTAGAGCGCCGCGTAGCGCGACGCGATCGCGAGGTCGGTCTTGGCGAGCACCATGTCCATGTTCGACAGGAACGTGCGGAAGAACGGCCACGTCGCATACATCGTGCGCAACAGCGGCAGGCCGCCGGGATGGTCGGCGAGCCACTTGTCGACGGCGGCGCCGAAGCCATACCAGCCCGGCAGCATCAGGCGCGTCAGCCCCCAGCTGAACACCCAGGGAATCGCGCGGAGGTCCTCGATGCGCCGCGAGCCGGTGCGCGACGCGGGCCGGCTGCCGATGTTGAGCTCGGCGATCTCGCTGATCGGCGTCGCCGCGTTGAAGTACGCGACGAAATGCGGGTCGTCGTAGACCAGCGCGCGGTACGCACGGTAGGCGGCGTCGGCGAGCGCGCGCATCACCTCGTGGTACCCGGGGTTGGCGTCGGGGCCGTCCGTGGCGCCGCCGACGAGGGTCGCCTCGATCACCGCCGAGAGGAGCGTCTCGAGGTTGTGACGGCCGAGCGTCGGGTCCGAGTACTTGCTGGCGATGATCTCGCCCTGCTCGGTGATGCGCATCGCGCCGGCGACGCTGCCGGGCGGCTGCGCGAGGATCGCCTGGTACGCGGGACCACCGCCGCGGCCGACGGTGCCACCGCGGCCGTGGAACAGGCGCAGCCGCACGCCGGCGCGCGCGAAGCGGCTGACCAGCTCGCGCTCGGCGACGTAGAGCGCCCAGTTGGCGGCGACGTAGCCGCCGTCCTTGTTGCTGTCCGAATAGCCGAGCATCACCTCCTGCACGTCGCCGCGCGATGCGACGAAGCCGCGGTAGACCGGATGCGCGAACGCCTCGTCCATCACCGCGCCGCAGCGCGCGAGGTCGTCGATCGTCTCGAACAGCGGCACGATGTCGACGCGGCAGCGCGGGCCGGGCGCGTACACGACGAGCCCGACCTCGCGCAGCAGCACCGCGACCTCGAGCAGGTCGGACAGCGCCTCGCACATCGAGATCACGTAGTGCGCGAGCGCGTCGCCGCCGCATTCGCGCCGGATCCGCGCTGCGACCTCGAGGATCGCCATCTCGCTTTGTACCAGGGGCCCGTAGTCGAGGAACGGCGAGCGCAACAGGCGCGGCTCGGCGAGCTCGCGCGTCAAGAGCTCGACGCGCGCCGCCTCGTCGAGCGCACGATAGTCGGCGACGACGCCGGCCTTGGCGAGGAGCTCGGCGACGACCGCCTCGTGGCGTACCGAGTTCTGCCGCAGGTCGAGCGTCGCCAGGTGGAAGCCGAAGGCGTCGACGGCGGCCTGCAACGGCCGCAGGCGCCGCTCGGCGAGCGCCGCCGAGCCGTGGCTCGCGAGCGATGCGGCGATGGTGCGCAAGTCCGCGGCGAATTCGGCGGCGTCGGCGTACGCCGGCTGCGCGACCTTGGACTCGCGCGCGGGCCGGGCGCCGGTGCGCGCATTGAGGGTCTGCGCGAGGCGCGCGTACATGCCGACGAGCGCTTGCCGGTACGGCTCGTCGTGGCGAAATGGCGACGGGTCACCGGCACGCGCCGCGAGTGCGTCGAGCGCGGGCGTGGGCGGCGCGAGCGTGCGCGCGAGCGACAGCTCGGCGCCGAGCGCGTGCACCTCGTCGAGGTAATGCGCGATCGCGACCGCCGACTGCCGGCGGATCGCCTCGGCGAGCACGTCGGCGGAGACGTACGGGTTGCCGTCGCGATCACCGCCGATCCACGAGCCCATCCGCAGCACCGCCGGCACGCGGTAATCGGGCGCGACGTCGCCGCGTGCGCGGAGCGCCGTCTCGAGGTCGACATGGATCCGCGGCAGCTCGCCGAGGAACGTCGTCCGGTAGTAAGCGAGCGCGTTGTCGATCTCGTCGATGACGCGCAAGCGCGCGGTGCGCAGCGTCGACGTCTGCCAGAGCGTCAGCACGCGGCAGGCGAGCTCGGCATCGACGCGGGCCGTCGTCTCGCCGTCTCCCGCGGCGCCTTCACGCCGCGCGAGCAGCGCCGCCACCGCCGACTGGATGTCGAGGATGCTCTGGCGCTGCACCTCGGTGGGGTGCGCGGTCAGCACCGGCGAGACACCGGCCGTTGCGAGCAGCGCGACGATCGCCTCGCCCGGCACGTTGTCGCGGGCGAGCCTCGCGAGCGCGTGCGCGACGCTGCCGGGCTGCGGCGGGTCGCCGGCGATCCGGTGCGCGCGGCGGCGGCGGTTCTGGTGGACGTCCTCGGCGATGTTGGCGAGCAGCGAGAAATAGCTGAACGCGCGAACCACCGTCAGCATGTCGTCGACGCCAAGCTCGTCGATCAGCGCGCGCAACTCCGCGGCGATCGGCGGTGCTTCCGCGGGCGACGCGCGGTGGAAGCGCACGGCGGTCTGGCGGATCGCCTCGACGCGCGCGAAACCCGCGTCGCCGGTGCGCTCGCGCAGCACCGCGCCGAGCGTGCGGCCGAGCAGCCGCGTGTCGTCGCGCAGCGGCAGGTCCTTGGCGTCGGGCGTCGTGTCCGCGAGGCGTGGCGCCACGGGTGCGTTGTCGTCGGGCATCGTTCGATCGGCAACGCCGAACATACCAGAGAAGCCCCGCGGCCGGGCGTGCAATCCCGCGGCCGATATACTGTGGCGATGGATGCGCGTCACGCACGGCCGTCCGGCCGGTCGCGACACGATCGTCCGCCGAGGATGCCTCGCCCATGCCGTCGTTGAAGCACCTGATCGAGCGCAATCGCGGATGGGCCGAGGGCGTGCAGCGCGGCGACCCGGAGTTCTTCCGCAAGCTCGCCGCGCAGCAGAACCCCAAGTACCTGTGGATCGGCTGCTCGGACAGCCGCGTGCCGGCGAACGAGATCGTCGACCTGCTGCCGGGCGAGATGTTCGTCCATCGCAACGTCGCCAACGTCGTCGTGCACACCGACTTGAACTGCCTGTCGGTGCTGCAGTTCGCCGTCGACGTGCTGCGCGTCGAGCACGTGATCGTCGTCGGCCACTACGGCTGCGGCGGCGTGCGCGCCGCGTGGGAGGGGCGCCCGCTCGGCCTCATCGACAACTGGCTTCGTCATGTGCAGGACGTCGCCGAGCGGCACATCGGATACCTGCGCTCGCTGCCCGACGACGCCACCGTCGCCGACCGGCTGTGCGAGCTCAACGTGATCGAGCAGGTCCACCATGTCGCGCGCACGACGATCGTCGCCGACGCGTGGGCGCGCGACCAGAAGCTCGCGCTGCACGGCTGGATCTACGGCCTTGCCGACGGCTTGATCCACGATCTCGGCATCGAGGCGAACGCGCCCGCCAAGCTCGAGTCGGACTACGTCGCCGCGATCGCGCGCGTGGTCGCCAAGGGCGAGGGCGGAGCGCCGCCGCCGATCGCACGGGAGCCATGACGACGACGACGCCTTCGGCGCGGCCCGACATCTACTTCGCGAGCGGCGTGCGCACGCCGTTCGCCAAGGTCGACGGTCCGCTCGCCGCGCTCGACGCGATCGAGCTGTCGGTGCCCGTGGTGCGCCACATGCTGGGCACGCTTGGTACAGCGACGCCGGATTTCGCCGTGTGGGGAACGGTGATCCCGAACCTCACGTGGAGCAATCTCGCGCGCGAGGTGCTGATGGATGCCGGCGTGCCGGCGACGATCCCGGCGTTCTCGACGGTGATGGCGTGCTCGACGAGCATGGTCGCCGCGCTCGAGGCCGCCGGCATGCTCGACGGCGGCGCGCGCACGCTGGCGCTGGCGGGCGGCGTCGAGAGCATGAGCCACGTGCAGGTGGGTCTCGGCGTCGACCTGTCGCAATGGCTGCGGCGCTTTCGCGCGGCAAAGAGCTTCGGCGCGCGCCTCGATGCGCTCGCCGCGCTGCGTCGCCGCGACCTTCGCCTCTACATCCCGGCGGTCGCCAACCGCAGCACCGGCATGAGCATGGGCGAGCACACGGAGATCACCGCGAAGGAATGGCGGATCGACCGCGACACGCAGGACCGGATCGCGCTCGCGAGCCACGAGCACGCGTTCGCGGCGTGGAACCGCGGATTCTTCGACGATCTCGTCATCGAGGTCGCCGGCACGCGCCGCGACACCCTGCCGCGCGCCGACACCTCGCTCGCCAGGCTCGCGGCGTTGCGTCCCGCGTTCGATCGGCAAAGCGGGCAAGGCTCGCTCACCGCAGGCAACTCGTCGCCGCTGACCGACGGCGCGGCGAGCGTCTGGGTGGCGACACGCGAGGGGCTCGCACGGCTGCCGGCGGCGACGCCCCGCGCGCGGCTCGTCGACTTCGAGCTCGCCGCCGTCGACTTTCGTCGCGAGGGACTCCTGATGGCGCCGGCATTCGCGATCCCGCGACTCCTCGCGCGGCACGGGCTCACGTACGCGGATATCGACCTGTGGGAGATCCACGAGGCGTTCGCCGCGCAGGTGGCGTTCCACATCAAGGCGCTCGAGGATCCGCAGTTCCTGCGCGAGCGCGCCGGCGTCGACGCCGCGCTCGGCGCGTTTCCCCCCGACCGCGTCAATCCCAACGGCGGCAGCGTCGCGCTCGGCCATCCGTTCGGCGCCACCGGCGCGCGCATCCTGTCGCAGGCGGTCAAGGAGATCGCCGCGCGCGAAGCCGGCGCGCGCGCGATCGTCAGCATCTGCGCGGATGGCGGCCTCGGCAGCGTGGCATTGCTCGAGTCGGTCGGCGCCGCGGCGACGTCATGAGCGTCGCGCCTGCCGTCCCTGGTCGAGCCGCGCGTAGTGCCGCGACGACGATGCAACCGCTCGCCGGCATCGAAGCCTGCGCATTCGATGCGTACGGCACGCTGTTCGATGTCGCGTCGCCGGCGCGGCGCTGCACCGACGCCCTCGGCGACGACGCGCCGCGCCTGGCCGCGCTGTGGCGCGAGCGACAGCTCGCGTATTCGTGGCTGCGCACCGTGCAGGGCCGCCACGTCGATTTCTGGCAGGTGACATCCGACGCGCTCGATTTCGCGCTCGACGCACTGCGAGTCGACGATGCCGCGCTGCGCGCGCGGCTCCTCGAGCTCTATCGCACGCCCGACGTCTACGCCGAGGTGCCGGCGATGCTCGCGGCACTCCGCCGCGCGGGTGTGTTCACGGCGATCCTGTCGAACGGCGCGCCGGCCATGCTGGCCTCGGCGGCGCGCGCGTCGGGGCTCGACGCCATGCTCGACGCCGTCTGGTCGGTCGAGGCGGCCGGCGTCTTCAAGCCGCATCCCGATGTCTACCGGCTTGCCGTCGACGGCAGCGGAAGGCGCGCGCACGCGATCGCGTTCGTTTCGTCGAACGGCTGGGATGCGCACGCGGCGTCGGCCTTCGGCATGCGCGCGATCTGGTGCAATCGCCATGCAGAGCCCGACGAGCGACTGCCGGGCGCGCCCGATCGCGTGGTGGCGACGCTCGCACGGTTGCCAGTGCTCGTCGGTGTAGGCGACGGCGCGACGTGACGAGCCTCCCATCGCCGTCGCCGGACGCGCAAGACGAGCGCCGCTTCGCGGCCGTCTATCGCGTGCGCGCCTCGGCCGGCACGATCGAGGCGCGCGCGGGCGCCATCGCGCTCGAGCAGAGCGTCGAGTTGCCGCTCGCCGCAGTGCGGGACGCACGCGTGCGCGACGAGGTCGTCGGCCGCGTCGACGGCATCGTGCCCGCCGGCGACGGTGCGTTCGACGTGACGATCGCGCTCGCGACCGAGACCACCGGCGGCGAGGCCGGCCAGCTCATCAACATGCTGTTCGGCAACGCCTCGTTGCTCGACGACGTCGCGCTCGTCGACGTGCGGTTTCCGGCCGGATTCGCGCGCGGCTTCGGCGGGCCCCGCCACGGCATCGCCGGATTGCGCGCGCGCTGTGGCGCGCTCGCGCGGCCGCTGACCTGCTCGGCGCTCAAGCCGCAGGGCCTCTCACCCGAGGATCTCGCCGCGCTCGCCGGCTCGCTGGCGCGCGCCGGCATCGACGTGATCAAGGACGATCACGGCCTCGCCGACCAGGCGTCGGCGCCGTTCGAGGCGCGCGTGCGCGCCGTGCAGCGCGCGGTCGCCGCCGCGAATCGCGCGCGCGGCGCCACCACGCTCTACGCGCCCAACCTCACCGGCGATTACGCGACGATGCAGCGGCGCGCGGCGTTCGCGCGCGACGAGGGCGTGGGCATGCTGATGCTGGCGCCGATGGTGAGCGGCGTCGCGTCGCTCGCGGCGCTCGCGCAGGACGCCGGCGTGCCGATCCTCGCGCACCCGGCGCTCGCGGGTGTCGCGCGCATCGCGGCGCCGGCGCTGCTCGGCACGCTGTTCCGGCTGTTCGGCGCCGACGCGACGATCTTCCCCAACTTCGCCGGCCGCTTCGGCTACACGCGCGACACCTGCCGCGCGCTCGCCGATGCCGCGCGCGGGCCGCTGCACGGCCTCCTGCCGGCGCTGCCGGTACCGGCCGGGGGAATGACGCTCGCGCGCGTCGCCGAGATGCGCGCGTTCTTCGGCGACGACGCGATGCTCTTGATCGGCGGCGACCTGCTGATGGCGCGCGAAGGACTCGGGGCGCGCTGCCGCGCGTTCGTCGACGCGGTGGCGGCGCCCGTGGAGGTCGCATGAGCGAGCCGGTCGACGAAGCACCGGTGCGCCGCTTCGTGCGTGCCGGCGAATTCCGCTGGGACGGCGTCGACCTGACGCGCTACAAGGACGAGCGCGCCGCACCGTTTCGCGACGTCACGCGGCAGACGCTGTTCAAGCGGCCCGACATGCAAGGCGAGCTGCGCTACTTCGAGGTGGCGCCGGGCGGCCATTCGACGCTGGAGCGCCACGTCCATGCGCATGCGGTGCTGGTGCTGCGCGGCCGCGGCCGCGTGCTCGTCGGGCGCACGATCCATGCGATCGCCGAGCACGACCTCGTCAGCGTCGCGCCGCGCACATGGCACCAGTTCCGCGCCGACGCGGGCGCGCCGCTCGGTTTTCTCTGCATGGTGGACGCGACGCGCGACAAGCCCGAGCTGCCCGACGAGCGCGCGCTCGCGGCGCTGCACGCCGATCCCGCCATCGCGTCGTTCCTGGCGGGCTGACTCGGGGGCACCGATGAGCGCCGCCGGGCCCGCCCAAGCTGCGGTCCCCCTCCGGGGGAAACGGTGACCGACGCGGGCTTCGCGCATCGCCTCGACCGCCCGGTCGACCCGCGCCACGACCACGTGCTCGGCGCGCCGAGCGCCGACCTCACGCTCGTCGAATACGGCAGCTACGCCTGCCCGTACTGCCGCGTCGCCAACGAGGAAGTCGTGCGGCTGCGCGACCGCTACGGCGGGCGTATGCGCTACGCGTTCCGCCAGCGCCCGATCACCAATCACGATCTCGCCCGGCGCGCCGCGATCCTCGCCGAGACGGCGCCCGACGAGGCAACGTTCTGGGCGGTGCACGTCGAGCTGATGACGCGCTCGCAAGCGCTGACCGAGGAGGACCTCGTCGCGGTCGCGGCGAAGTTCGGGCTGCCCGCCGACGCCGAGACCCGCGAACGCGCGGAGGCGAGGGTCGATGCGGACATCGCGAGCGCGCGGGCGAGCGGTGTGCGCGTGACGCCGACCTTCTTCGTCAACGGCCGCCGCTACGACGGCACCTGGGACGAGATGGCGCTGTCCGAGGCGATGCTGGGTTCGCTCGGCCATCGCGTGCACTCGGCCGCGGTCGACTTCGCGAGCTGGGCGCCGGCCACCGGCGTGCTGCTGCTGCTGGCGACGCTCCTCGCGATCGCGATCGTCAACTCGCCGGCAGGCGACGCGTTCACGGCGTTCTGGCAGGCGCCGTTCGGGCTCGCGTTCGGCGAGCATCGCTTCCGGATGCCGCTCGTCGAGTGGATCGACGACGGCCTCCTCACGATCTTCTTCCTTGTCGTCGGCCTCGAGATCAAGCGCGAGTTCGCGATCGGCCGGCTGTCGACGCGGCGGCTCGCGGCGCTCCCGGTCGCCGCCGCGCTCGGTGGCATGGCGGTGCCGGCGGCCGTCTACCTCGCGGTCATCCCGCAGGGGCCGTGGACGCACGGCTGGGGCGTGCCGACGACGACGGACACGGCATTCGCCGTCGCGCTCATCGTGATGCTCGGCCGGCGCGTGCCGGTGGAACTGCGCGTGTTCCTGACGGCGGCGGCGATCGTCGACGACCTGGGGTCGATCGTCATCGTCGCGCTCTTCTACTCGAACGGGCTCGACGTCACGTATGTCGGGCTCGCCATCGCGCTGACGCTCGTGCTCGTTGTGCTCAATCGATCCGGCGTCTATCGCGCGATGCCCTATGCGGTGACCGGCGTCGCGCTGTGGGCGGCGGTGCACGCGAGCGGCCTGCACGCGACGCTGTCGGGCGTGGTGCTGGCGATGCTGATCCCCACGCGGCCGCCGCCCAACCTCAAGGCGTTGAAGGCGCAGGCCGGCACGATCCTCGATGCCGAGATGAGCCGCGGCGCCGAGGCGCTGCGACGCGGGCCCGCGCGTCCC
>JAICUU010000346.1 GCA_025935675.1 Burkholderiales bacterium
ACGGCGTTCATGCCGACGAGCGCGTTGCGCTTCACGACGCAGCCGTGAAGCACCGCGCCGTGGCCGATGTGCCCGCCCTCCTCGACGATGGTATCGGTGCCGGGAAACCCGTGCATCACGCAGGTGTCCTGCAGGTTGGCGCCGGCGCGCACGTCGATGCGGCCGAAATCGCCGCGGAGGCAAGCGCAGGGACCGATGTAGCAGCCGGCGGCGACGATGACGTCGCCGATCAGCACCGCCGATGGATGCACGTAGGCGGTCGGGTCGACGACCGGCGTGACGCCGTCGATCGCGTAAACGGTCAGTGACATCGCAACTCCTTCTACAACCACGTCAGCCAAGCGCGACGCGGGCGTTGCGGAACATCCGCATCCACGGCGAGTCCTCGCCCCAGGTGCGCGGGCGCCACGACATCTGCACGCTGCGGAACACGCGCTCCGGATGCGGCATCAGGATCGTGAAGCGTCCGTCGGCGGTCGTGAGGCCCGTGATACCGCCGGGCGAGCCGTTCGGGTTGAACGGATACCGCTCGGTCGCCTCGCCTGCACCGTCGACGAAGCGCATCGCGACGTGCGGCGCCGCGGCGGCGCGCTGCGCGTCGTCGTCGAACTGCGCGTAGCCCTCGCCGTGCGCGACCGCGACCGGGATGCGGCTGCCTTCCATGCCGGCGAAGAAGAGCGACGCGCTCTTGACGATCTCGACGCTGACGAGCCGCGCCTCGAACTGCTCGGAGGCGTTGCGCACGAACAGCGGCCAGTGCGCAGCGCCCGGCACCATCGCGCGAAGGTTGCCCATCATCTGGCAGCCGTTGCAGATGCCGATCGCGAACGTGTCGCCGCGCGCGAGGACCGTCGCGAACGCATCGCGCATCCGCGGCACGTAGAGGATCGACTTCGCCCATCCGGCGCCGGCGCCCAGCACGTCGCCGTACGAGAACCCGCCGCCGGCGGCGAAGCCCGCGCAATCGGCGAGGTCGCGCCGCCCGGCGGCGAGGTCGCTCATGTGCACGTCGAGCGCGTCGAAACCCGCGCGGTCGAATGCGGCGGCGAGCTCGACATGGCCGTTGACGCCCTCCTCGCGCAGGATCGCCACCTTCGGCCGCGCACCGCGTGCAATGAACGGCGCAGCCACGTCGGCCGCCGGATCGAACGTGAGCGTCGCCGCGATGCCGAGGTCCGCAGCATCGTCCAATCGCGCATGCTCCGCGTCGGCCGCCTGCGGGTTGTCGCGCAGGCGCTGCATCGCGTGCGTCGTCGCCGACCAGCGCCGATGCAGCGCGACGCGCGACGATTCCAGCAAGGTGCGGCCGTCACGGCGGATCCGCACGCGATCGCCCGCCACCGGCGTGGCCACGACGTGCGCATCGAGCCCGGCCGCGCGCGCGGCCGCGACGACCGCCGCGGCGTCCTCTTCACGCACCTGCAGCGCGGCGCCGAGCTCCTCGGCGAACAGCGCGGCCAACACGTCGCCCCCCGCGACGTCGACGTCGAGGCCACAGCGCGACGCGAACGCCATCTCCAGCAGCGTCACGACGAGCCCGCCGTCGGCGATGTCGTGGTAGGCGAGGATGCGGCCCTCGCCGGCGAGCGCGCGCACGCACGCGAAGAACGCCGCGAGCCGCGCCGGATCGTCGACGTCGGGCGCCGCGTCGCCGAGCTGGCCATGCACCTGCGCGAGCGCCGAGCCGCCGAGGCGGCGGCGGCTCCCGGCGACGTCGAGATGGACGATGCGCGTCGCGCCCGCGTCGTCGCGCAAGAGCGGCGTCAGGCAGGCGCGCGCGTCGCGCGAGGGCGCGAACGCCGAGACGATCAGCGACACCGGCGCGGTCACCGCGTGCTCGCCGTCGGCATCGGACCATGTCGTGCGCATCGACATCGAATCCTTGCCGACGGGGATCGAGACGCCGAGCGCGATCGCAAGGTCGCGCACCGCGCGCACGGTCGCGTAGAGCGCGGCATCCTCGCCCGGGTGGCCCGCGGCCGCCATCCAGTTCGCGGAGAGCTTGACGTTAGCAAGTGCTGCGATGTCGGCGGCGGCGATGTTGGTGATCGCCTCGCCGACCGCCATGCGCCCCGACGCCGGCGCGTCGATCAGCGCGAGCGGCGTGCGCTCGCCCATCGCCATCGCCTCGCCGGCGTGGCCGTCGAAATCCATCAGCGTCACCGCGCAATCGGCGACCGGCACCTGCCACGGGCCCACCATCGGGTCGCGCGCACACAGGCCGCCGACGGTGCGGTCGCCGATCGTCACGAGGAACGTCTTGTCGGCGACCGCCGGAAGCTGCAGCACGCGGTGGAGCGCATCGTCGAGCGCGACGCCGGCAAGATCGAGCGACGGCAGCGTGCGCGCGACGCTCTGCACGTCGCGCGTCATCCGCGGCGCCCTGCCGAGGATCACGTCGAGCGGGACGTCGACCGGCGAATTGCGGAAGCGGGCGTCGTCGACGACGAGGCGCCCATCGTCGCTCGCATGGCCGACCACCGCGTACGGACAGCGC
>JAICUU010000356.1 GCA_025935675.1 Burkholderiales bacterium
CACGCTGCCTGGTCGCAAGCGCACAGCGACCTGCCATCCCTCGTCCGGAGCCTTCAACCCAAGATCGGCAATCTCGCCAGGGCGGCGCTGGCCTTCGTCGCGAGCATCGGCGTGGGTCTATTGCAGTTTTTCGCGTCGTTCATCGTCGCCGGCATCCTGATGGCGTTCGGCCGGGCCGGCAGTCGCAGCATGCGCGCGATTTTCGAGCGTGCCGCCGGAGCCGAGCGTGGGCCCGAATTCGCGCGCCTCGCGACGGCGACCATTCGTGCGGTCGCGCAAGGCGTCATCGGCGTCGCGTTCATCCAGGCCATCGTCATCGGGCTCTGCCTGCACGTGGCGAACGTTCCCGCCGCGGGCGTGCTCACCGTCGTCACACTGGTGCTCGGGATCGCCCAGGTGCCCGCATTCGTCGTGACACTGCCCGCAATCGCCTATATCTGGCTGCAGGGCAATCACGGCAACGCGGCGGCGCTGGGTTACACGGTGCTGTTGTTCGTCGCCGGCATGCTCGACAACGTGCTCAAGCCCTTGATGATCGGTCGCGGCGTCGACGCGCCGATGCCGGTCATCCTGCTGGGTGCGCTGGGCGGCATGGCAAGCGGAGGAATCGTCGGAATGTTCGTCGGCGCCACGGCGCTGGCGCTCGGTTACCAGATCTTCATGGGGTGGGTGGCGGTGCGTCGGGGCCCGGATGTACCGGCCGGCGAAACCGGCGTGCCGGCGGACAAGCCCGTCCTGGCAACGTTGCCGCTCGATGGATGAAGACGGCGTCGTTCAACGTCGGCGCGCCGACGCGCGTATCCGGCGTTTCGTCGCCAGCGCGGCTTCGACCATGGTTCGTGCCTCTTCGACGAGGCAATCGAGATGATCGCCGCCACGGAAGCTTTCCGCGTAGATCTTGTAGATGTCCTCGGTACCCGAGGGACGTACGGCGAACCAGCCGCTGCGGGCGATGACCTTGAGCCCGCCGATGGGCGCGTCGTTGCCGGGCGCGCGGTCGAGGACGGCTTCGATGTTTTCGCCGGCGAGCTCCGCAGGGTGAAACTGGCAGGGTGAAAGCCGTGCCAGCATTTGCTTCTGCCGCGGCGTCGCCGCAGCTTGCACTCGCCGCTCCAAAGGCTTTCCAAGGGCCTGCGCGAGCCCGCGGTAGATTTCGCCCGGATCCCGGCCCAGGCGCACCGTCATCTCGGCCGACAGCAGCGCCGCGACGATGCCATCCTTGTCGGTCGTCCACGCCCTGCCGTCGCGTCGCAGGCAGGATGCGCCCGCACTCTCCTCGCCGGCGAAGCCGAGCGCGCCGTCGTGCAGGCCGTCGACGAACCACTTGAATCCCGCCGGCACCTCGAAGAGGCGGCGTCCGAGCCTCGCCGCCACGCGGTCGATCAGGCTGCTGCTGACGACGGTCTTGCCGACGGCGGCACCCGCGGGCCAACGCGGACGATGCCGATACAGATAGTCGATCGCCACCGCGAGATAGTGATTCGGCGCGATGAGTCCGTCGGCAGGCGTCACGATGCCGTGGCGGTCGTGATCGGTGTCGCAGGCGAACGCGACGTCGAAGCGATCCTTCATCGCGATCAGGGTTTGCAGCGCATACGGCGACGAAGGGTCCATCCGAATGCGGCCGTCCCAGTCGAGCGGCATGAACCGGAACGTCGGGTCGACGGTGTCGTCGACGACGTGGAGGTCGATGCGGTAGCGCTCGGCGATCGGCGCCCAGTAGTGGACGCCGGCGCCACCGAGCGGGTCGACGCCGAGACGAATGGCGGCGCCGCCCAGCACGTCCATGTCGATGACACTGGCCAGGTCGTCGACGTAGGCGCGCAGGAAGTCGTGGCGATGGGTCGTCGCGGCGCGCAGCGCTCTGGCCAGCGGACAGCGCTTGATCGCCCCGGCCCTGCGCTCGAGGAGCCCGTTGGCCGCGGACTCGATCCATCGCGTCGTCGCCTCGCTCGCGGGCCCGCCGTTGGGCGGGTTGTACTTGAAGCCGCCGTTGTCCGGCGGATTGTGCGAAGGCGTGATGACGATGCCATCCGCGAGTCCCGAAGTTCGCCGGCGGTTGTAGCGGAGAATCGCATGCGAGATCGCCGGCGTCGGCGTGTACTCGTCGTGTCGCGCGATCATCACGTCGACGTCGTTGCCGGCGAGGACCTCGAGCGCGCTCGCGAAGGCGGGTGCCGACAGCGCGTGCGTGTCGAAACCGAGAAGCAGCGGACCGTCGATGCCGCATTGCTTGCGATACCGGCAGATGGCCTGCGTGATCGCCAGCACGTGACGCTCGTTGAAGCTCGTGTCGAACGAAGAGCCGCGGTGGCCCGATGTCCCGAACACGACACGCTGGGACGGTATCGACGGGTCGGGCACTCCGGCGTAATAGGCCGTGACCAGCCGCGGAACGTCG
>JAICUU010000204.1 GCA_025935675.1 Burkholderiales bacterium
CGTCGAACGGCGAGCCGTGCATCGTGCCGTCGCAGGACATCGTGCTCGGCCTCTACTACGCGACGCGCGAGAAGATCGGGGCTGCCGGCGACGGCGCGGCGTATGCCGACGTCGCCGAGGCGGCACGCGCGTACGAATCGCGCCAGGCGGAGCTGCACGCGCGCGTCAAGGTGCGCATCAAGGAGGTCGACGTCAAGGACGGCGAGAAGATCGAGAAGATCACGCGCTACGACACGACGATCGGCCGTGCGCTGCTCTCCGAGATCCTGCCGCCGGGGCTGCCGTTCTCCTACATCAACAAGCCGCTCAAGAAGAAGGAGATCTCGCGCATCATCAATGCGAGCTTCCGTCGCTGCGGCCTGCGTGAAACGGTGATCTTCGCCGACAAGCTCATGCAGGCGGGCTACAGCCTCGCGACGCGCGGCGGCATCTCGTTCGCCGCCGACGACATGCTGGTGCCGGCCGAGAAGACGAAGATCATCGCCGACGCCGAAGCGCAGGTGAAGGAGATCGAGGCGCAGTACACGTCGGGTCTCGTCACGCAGGGCGAGCGCTACAACAAGGTCGTGGATATCTGGGGACGTGCGGGCGACGACATTGCGAAGGCGATGATGGCGCAGCTCGGCACGATGGAAGTGATCGACCGCGACGGCAAGCCGGCGAAGCAGGACTCGTTCAACTCGATCTTCATGATGGCCGACTCGGGCGCGCGCGGCTCCGCCGCGCAGATCCGCCAGCTGGCCGGCATGCGCGGCCTGATGGCGAAGCCCGACGGCTCGATCATCGAGACGCCGATCACGGCGAACTTCCGCGAGGGCCTCAACGTGCTGCAGTACTTCATCAGCACGCACGGCGCGCGCAAGGGCCTCGCCGACACGGCGTTGAAGACCGCGAACTCGGGCTACCTGACGCGGCGCCTCGTCGACGTCACGCAGGACCTCGTCGTCACCGGCGACGACTGCGGCACGCGCAACGGCGTGGTGATGAAGGCGCTGGTGGAAGGCGGCGAGGTCATCGAGCCGCTGCGCGAGCGCATCCTCGGCCGCGTCGCCGCGTCGGACATCGTCAATCCGGAGTCGCAGGCCACGCATTTCGAGGCCGGCACGCTGCTCGGCGAGGACGAGGTCGACGACATCGAGCGCCTCGGCATCGACGAGGTCAAGGTGCGCACGCCGCTCACCTGCGAGACCCGCTATGGCCTCTGCGCCAAGTGCTACGGGCGCGACCTCGGCCGTGGCCACCTCGTCAACGTCGGCGAGGCGGTGGGCGTCATCGCCGCGCAGTCGATCGGCGAGCCGGGCACGCAGCTGACGATGCGCACGTTCCACATCGGCGGCGCGGCGTCGCGGACGGCGGCGGCCTCGCAGGTCGAATCGAAGTCGGCCGGCCAGGTGCGCTTCTCGGCGCAGATGCGCTACGTCACCAACGCCAAGGGCGAGCTCGTCGTCATCGCGCGCTCCGGCGAGGTGATGATCCACGACGACAACGGCCGCGAGCGCGAGCGCCACAAGGTGCCGTACGGCGCGACGCTGCAGGTCAAGGACGGCGACGTGATCAAGGCCGGCAAGGTGCTGGCGCAGTGGGACGCGACCGCGCGCCCGATCATCACCGAGTACGCGGGCCGCGTGAAGTTCGAGAACGTCGAGGAAGGCGTGACGGTGGCGAAGCAGGTGGACGAGGTGACGGGGCTTTCGACGCTCGTCGTCATCGATCCCAAGCGCCGCGCCGGCGCGTCGGCCAAGGGCGTGCGCCCGCAGGTGAAGCTGCTGGACGAGGCCGGCAAGGAGATCCACCTCGTCGGCTCGGACCTGCCCGTCAACATCACGTTCCAGCTGGGCTCGATCATCACGGTCAAGGACGGCCAGGATGTGGCGGTGGGCGAGGTGCTGGCGCGGATCCCGCAGGAGACGTCGAAGACCCGCGACATCACGGGCGGCCTGCCGCGCGTGGCGGAGCTCTTCGAGGCGCGCGCGCCGAAGGACGCCGGCACGCTGGCGGAGGTCACCGGCACGGTGTCGTTCGGCAAGGATACGAAGGGCAAGCAGCGCCTCGTGATCACCGACCTCGACGGCAACCCGCACGAGTACCTGATCCCGAAGGACAAGCACGTCACCGCGCACGACGGCCAGGTGGTGAACAAGGGCGAGACCATCGTCGACGGCCCGGCCGATCCGCACGACATCCTGCGGCTCCTCGGCGTCGAGGCGCTGGCGCGCTACATCACCGACGAGGTGCAGGACGTGTATCGCCTGCAGGGCGTGAAGATCAACGACAAGCACATCGAGGTGATCGTGCGGCAGATGCTGCGCCGCGTGCAGGTGAGCGACGCCGGCGACTCGCGGTTCATCGTCGGCGAGCAGGTGGAGCGCTCGGACATCCTCGACGAGAACGATCGCGTCGCCAAGGACGACGGCCGCCCGGCAGTCTACGAGCACATGCTGCTCGGGATCACCAAGGCGTCGCTGTCCACGGACTCGTTCATCTCGGCGGCATCGTTCCAGGAGACCACGCGCGTGCTCACCGAGGCCGCGATCATGGGCAAGAAGGACGACCTGCGGGGCTTGAAGGAGAACGTCATCGTCGGCCGGCTGATTCCGGCGGGCACGGGCCTCGCGCATCACAACGCGCGAAAGCGCCAGAAGGCGATGGGTCCCGAGCAGGCGCTGATGGAAGCGACGGCCGAAGCCGAGGACGCCGCCGCGGCGGCCGCTGCGGCGGCCGCGACGGCGGAAGTCGCGGTCACGCAGGCGCCGGCGAACGCCGCCTGACCGGGCGTTGCAGCGTCAAAGGGCCGGCGGGCGACCGCCGGCCCTTTTTTTGCACCCGCGCGGCGGCGTTCGCGCCTGCAATTCCCGCGCCGCAGGCGTTTGACAGGGTGTCGGATAACCCACTATAATCGCGGTCTTTTCGCCCTTTCCGCGTACCCGGCCTACGCCAAGACAAGCGCGCGCCGGAAAGCGGCCGACCCGGAAGCTTCGTGCCGGTGGCCCTTCGAGCGGCGGTGGGGCGGAGCGAACCCGGCAGCGCGCGTGCCGTATGCGTGTCTGCCGAGGCGCACGAAGTGGCCTGCCGAGCCGCGCGAAAAGCGCGCCGAGCGGCCACTTTGATTTGCAGGCGCGGAAGGACGAGAGCGAATGGCGCGCGGGCCGGTTGCGACGCGCGCGGGAAAAGCGTGAGTGAGCGCTGCAGCGGAAGGCAAACGGTGATCGAGGCCGGCCCGGACGCGCATCTCAGGACAATCAGCGGAAGAACTTAGATGCCCACCATCAATCAGCTCGTGCGCAAGGGCCGCAAGCCGGCCAGCACGAAAAGCAAGGTCCCGGCGCTGCAGCAGAGCCCGCAGAAGCGCGGCGTGTGCACGCGCGTGTACACCACGACGCCGAAAAAGCCGAACTCCGCGCTGCGCAAGGTGGCCAAGGTGCGGCTGACCAACGGCTTCGAGGTCATCAGCTACATCGGCGGCGAGGGCCACAACCTGCAGGAGCACTCGGTCGTGCTGATCCGCGGCGGCCGCGTCAAGGACCTGCCGGGCGTGCGCTACCACATGGTGCGCGGCAGCCTCGACACCGCGGGTGTCAAGGACCGCAAGCAATCGCGCTCGAAGTACGGCGCCAAGCGGCCCAAGGCCGCTTAATCCCGTTCCGGAGTATTCATGCCCCGTCGTCGAGAAATTCCCAAGCGCGAGATCCTGGCCGATCCCAAGTTCGGTTCCGTCGATGTCGCCAAGTTCATGAACGTGCTGATGACTTCCGGCAAGAAGTCGGTTGCCGAGCGCATCGTCTATGGCGCGTTCGAGACCATCAGCAAGAAGGGCGGCAAGGATCCGCTCGAGGTGTTCAACCAGGCGATGCAGAACACCCGGCCGATGGTCGAGGTGAAGAGCCGCCGCGTCGGCGGCGCCAACTTCCAGGTGCCGGTCGAGGTGCGCCCCGTGCGGCGCATGGCGCTGGCGATGCGCTGGCTGCGCGAGGCGGCGCGCAAGCGCGGCGAGAAGTCGATGGGCGCGCGCCTCGCGGGCGAGCTCCTCGACGCATCCGAGAACCGCGGCGGCGCGGTGAAGAAGCGCGAGGAAGTGCACCGGATGGCGGAGGCCAACAAGGCCTTCAGTCACTTCCGCTTCTAGGAGCGAACTTACAAATGACGTGCGAGGCGCGATAGCGCCTCGCTAGCTCCTCGTAGGTTTTTTACTTTATGCCAAGAACCACCCCCATCGAGCGGTATCGCAACATCGGCATCAGCGCGCACATCGATGCCGGCAAGACCACGACCACCGAGCGCATCCTGTTCTACACGGGCGTCTCCCACAAGATGGGCGAGGTGCACGACGGTGCCGCCGTGATGGACTGGATGGAGCAGGAGCGCGAGCGCGGCATCACGATCACGTCCGCCGCCACCACGTGCTTCTGGAAGGGGATGGACGGCTCGTACCCGCAGCACCGGATCAACATCATCGACACCCCGGGGCACGTCGACTTCACGATCGAGGTCGAGCGCTCGATGCGCGTGCTCGACGGCGCGTGCATGGTGTACGACTCGGTGGGCGGCGTGCAGCCCCAGTCCGAGACGGTCTGGCGGCAGGCCAACAAGTACAACGTGCCGCGGCTCGCGTTCGTCAACAAGATGGACCGCGTCGGTGCCAACTTCTTCAAGGTCTACGAGCAGATGAAGTCGCGGCTCAAGGCCAACCCGGTGCCGATCCAGGTGCCGATCGGCGCCGAGGACAAGTTCGCCGGCGTCGTCGACCTGGTGCGGATGAAGGCGATCTACTGGGACGATGCGACACAGGGCATGAAGTACGACATGCGCGACATTCCGGCCGACCTCGCCGGCGTGGCGAAGGAATGGCACGACAAGATGGTCGAGAGCGCCGCCGAGGCCAACGAGGAAGTGATGAACCGCTACCTCGAGACGGGGGAGCTGTCGATCGACGACATCAAGATGGGCTTGCGCACGCGCACCGTCGCCGGCGAGATCGTGCCGATGCTGTGCGGCTCCGCGTTCAAGAACAAGGGCGTGCAGGCGATGCTCGACGCGGTCATCGACTACATGCCGGCGCCCACCGACATCCCGCCGGTCAAGGGCGAGCTCGAGAACGGCTCGATCGGCGAGCGCGCGGCATCGGACGACGAGCCGTTCGCGGGGCTTGCGTTCAAGATCATGACCGACCCGTTCGTCGGCCAGCTCGTGTTCTTCCGCGTGTACTCGGGCGTCGTCAAGTCGGGTGACACCGTCTACAACCCGATCAAGGGCCGCAAGGAGCGCCTGGGCCGCATCCTGCAGATGCATGCCAACCAGCGCGAGGACATCAAGGAAGTGCGCGCCGGCGACATCGCCGCGGCGGTCGGTCTCAAGGAAGCGACGACGGGCGACACGCTGTGCGACCCGGCGAAGGAGATCACGCTCGAGAAGATGATTTTCCCCGAGCCCGTGATCCACGTCGCCGTCGAGCCCAAGACCAAGGCCGACCAGGAGAAGATGGGCATCGCGCTCAACCGGCTCGCGCAGGAGGACCCGTCGTTCCGCGTACGCACCGACGAGGAGTCCGGCCAGACGATCATCTCCGGCATGGGCGAATTGCACCTCGAGATCCTCGTCGACCGGATGAAGCGCGAGTTCGGCGTCGAGGCCAACGTCGGCGCGCCGCAGGTCGCGTACCGCGAGGCGATCAAGAAGCCGGTCGAGATCGAGGGCAAGTTCGTCAAGCAGTCGGGCGGCCGCGGCCAGTACGGTCACGTGTGGCTCAAGATGGAGCCGAACGAGGCCGGCAAGGGCTTCGAGTTCGTCGATGCGATCAAGGGCGGCACGGTGCCGCGCGAGTACATCCCGGCGGTCGAGAAGGGCCTGCGCGAGACGCTGCCCAACGGCGTGCTCGCCGGCTTCCCGGTGGTCGACGTCAAGGTCACGCTGTTCGACGGCTCGTACCACGACGTCGACTCGAACGAGAACGCGTTCAAGATGGCCGCGTCGATCGCGTTCAAGGACGGCATGCGCAAGGCGACGCCGGTGCTGCTCGAGCCGATGATGGC
>JAICUU010000106.1 GCA_025935675.1 Burkholderiales bacterium
CAAGGCGTCGCTCGAGAAGAACCTCGCCGGCTTCCAGCACGACGGCTCGATCAGCCTCGAGGCGGGGCAGAACGTCGCGCGCGTGCTGACGACGTTCGACCCCGGCCTCAAGGGCTTCAAGGTCGACATCGCCAAGACCGTGGACATGGCTTTCCAGCAGAAGGCCGCGCAGAAATACAAGTGACCGCGGCGGGCGCGACGGCGGCGCTCGCGTTCGACGCCGTCACCTGCACGTTCGCGGCGCGCGGCGGCGGCGAGCGCTACACGGCGGTGCGCGACACGACGCTCGCCATCGCGCCCGGCGAGTTCGTGTCGGTCGTCGGCCCGACGGGCTGCGGCAAGTCGACGCTGCTCAACCTCGCGGCGGGGCTCCTCGACGCGTCGTCGGGCACGGTGATGGTCGACGGCGCGCCGCTCGACGGCCTCAACCGCCGCGCCGGCTACATGTTCCAGGCCGACGCGCTGATGCCGTGGCGCAGCGCGCTCGCCAACGTCGCCGCGGGCCTCGAGTTCGCTGGGGCGAAGCGCGCCGAGGCCGCGCCGCGCGCGCGCGAGTGGCTCGCGCGCGTCGGCCTCGCGGGCTTCGAGGACCGCTATCCGCACCAGCTCTCGGGCGGCATGCGCAAGCGCGTGGCATTGGCGCAGATGCTGATCCTCGACCCCGAGATCCTGCTGATGGACGAGCCGTTCTCGGCGCTCGACATCCAGACGCGGCAGCTGATGGAGAACGAGCTCCTCGAGCTCTGGTCGGCCAACCGCAAGTCGGTGCTCTTCATCACCCACGACCTCGAGGAGGCGATCTCGCTGTCAGACCGCGTCGTCGTGCTGGCGGCGGGGCCGGGCACGCATCCGATCGGCGAGTTCGCGATCGACCTGCCGCGGCCGCGCGACGTCGCGGAGATCCGCCTGACGCCGCGCTTCGTCGAGCTGCACGAGGCGATCTGGCAGGTGCTGCGCGGCGAGGTGCTGAAAGGCTATGCGCAAGCGAAGCACTGAGCTGCGCCTGTCGCGCGCGGGCCTCGCGGCGATCCACGTCGCGCTGGCGGCATTCGTGTTCTTCATGTGGTGGCTCCTCACCACCACCAAGGTCCTGCCGCCGTTCTTCTTCGGCGAGCCGCTCAAGGTGGTGCGCGTCGTCATCGAATGGTTCGTGACCGGCAAGATCTGGCCGCACCTCGCGATCACGCTGTGGGAGACGCTGCTCGCGTTCGTGATCGGCAGCCTGATCGGGCTCGCCGTCGGACTGTGGCTCGCGCTGTCGCCGCTCGCCTCGGCGATCGCCGAGCCCTACATCACGGCGATGAACGCGATGCCGCGCGTGATCCTCGCGCCGATCTTCGCCGTGTGGTTCGGCCTGGGCGTCCTGTCCAAGGTCGCGCTCGGCGTCACGCTGGTGTTCTTCATCGTCTTCTTCAACGTGTTCCAGGGCGTCAAGGAGGTGAGCCCGGTGGTGCTCGCCAACGCGCGGATGCTGGGCGCGTCGCGCGGCCAGCTCTTGCGCCACATCTACCTGCCGTCCGCGACGTCCTGGGTGTTCTCGAGCCTGCACACGTCGGTCGGCATGGCATTCGTCGGCGCGGTCGTCGGCGAATACCTCGGCTCGGCCAAGGGCATCGGCTACCTGATCCTGCAGGCCGAGGGCACATTCGACATCAACACGGTGTTCGCCGGCATCGTCGTGCTGACGATCTGCGCGCTGATCCTCGACACGCTGGTGACGAAGATCGAGGCGAGGCTGCTCGTCTGGCGCCCGCGCGCCGCGGAGACCGAATCGCTTTAGCCGGCGCGCACGCCGCGGGGGAACGTCCCGCTCAGCGGATGCCGGCGCGCATGAAGCTCTGCACGAACTGGCGCTGGAACACGAGGAACGCGACGAGCAGCGGCGCGATGATGATCACCGTCGCCGCCGAAAGCATCGACCAGCTGACGCCGGCTTCCTGACCGGCGAATATCGCGAGCCCCACGGTCAGCGGCCGGCTCTCGGGGCGGTTGGTGACGACGATCGGCCACAGCAGCATGTTCCAGTGGGCGGCGACCGACACCAGCGCGAACGCCACGTAGGTCGGTCGCGCCAGCGGCACGTACACCTTCCACAGTCGCAAGAGCCGCGAGCAGCCCTCGATCTCGGCCGCCTCGTCGAGCTCCTTCGGCACCGCCTTGAACGCCTGGCGCAGGAGGAAGATCGCGAAAGCGCTCGCGAAGAACGGCAGGCCGATCGCCGCCAGCGTATCGACGAGGCCGAGCTTCGCCATCGTGTTGTAGTTCTCCGAGATGAGCACGTCGGGCGCGATGACGAGCTGCACGAGCACGAGCCAGAACGCGACGCCGTTGCCGCGGAACGGCACGGTGGCGAACGCGTACGCGGCGAGCGTGCTGAGCACGAGCTGCACGACGAGGATGCCGAGCACCAGCAGGACCGTGTTGACGTAGTACCGGCCGAACGGCGCCGCGTGCCAGGCATCGACGAAATTGGCGAGCGTCCACGGCGCGTCGAGCGCGAAGCGCGTCTCGTCGGCGGCACCGTGCAGCGACGCCCACAGCGCGTAGGCGAGCGGCGCGAGCCACGCCAGCGCGCATAGCCATGCCGCGGCGGCGGACAGCGCCCGCAGCGCGCCGGTCCAGCGTGTCGAGTCGGTCGTCCTCATCGGTAGTGGATGCGCCGCTCGAGCACGCGGAACTGCAGGAACGCAAGCAGCAGCAACGTGGCGACCAGCACGAGGGTCAGCACCGCTGCGTAGTGCTCGTCGTAGAACGTGAACGCGACCTTGTAGATGTAGTAGAGCAAGAGGCTGCTCGCGTTGTCGGGGCCGCCGCGCGTCATGACGAAGATGTGCTCGACCTGCTTGAACGACGCGGTCATCGCGACGACCATGACGAAGAGCGTGGTGGGCATCAGGAGCGGCAGCGTCACGCGGCGGAAGTGGTACCACGCCGACGCGCCCTCGAGGCGCGAGGCCTCCTCGAGCTCCGGCGCCATGTTCTGCAGCCCGGCGAGGTAGAAGATCATGAAGAAGCCGGCTTCCTTCCAGATCGTCACCACCATGATCGCCGGCAGCGCGGTCTCTGGCGTGCCGAGCCAATTGTGGCCCGGCAGCCCGAACACGTGGAGCAGCCGGTCGATCGGGCCGTACGACGGCGTGTAGAAGTACAGCCAGATGCTCGCCGCGGCGACCATCGGCAGCACGGTGGGCGTGAAGAAGGCGAGGCGCAGGAAGGCGCGGCCGCGGATCTTGCCGTTGACCCACAGTGCCATCGCGAGCGCGATGACGATGCTCGCCGGCACGGTGACGGCCGCGAAGACCAGGTTGTTGACGAAGACCTTGTGCAGGACCTCGTCGTCGACCATCGCGTGCACCTGCTGCAGCGTGACGCCGCCGCGCGGCGCGGTGAACGCGTGCACCAGCGACAGCACGACCGGGTAGAGCGTGAACGCGGCGATGACCACGAGCGACGGCGCGACCAGCGCCCAGCCGCCTATTGTGTCGCGCCGCGCGCGCGCCGCCGCAGTGCCCGGCACCGCGGCGGCGCCGGCCGCGATCACCGACGTCCGCGACATCCCCGGTCGAGCCTGCGCCGCGCGGCCGCCACGCTATTTCTGGAAGCGGGCGAGCACGCCGTCGGCGGTCTTCTGCGCGCCGTCGAGCGCCTCCTTCGGCGTCTTGGTGCCGGTCAGCGCGGCCTGGATGGCGTCGGACAGCGCCGCCGTGGCGCGACCGTTGCCGTGCAGCCCGAGCGAGCGCGTGTAGTGCGCGAGCTGGTCGCGCGCGACGACCGCCGCGGGAAAGGATGCGACGTAAGCCTTCATCGCCGGCGTGTCGTACGCGGCCTGGCTCGAGCCGACGTAGCCGGTGGCGATGCTCCATTCCGCCGCCTGCTCGGGATCGCTCATCCACTTGGCGAACTCGGCCGCGGCGCGTTCCTTGGCGGTATCGCCGGTCTTGAACACATAGAGGTTGGCGCCACCGGTCGGCGAGCCGGGCTGCCGATGAGCCGGCAGCGGCGACACGCCGAAGTCGAACTTCGCTTGCTTGCGCACGTTGGTGAGGTTGCCGGTGGTGGTCCACATCATGGCGACCTTGCCTTCGATGAAGTCCTTGGGCGTCGTCGCCCACGACACCGAGCCCTTCGGCACCGCGCCGGCCTTGCCGAGGTCGACCCAGTATTGCAACGCCTCGACGGCGCGCGGGTCGTTGAAGTACGCGTGCTTGCCGTCGGGGCTCACCAGCGCGAGGCCGTTCTGCCACGCCAGCGCGGAGAACAGCCAGTCGCCGAAGTTGTCCGAAGGAATCTGCAGGCCGAATTTGACGCCGCCCGCGTCGCGCAGCTTGAGCGCCATGTCGCGAAGCTCCTCCCACGTCGCCGGCGGGTGGTCCGGGTCGAGGCCCGCCTTGCGGAACGCGTCCTTGTTGTAGTACTGGATGATCGTCGAGCGCTGGAACGGCAGGCCCCAGGTCTTGCCGTCCTGCGTGCTGTTGACCATGAACGCCTCGTAGAAGCGCTTGGTCCAGCTCGTGTCGCTGCCCTTGAGGGCGTCCTCGTACGCGACGATCATGTCGAGGTCGCGCAGGTTGAAGAGCTCGACGGCGCTCGCGATCAGCACGTCGGGCGGCTGGCCCGCCTTGAACTGCGCGCGCGCCTTGGTCATCGTCTCGTCGTAGGTCCCCGAGTAGATGGCCTTGACCTCGACGCCGGGATGCGTGGCGTGGTAGCGCGCCGTGAGCTTGTCCATGATCTGCGTGAGCGGGCCGCCCACGGCGATCGGGAACAGGAGCTGCAGCTCGACGGGATCGGCGGCACGCGCGAGCGTCGACAGGGCCGCGAGCGCGGCGAATGCGAGCGGCGCAAGCGCGCGCAGGCGATGTCGTGATGCGATGGACACGTGGGATTCTCCGGGATGGCGATGCGCGGGGCGATCGTTCGTCGTCCTCGCAGCATGCAGGATAACCAATCGCGCCGCGTTCGCAAAGCCGGACGGCGCCGCGCGCGACGCTCGGTCGACGTGCATTTGCGCGCTTGCGCCGAGGGCGTGCACGAATGTGCGCAGCGCGGCCGACGCGACGCACCCTGCGGCGCCGGCAGTGGTGGAGCGCCGCGTGTCAGTGCGCGGCGATGCTCGCTGGCCCGGGCGCCGGCGCCGGCGCGGGCGTGGCGATGGCCGACCACGCGGGCGGCACGATCGACTGCGTCGACGCGCGAAAGCCGATCGGGATGCAGCCCGTCAGGGCAGCGAGGCAGGCGAGGGCGAGAAGAAGACGCTTCATCGGTTGCGCGGCGTGCGATCGGTTGGATCGCGCCATTCGTTCAGCGGCGGCGTACTGGGCACCGGCACTGTACGCGACGCACGCCGCGCGCTCAAGCCGGCTGCGCGCGCGGCGCGCGCTCGTCGCCGGCGTCCTTCCAGCGGCGGTGCGCCCAGTACCACTGCTCGGGATGGCGCAGCACCAGGCGCTCGAGCACGGCGTTGTAGGCGCGCGTGTTGCGGCGGATCGCCGCCGACGTGTCGTCGTCCTCGATCAGCGTCATCGCCGGCTCGAAGCGCAGCACGTGCGAGCCGTCGGGCTCGCGCCAGCTCGCCGCGGGCAGCACCGGCGCGCCGGTGGCGAGCGCGATGACGGCGACGCTCTTGAACGTGCGCGCCGGATGGCCGAAGAACTCGACGGGGATGCCGTCGCGGCCCTTGGCGTGCTGGTCGAACGGAAACACCACGATGTCGCCATGCTCGAGGCGCTCGACAATGGCGTCGAGGCCGCCGCGCTTGGCGACGATGCCGAAGCCGGCGTCGCGGAAATGCCAGTTGACGAGCGTGTCGAGCCAACGCGGCTTGATCGGGCGGCGCACGAAATGGAAGCGGCCGCGCATGTGCGGGAACGCCGCCAGGCCGGCCGTCGTCGCCACCTCCCAGCTGCCGAAATGGCCGGTGACGATGATCGCGCCCTTGCCGAGGTCGAGCGCGTGCGCGAGCGCCTCGGTGTTCTCGACGCGCACGCGCGACGCGCGGCGCTTCTGCGGCACCAGCAGGAACAGGAAGAACCCGGCATACACGCGCAGCAGGTGCCGGTAGTGCGCCTGCGCGAGGCGCACGATGTCCGCGCGCGGCAGCGTGTCGCCGAACACGCGCGCGAGATTGGCGAGGATGACGCCACGGCGCATCGGCACGAGATGGTAGAAGAGCTTGCCGACGAGCGGCGCGGTCACCGGCGTGTATTCGCCGATCGCCACCGCCGACGCGCTGACGCGGTCGTGCGTCAGCGACAGGCCGATGCGCAGCACGCGGTGGCGCTGCATCACGGCGGTGGCCGCCGGCGACGCGACGACCTCGGGCGCGCCGAATGCGCCGCGCGCCACCGCGAAGTCGGCCGCGACGATCGTATTGAGCGCGGTCTCGCGCGGGAAGAGCTTGAGGCACGCTTCCTTGGCGGCGAAGCGCGCGGCGAGGCTCGCGGCGCGGCCGTGGCCCTCGCCGGCGTCGCGCAGCTCGGTGTCGGAGAAGAGCTTCGCGAGGTCCTCGCGCGGCGTATCGCGGAGGAGCCGCTCGATGCGCGCGATCTCGACGCTGTCGATGCCGCAGCGTGGAGTCGGGGCGCGATCCATCGTGGTGCCTATCCGTGCGCCGTTGAATTCACACGCGGATGACGAGCGCGGTGTTGGTGCTGCCGAAGCCGCGTGACAGCACGAGCGCCGTGTCGCTGCGTGTCGCGCGCGTGTCGCGCGACACGCGCAGCCCGGCGCAGTCGGGATCGAGCGAGGCCAGCGTGGCAATGCCCGGCACGACGCCGCGATGCAGCGCCTCGAGCGCGATCACCGCCTCGAGCGCGCCGGAGGCGGCGAGCAAGTGCCCGAACGCCCACTTGAAGCCGGTGACGGGTGGCATCGCCGCGCCGAATACGCGGGCGATCGCACGCGCCTCGCTCGCGTCCGAGCTCGACGTACCGTTGGCGTGGCCGACGATCATGCCGATATCCTGCGCCGCGACCCCGGCGTCGTCGAGGGCCAGCGTGATCGCGCGGGCGAGCCCGTCGCCGTCGGCGCCGATCGCGAGGATGCCGAGCGCTTCCGAAGCCGACCCGCTGCCGAGGATCTCGCCGCGCCGCGGCGCGCCGCGCGCGGCGGCCGCCGCCTCGGTCTCGACGACCATGGCCGCAGCGCCCTCGCCGAAGATCGTGCCGTTGCGCGACGCGTCGAACGGCCGCAGCCCGTCGGGCGATACGAGGCCCGCGCGGTAGTAGTAGAGGAGGTTCTGCGGCTCGATCGGCGCGTCGTGGCCCACCGCGACGATGCGGTCGGCCTCGTCGGCGCGCAGCGCCTCGAGCGTCTCGCACAGCGCCAGCGTGCCGCTGATGCTGTGATGGGTGATGCAGGCGTTGGTGCCCTTGAGGTTGTGCGTGATGCCGACGTGGCACAGCACGTTGTTGGGCAGCGAGCGCAACAGCCACATCGGGCTGACGTTGGCCGACAGCTCCTCGCCGAACGCGTGGAGGTCGTCCCGCGCCACGGTCATCAGCGGAAAATAGTCGTACTGGCTGTCGAACGTGCCGCCGCCCGATCCGACGATGCAGCCGAAGCGGTCGCTGACGCGCACGGCGTCCTCGGCGTCGAGCGATTCGCGCCACGCGTGCACGTCGGACGCCTCGATGGCGCTGGCCGCCGCATGAATGCCGAACACGTCGGTGCGGCGGATGAACTTCATCAGCTTGCGGTCGGGCAGCAGCTTGCGCAGGTCGCTGCCACCGGCCTCGCCGGCGAGCGACGCCGGCAGCGCGGATGCGTCGAAGGTCGCGATCGGCGCGAGGACGCTCTTCCCCGCGAGGATCGTGTCGAGGATCTCGGTGGGCGTCTGCCCGGCTGACGAGATCGCGCCGGTGCCGGTGATGATGGCGCGCGCCATGTCAGCCGCCGGCGGCGATCAGCGCCTCGGTCTCGCCCGGATGGCGGAACACGACGCAACTGTTCGAGCCGCCGAAGCCGAACGAGTTCGACAGCGCGGCGCGGATGCGTCCATGCCGCGGCGTGTCGCGCACGAGGTTCAAGTGCGCGCAATCCGGGTCGACCTCGGTTAGGTTGGCGTTGACCGGCATCGTCCCGTCGCGGATCGCGAGTGCGCACACGACGGACTCGACCGCGCCCGCGGCGGCGATCAGGTGGCCCATCGAGCTCTTGGTCGACGATACGCCGATGTCGGCACAGCGCTCGCCGAACACGCGCAGGATCGCCGCCGACTCGCTGCGGTCGTTCATCGGCGTCGACGTGCCGTGCGCGTTGATGTAGTCGATGTCGTCGATCGTCATGCCGGCGTTGGCGAGCGATTGGCGCATCGCCTGGATCGGGCCGTCTCCGTCGGGCGGCGAGTCGGTGATCCGGTAGCTCGACAGCGAGTTGCCGTCGCCGGCCAGCTCCGCGTAGATGTGCGCGCCGCGCCGCTTCGCCGCCTGCCATTCCTCGAGCACGAGGAAGCCCGCGCCTTCGCCGAGCAGGAAGCCGTTGCGGGTGATGTCGAACGGCCGGCTCGCGCGCGTGGGCGTGTCGTTGTCGGGCGAGACCGCGGACAGGAGGCAAAACCCTGCCAGGCCGACCGGGTTGACCATCGAGTCGAAGCCGCCGGTCAGCACGCAATCGGCGTTGCCGCGGCGGATCAGCTTCATCGCCGTACCGACCGCCTGGCCGCCGGACGCGCAGGCGGTGTGCACCGACGACGCGTAGCCGCGGATGCCGTAGCGCCGCGCCAGCGCCGACAGCCCTGCCGACGACTGGCTGCGACAGAACACCATCGGGTCGTTGGCCGACGGATCGTCGACGAGCTTCGCGACCTCGAGCTCGCCTGCGGGCGCGCTGTGATCGTGCACCTCGGCGAGATCCGCGTACGGCACGCCCATCATGCCGGTGCCGACCGCGATGCCCCAGCGCGTGGCGGTCGCGGGCGTGGGCGCGATGCCGGCGTCGCGCAGCGCCTCGTCGGCGGCGGCGACGGCGAAGCCGTGCGGGCGGCTCAGGAACTTGCGCAGCTTGCGGTCGTCGATCGCCGCGTCGACGTCGAAGCCCTTGACCTCGGCGGCGATCCGCGTCGAGAACCCGCTCGCGTCGAACTGCTCGATCGGTGCGCCTCCGGAGCGGCCGGCCTGCAGCGCCGCCCACGACGTCGCGACGTCGTTGCCGACCGGCGTGACGAGGCCGACGCCGGTGATGGCGACACGCCTCAACCTCATGACGCCCCCCGAAGCGAGCTTCGCTCGCCTCCCCCATCGGGGGGGCGAGCAACTTGGGGCGGCCCGGCGGTGCTCACCAGGCACTCATGCGAGCACCACGCCGGCGTGCGCGAACGCGATCTGCGCGGTCGCCATCGTGCGCTCGCCGATCGTCGCCGCGAGCTTGACGCGCGCGTCCTCGCCTTCGCGGGGCCTGGCGCGCGTCACCGCGAGGAGCACGTCCTCGCCGGGGTGGATGAAGTCGCGCATCTTGACGTTCTGCACATGCGCGGGGCGTAGCGGCTGCGCGGGATCGGCGTCGACGAGCTCGGTCGCGACGCGGATCGCGTGATCGAGGAGCAGCGTCGCCGGGAACACCGCGCGCCGCGGGAAGTGATCGGCGAAGTACGGCGCGTTGCGCGGCACGTGCAGCCTCGCGGTGCGCGCGTCGGCGCCCGCGTCCAGCGTGTCGAGCGCGTGCTCGCCGACGCCGCCGAAGCGCAGCGGCGTCTCGCCTTCGCCGGTGAGGCACGCGAACTCGCGCGCGAGATCGTCGGCCGAGTCGTATTCATCCTGCGGCAGCATCGGGCCGAGGCAGTCGACGAGCTCCACCGCGAGGCGGCCGCGGACATGCGCGCGGCCCTGGTAGAACACCGCCTCGGCGTCGCAGCTCTCGATGTCGACCTCGAGCGACAGCGTGTCGCCCGGCATCACCTCGCCGTGGATGCGCACGTCGCGCGCGAGCGCCGCGACCGGGCGGCCACGAAAGCCGATGTGCGCCATCGACACCCACGCCGCGAGCTGGCCGGTGGCCTCGGCGACGAGGCACGGCGAAAAGCCCGGCAGCGACGGCGGCACGGCGAAGGTCGCGCGCGCGCGGCGCGCCGGCACGTGCTCGGTGATGCGATCGCAGAACGTGAACGCCGCGTAGCGCCCGCCCATGCGTGCCCGGGTCAGGCCGCGGGCGCGCTCTTCTGCGCGCGCAGCACGACCTTGCAGAACGTCATCGGCGTGAAGAGCCGCGGGATGTCGACCGCCTTTTGCGGCGTCCTGAAGCGGTCGGCCGGCACCTCGGACAGGAACGTGCGCAACCGCTCGAGGCCGGCGGGCGTGACGATGCCCTTCTGCTCGAACTCGGCCTCGGAGAGGTCGCCGCGCGCGTCCTCGACGATCTTGCCGCGCGGGATCTTCACCTTGAACGCGCGCTCCAGCCGGAACACGAGGTCGAGGAAGTCGATCGACTCGGCGTCCAGGTCCTCGATCAGCGACGAGTCTGGCTTGACATCCTCGACCTCGCAGCCGAGCGCATCGGCGATGACTTCCGCCACTTTCGGATAGACCGCGTCGATTTCCTGCTTGCTGAATTCCATGAGATCGATTCCCCCGTCATTCCATCTTGAACCCGCCGTCGACGTGCACGACGTCGCCGGTCGTATAGGCCGCGAGGTCGGACGCCAGGAACCATACGGCGTTGGCGACGTCCTGCGGCGCGCCGAAGCGACGCAGCAATATGCGTGACTTTACCTCGTCGCCCGCGGCGTCGCGCACCGCCTGCGACATCTCGGTGTCGATCACGCCGGGCGCGACCGCGTTGACGCGGATCCTGCGCGGCGCGAGCTCGACCGCCAGCGCGCGCGTGAACGCCTCGATCGCGCCCTTGCTCGCCGCGTAGTTGGTCTGGCCCCGGCCGCCGCGCGACGCCGACACCGAGCTCAAGTTGACGATGACGCCGCGTCGGCGCGACACCATGAACGGCGCCACCGCGCGCGTGACGTTGAACACGCCGCCGACGTTCGTGTCCATGACGTCGCGGACCTCGTCGTCGGACATGCCGGTCAGCACGTTGTCGCGGACGACGCCGGCGTTGTTGACGAGCACGTCGATGCCGCCGTCGGCCTCGACGATCGACTCGACCGCCGCCGTGCACGCCGCCATGTCGCGAACGTCGACCTGCACCGCGCGCACCGCGCAGCCGGCGGCGCCCGCCGTCGCGACGACGTCGTCGGCGGCCCCGGCGTTGCCTCGGTAGAAGAACGTCACGCGCGCGCCGTCGGCGGCGAGCGTCTCGACGATCGCGCGGCCGATGCCGCGGCTGCCGCCTGTGACGAGGGCGGTCTTGCCGGAAAGGCCGGACGCGAGTGCCATGCGCGGTCGCCCCCTCAGCCCGAGATCGCGAAGCCGCCGTCGACGACGATCGTCTGGCCGGTGATCTTGTCGGCCTCCGGCAGGCAGAGGAGATAGATCGCATCGGCGACGTTTTCCGGCGTCAGCGTCGGCCCCGCCGGCGTGCGCTCCGCGTACTCGGCGATCAGCCGGTCGCGGTTCGGGAAGTAGGCGAGCGCATCGGTGTCGACCACGCCCGCGCTCACCGCGTTGACGCGGATGCCGCGCGGCCCGAGCTCCTGCGCGAGCGAGCGCACCAGCGCCTCGAGCGCCGCCTTCGACGCACCGATGAACGCGTAGTTCGGGATCGCGCGCGATGCGCCGAGGCTCGACATCGCGAGCATGCGACCGCCCTCGGGCATCATCGGCACCGCGCGCTGGGCGAGGAGATTGAGCGCGAACGCGTTGGTCTCCATGCACCAGCGCCAGTGCTTGAGCGTCATTTCCATCGCCGGCTTGAGCACGCCGCTAGCGGCGTTGCTGACGACGATGTCGAGCCGCGGGAATTCGGCGGCGATCGCCGCGAACATGTCGTCGACGCTGGCGGCGTCGGCGACCGAGCTCTGCACGCCGAGCGCGCGCCGTCCCATGGCGCGCAGCTCCGC
>JAICUU010000023.1 GCA_025935675.1 Burkholderiales bacterium
ATTGCCAACGCCGCTTTAGCTGCATTTGTAGAGCGCCCGCAAGCTGGGAGGCCGTGGCCGGCTTCCAATCAAATCGGCGCTATGACCTCAATGTAGGGGCGTACGCGCCGACTGTCAACCGCGCCACGAACGCGGCGAAACAACGACATGCCCGCGCGCATGTCGCGACCGGCATGCTAAAGTTTCCGAAGCCATGAAGCACCTGTCACCCAAGGAGGCGCACGCGTTCCTGCAACGGCACCCGCAGGCCGTGTTCGTCGACTGCCGCAGCGAGATGGAATACCTGTTCGTCGGCCATCCGCTCGGCGCGCAGCACGTGCCCTGGAACGACGGTCCCGACTGGGAGATCAATCCCCACTTCGTCGGCCAGGTGAAGAAGGTCGCCAGCCAAGAGCGCCCGGTGGTGCTGATCTGCCGCAGCGGCCATCGCTCGGTCGACGCCGGCCTCGCCCTCGAGCAGGGCGGCTTCACCGAGGTCTACAACGTCCTCGAGGGCTTCGAGGGCCCGCTCGACGACGATCACCACCGCGGCACGCAGTCGGGATGGCGCTTCGACGGCCTTCCCTGGGAACAGCTCTAGCCGGCATGTCGGGCGCCGTGCGTGCCGCGCGACGCCGGCAGCGGTGAGCGCGACGATGCCCGTCGACGCGTCGCTGCGCGACCAGTTCGCGTTCGCGCACGACAGCGTCGCGAGCGCCGCCGAAATCGAGTTCCATCGCGGACGCATCGCGCGCGAGGGCCCTTCGCTCGTCGCGCCCTGCGGCATCGGCCGCCTGCTGGTGCCGCTCGCCGGCGCCGGTGTCGCGCTGCACGGCGTCGATCCGTCGGCGAGGGCGCTGGCGATCGCCGAAGCCCGGCTGCACGACGCCGGCTGCAACGCACTGCTGGTGCGCCAGCCGCTCGACGAGCTCAACCTCGCGTTCCGCTACCGCGCGGCGATCGTGCCGGATGGCACGATCGAATGCTTCGCCGATCCGGTACGCTTGCAGGAAGCCTTGCGTCGCATTGCGCTGCATCTCGTCGCGCCGGCGACGCTGACGCTCGCGTTCGGCGTGCCGCCCGAGGCGCGCCACGCACCCGCGGCGCCGCTCGTCGAGGTGCGAAGCGCCACGACCGCCGACGGCGCGCGCATCGTACGGCGGAGCGAAACCACCGTCGACGTCGACACGCGTCGCATCGATCGCGTCGACCGCTACGAGAAGCGCGAGGGCCGCGCGATCGTCGCGCGGCAGGACGAGCGCGTCGCCGCGACCTGGCACGAGCGCGACGAGATCGCGCCGCTGCTCGGAGCCGCTGGATTCGCCGAAGTCGTCGTCGCCGACGCGCCGTGGGGTGGCGACGGCGAGCGTTGGATCGCAACCGCCACGCTGGCCTGACGAGCGCGACGGCGCCACGGAAACGCCTGCGCCGGGCACTGGCTACCGTCATACCCGCGAAAGCGGGGATCCCGTCGTAACGTCGTCGTCGAACCATGGATCGCATCTGGCTGCGTCACGGCTGGATTCCCGCTTCCGCGGGAATGACGGGACGCTACGCCCGCTTGCCCTCGACCAAAAGGTGCTCGAGCCACGCCTCCGGCAGCAATTGCCGCAGCGTGCGGCGCTCGCCGCCCGGCATCAGCACGACGCATTCCATGTTGCGCCGGTCGATCTGCACGAGGAGCTCGCGGCAGCGGCCGCACGGCGCGACGACGCGCTCGTCGTCGACCGCGACGATGCGCCGCACGCAGGTCTCGCGATGCTTCAGCATCTCGGCGACCGCCGAATGCTCGGCGCAAAAGCCGATGCCGCACGCGAGGTCGAGGTTGATGCCGGTGTAGAGGTGGCCCGCGTCGGTGACCAGCGCCGCGCCCACGGCGGCGGCGGTCAACGACGGCTTCAAGAGCGCGAATTCGCCGACGAGCCGCTTCGCCTCGTCGGTCAGCTCCGCGTCGGAGAGCTCAAGCGGCTTTGCCGTCGCATCCACCGATCTTCAAATCCGCGCCGGGGTAGCCCGGCTGCAGGTCCTTGAGTCGCGACACGGTCGTCGCCTGGGGGTCGCGCACCACGATGAACGTCTGCGACAGCGTCTGCTGCCGCGGCACGATGCGCGCGTTGGTGGTGCCGTAGGAATTGAGGAGCGCGATCCGCGCCTTCGCCGCGTCCTCGGAATGGAACACGCCGGCGAGCACGGCGAACTGGCCGTTGCCGAGATCCTGCACCGTCACCTCGCCGACATCGCGTCCGCGCAGCTCGGTCGCGCGTCGCTCGGCGGCCGCGCGCGTCGCGAAGCCGTCCGCCATCACGCCGAACGCGCCGCTCACGTCCTGGCGACGTTGCGTCAGCAGGCTGCCGAGCGCGAGCGGCGTCAGGTCGCCCATCGCACGCGCGCGATCGACGTCGCTGAACGGTCCCCATTCGACGCAGACATCGGCGAGTGCCGCAACCTTGCCGGGACCGAGCGCCGCGACCTCGCGCGGCGTCAGCAGCTTGATCTTGTCGGGCTGCACCTGCTCGGTGAGCCGCACGCCCTCGCCGCCGCCGACCTGGTCGAGCTCGATGTAGCCGAACAGCGAGAGGTTGGCGAGGAGCAGCAGGACGAGGATCGTGCGCATCGGGTCAGTCGGCGAGGGCCAGCACGCCGTCGAGCACGAGATTATCCACGACCTCGACGGGCGCCACGAGGTGCGGGGCGATCTCGCGCGCGGCGCCGCCCGCGACGTAGACGCGCACCGGCGCGCCATCGGCGGCCGCCAGTCGCGCGCGCGTCTCCGCCACCGCGCCGCACACGGCGCGCACGACGCCGGTCGCGGCCGCGTCGGCGTCGTTGACGGGGAACTCCTTGACGCGGCCGCCGCCGGTGCGCGCCTGGGGCATCGCATCCGCCAGCGTCTTCAGCATCGCGTGCAGCCCCGGCATCATGATGCCGCCGCGAAAATGCCCGTCGGCGTCGAGCGCGTCGACGGTGACGCTGGTTCCGGCATTGACGACGACGCAGGCGTCGCCGCCGTCGTCGCGCGCGCTGCGCCGGCGTGCGGCGATCAGCGACGCCCAGCGGTCGGCGCCGAGCTCGTTCTGGCGATAGTCGTTGACGATGCCGCCGCCCTGCGACGCGGGGCGCAGCCATTCGATACCGGCGCGCCAGCGCGCAAGCTGGCCCTCGACGCGCACGCGCTGCGCTTCACCGGCGGTGTTGACGCCGACGACGCGCGCGGGACGCGGCAGGTTCTGCCAGTCGCGCAACATCAAGGTGCCGATCTCCGCATTGGCGACGCCGCCCTGCTTCAGCCATCCGTGCGGGCTCGCGAGCCCCCACTTCAACCGGCTGGCGCCGACGTCGATGCAGAGGATCACGCGCGGCGGAGGGAGATCTCGCCTGAGAGGAAACGCGAGCGCCGCGGGCCGTCGGCGAGCACCAGTGCGCCGCTCGCGTCGACGCCGGCGACCGTGCCCTTGACGGCGGCGCCGTCGGGAAGGATCAGCTTGACGGGCTTGCCCTGGTACGCGTGGCGCTGCTGCCATTCGGGCGCGAACGCCGCGAACCCGCCCTCGGCGTAGCGCTCGAGCGTCGTCGCGACCTCGTGCGCGACACGCGCGAACAGGCGGTTGCGGTCGATCGGCGGCGCGCCGCGACCGGCAACTGCGCCGAGGTCGGTGACCGCCTGCGCGATGTCCTTCTTCATCTCGCGCGGCAGGCGCACGTTGAGGCCGACGCCGACGACCACCGTCGACGGACCCAGCGCATCGCCGTTCAGTTCGACGAGGATGCCGCCGAGCTTGTGATGACGGTAAATGAGGTCGTTCGGCCACTTGAGCTCGACGCCGTCGTAACCTTCCTTCTCGAGCGCGCGCGCGACGGCGACGCCGACTGCGAGCGAAAGCCCGGCGAGGAAGCCGGCGCCCTGCTCGAAGCGCCAGCCGAGCGAGAACGTGAGGCTGCCGCCCGCGACGGCGGTCCAGGTGCGACCGCGCCGGCCGCGACCGGCCGTCTGCCATTCGGCGGCGAGCACGGCGCCGTGGATATCGCGACGCTGGCTGCGACGCAGGAGCTCGGTCGACGTCGAGTCGAGCTGATCGACGAGCTCGACCTGCAGCGCCGGTGTCGCGTAATCCATGCTCGGCCGCTCGATCGCGTTGATGCCGAGGTCGTCCTCGATGACGGGCTGCGGCTTGGGAATGATCGCGCCAGGCTTCGCCACCTTGGCGCCGAACTCGACGAGCGCGCGCCGCACCTCATTGGCGTCGAGGAAGTCGGGCGCGGCGACCAGCCGGTAGCCGCGGCCGCGGATACGCTCGAGCGCCAAGCCAGCCGTCTCGGCCTGCTTCAGCACCTGCGAGACGCGGGCACGCGTGAGCCCCACCTTGGCTGCGAGATCCTCGCCCGAGTGGAAAGCGCCGTCGGAAAGCTGGCGCAGAAGGGAAAATCCGATAGGAGTAAGCACTAACCTACGAACCTCACCGCAAGGGTCGGAATTTTAACCGATTTTGCCGAGAAATGCACGCCCATGGGGCAAAAATGCTGCGGGCGCACCCTACGGAGGAGGACATGCGGCCTCCCGCCGGACATTGCAAGTCGCGTCTCTCCGTCATTGCCGCGAATGTGACTCCGTCATTGCCGCGAAGGCTGGAAGCCAGCGCTGCACCCGTCATTCCCGCGAAGGCGGGAATCCAGCTGCTGCACCCGTCATTCCGGCGAAGGCGGGAATCCAGCTGCTGCACCCGTCATTCCCGCGAATGCGGGAATCCAGCCTTGACGACGATTCGGGCGCGCAGGCAATAGCCACGGCGCCAAGGCTGCATCCCCGCTTGCGCGGGAATGACGGCCAGTTGAGACGGCGGCGGCGACGGCTCAGAGCACGCCGCGGCGGACCTGATCCAGTTCGATGGACTCGAAAAGGGCCTGGAAGTTGCCTTCGCCGAAGCCCTGGTTGCCCTTGCGCTCGATGATCTCGAAGAAGATCGGCCCGATGACCGTCGACGTGAAGATCTGCAGCAGCATCTCGTCGTTGGCCGGCGAGCCGTCGAGCAGGATGCGGTTGCGGGCGAGGCGCGCCGTGTCCTCCCGGTGGCCGGGCAGGCGCTGGTCGAGCATCTCGTAGTACGTGTCCGGCGTGTCCTGGAAGACGACGCCCGACCGGCGCAGCGATTCGACGGTTGCGTGGATGTCGCCGGTATCGAGCGCGACGTGCTGGATGCCCTCGCCGCGATACGCGACGAGGTATTCCTGGATCTGGCTCTTGTCGTCGCTGCTCTCGTTGATCGGGATGCGGATCCGGCCGCAGGGGCTCGTCATCGCCTTCGACTTCAATCCGGTGAGCTTGCCCTCGATGTCGAAATAGCGGACCTCGCGGAAGTTGAAGAGGCGCTCGTAGAAGCCCGCCCATTCCTGCATGCGGCCGCGGTGCACGTTGTGCGTCAGGTGGTCGATCGTGCGCAGGCCCGCGCCCGCCGGATGCTGGTCGACGCCGGGCAGCGGCACGAAGTCGATGTCGTAGATCGACACGCCGCTGCCGTCGCGCGGATAGCGGTCGACGAGGTAGATCAGCGAATCGCCGATACCCTTGATCGCCGGGATGTTGAGCTCCATCGGCCCCGGGTGGTTTGCGACGCCCCACGCGCCGCTGGCCACGCATTGCTCGTACGCGTACGCCGCGTCCTTGACGCGAAACGCGATCGCGCAGATCGACGGGCCATGCACGCGCGCGAACGACTGCGCGAACGAGTGCGGCTCGGCGTTGACGATGAAGTTGATCTCGCCCTGGCGATAGAGCAGCACGTTCTTCGAGCGGTGCCGCGCGACCGCGGTGAAGCCCATTTTCTCGAAGACGGCGCCGAGCGCGGCGGGATCGGGCGCCGCGTATTCGATGAACTCGAACCCGTCGGTGCCGAGCGGGTTGTCCCAAAGCGACTGCGGATTCGACGTGGCCATCGCGGATGCGCCCGAGCTGAATACGCGAGCTTAGCGCGCGGCTATATGGCGTGTGGAACGTTAATTGCGCATTATAGCTGTTTGGCGCAATATTATTGCTCACTCCTTACTGGATGCCTTCCGATGCCCGCGCTGCCCGATCTGGACAAGACCGATTTGAAGCTCCTCGACATCCTGCAATCGCATGGCCGGATGCAGAACAGCGACCTCGCGAAGAAGCTCAACCTGTCGCCGGCGCCGAGCCTGCGCAGGCTCGCGCGACTCGAGGCGACCGGCGTCATCACGCATTACGCCGCGATCGTCGATCCGAAGAAGGTGGGCTTGGGCGTCATCGCGCACCTCGACGTGATGCTCGACAAGCAGGCCGAGCACGCGCGCTCGACGTTCCGCCACGCGGTGCAGCGCTGGCCCGAAGTGCTGACGGGCTACGCGCTCACCGGGCAATGGGACTATTCGCTGAAGGTCGTCGCGCGCGACCTCGACGCCTATGCGCATTTCCTGATGGACAAGGTGCTCGCGCTGCCGGTCGTCGTGAACGTGCAGTCGGCGTTCGTGCTCGAGACCGTCAAGGACACGACGGCGCTGCCCCTGCCGTGATTCGACGACCGGGTCGAGCGCCATGGCGCGGCACCGCCGCGGCGAGTACTGCCGTCACCCCGCGAATGCGGGGATCCAGCCTTGACGGCGCTGCAAGTCGATCGCGCAAGCGACGTCCGCAGCACGACGGCTAGTCCATCAGCTTCTTCGACAGGTACGTGAACTCGAGCGCCGAGCGTTTGGCGCGCTCGAGGAGGTTCGCGTCGGCGCCATGGCCGCCGTCGACGTTCTCGTAGTAGTAGAACGGCACGCCGATGTCCTCGAGGCGCGCGGCCGCCTTGCGCGCATGCGCGGGATGCACGCGGTCGTCCTTGGTCGACGTCTCGAACAGCACTTCGGGATAGGCCACGCCCGGCATCAGGTGCTGGTACGGGCTGTACTTTTCGATGTACGCGCGCTCCGCGGGGATCGACGGATCGCCGTACTCGCCGATCCACGAGGCGCCGGCGCCGATCTTCGTGTAGCGCAACATGTCGAACAGCGGCACCTGGATGACGACCGCGTGGAAGAGCTCCGGATGCTGGGTCATCGCCACGCCCATCAGCAGCCCGCCGTTCGAGCCGCCCATGATGCCGAGTCGGCGCGGGCTGGTGAGCTTGTCGTCGACGATCGCATGCGCGACCGCGAAGAAATCGTCGAACACCTTCTGGCGATTCTCCTTCAACCCCGCGCGATGCCAGCGCGGCCCGAACTCGCCGCCACCGCGGATGTTCGCGACCACCAGCACGCCGCCGCGCTCGAGCCACAGCCGGCCGAACACGCCGCTGTAGAACGGCGTCTCGGAGACCTGGAAGCCGCCGTAGGCGTAGAGCAGCGTCGGCGCGCTGCCGTTCATCACGAGATCCTTCGGCCGCACGACGAAGTACGGGATCCGCGTGCCGTCGCGCGACACCGCCCAGTGCTGCTCGACGACGTCGCGGCTCGCGTCGAATTGCGCCGGCAGGTTGCGCAGCTTGATCCGCGTGCCCTTCGCCGCGTCCACAAGCCACTGCTCGGTCGGCGTGAGGAAGCCGCGGGTGGTGACGATCGCGCGCTCGCTCGCGTCGTCGGCGGCCTCGATGTCCACCGAGCCGTCATCGGGCATGGCGACCGACTCGCGCGTCCAGCCGCGCGCGTCGTGGCGAAGGCTCACGAGCGTGCCCTTGACGTCGCGGTACAGCGCGACGAGCAGCCGCCCGCGCGTCGCGGCGACGCCGTCGAACGCCTCGTTGCGTGCGGCGCGCAGCACGACGCTCGCGCGCGCCTTCGCAGGATCTGCCTGCAGCGCGGCGAGATCGAAGCTCGCGAGGTCGCCCTCGAGGAGCCCCTGCTCCGGCACGTCCTGTTTCACCTCGATGACGACCTGGCCGTCGACGAAGCCCTTGAGCGACGAGCGCAGCGGGAAGGGCAGCTGCACCGCGCCGCGCGGCGTCAGCAGGAAGTAGCGCTCCTCGAAGTACGTCACCGCCTGCTCGACGATCACCGCGCGCGGCCGGCCGTCGGGATCGCGCAGCACGGTCGGGCCGGCCGCGACGTCGGACTTCTTGCCGCGGAACACCTCGTGCGCCGATTCGATCGGCGTGCCGCGCTTCCAGGCCTTGATGACGTAGGGGTAGCCCGAGGTTGTCAGCGTGTCGCCGCCCCAGTCGCGCCCGATGTAAAGCGTGTCCGCGTCCCACCATTCGAAGTCCTGCTTGCTCTCGGCGGCGACGAAGCCGCCGTCGACGAAGCGCTTCGCCGCGATGTCGTACTCGCGCAGCGTGACCGCATCCTTGCCGCCGTCGGACAGCTTGACGATGCAGCGCTGCATCGCCGGCGGCAGGCATTGCGCGCCCTTCCACACCCAGTTGGCCTTCTCGGCCGTGGCGACGGCGTCGAGGTCGAGCACCGTCTGCCACGCCGGTGAGCCGCTGCGATACGACTCGATCGACGTCTCGCGCCAGACGCCGCGCACCGATTTCTCGTCCTGCCAGAAATCGCGCACCGTGTCGCCGCCGGCGAAGCGGATCGCGGGGATGCGATCGCGTGTCGTCGACACGGTGAGCGCGTCCTTGTAGAGCTTCTGGTAGAGCGGCCCGGATTCGAGGGCGGCGAAGGTGTGCGCGTTCTGCTTGCGCGCCCAGTCGATCGCGCGCGGGCTGTCGGCGTCCTCCATCCAGATGTACGGGTCGGTGGCGTCGGTCATCGCAAAAGTTGCCGCGGCCTGCGCCGGCGCAGTCACCGACGGCGCGCGCTCGAGGCCCTGGCATGCGGCCAGCGCCAGCGCGGCGAGCGCGACGGCGGTGCGAATGATCGGGTGCGTCGGCGAATTCGTCGGCATGGCGTGCGGCTCGAAAAAGGCGGCAGTGTAACGCCGGCGTGCTCGCGCGCATCCAACATGGGGCTGACCGCCCGCAAAATGCCGCCGGCTAGCGAAGCCTATGATGAGGGCGGGCACACCCGCAGACCGCCGAGGACGAGACGATGACCGACGATCCAGCACCTCCACCGCGCGACCTCTCCACCGGCATCGCGCTCGACGAGCTCGACGGCGGCCGGATCGTCACGGGCCGCATCGGCGACGACGAGGTCATCGTGCTGAAGAACGGCGACGACGTCGTCGCCGTCGGCGCACATTGCACGCACTATCACGGCCCGCTCGCCGAGGGCCTCGTCGTCGACGGCACGATCCGCTGCCCGTGGCATCACGCGGCGTTCTGCCTCAGGACCGGCGAGGCGGTGCGCGCGCCCGCGCTCGACGCGATCGCCTGCTACCGCGTCGAGCGCCAGGGCGCGCGGGTGATCGTGCATGGCAAAACCGAGCCGCCGGCGCGGCCGCGCCTCGGCGATGCGCCGAAGTCGATCGTCATCGTCGGCGGCGGCGCCGCCGGCCTCGCCGCGGCGGACATGCTGCGCCGCGAAGGGTATGACGGTGCGCTGACGATGCTGTCGGCCGACGCGTCGCCGCCGGTCGATCGCCCGAATCTCTCCAAGGACTACCTCGCCGGCACCGCCGAGGAGGACTGGATCCCGCTGCGCTCGCCGGACTTTTACCGCGAAAACAGGATCGACCTCGTGCAAAACGCGCTGGTTGCGTCGCTCGACGTCGCCGCGAAGAAGGTTGCGCTCGACGACGGGCGGACGTTCTCGTTCGACGCGCTGCTCCTCGCAACCGGCGCCGAGCCCATCAAGCTCGACGTGCCCGGCGCCGCGCCGTCTCAGCTCCACTACCTGCGCAGCTTCGACGACAGCCGCGCGATCGTCGCCAAGGCGCAGCACGCCAAGCGCGCGCTCGTCATCGGCACGAGCTTCATCGGCCTCGAGGTCGCGGCGTCGCTGCGCACGCGCGGGCTCGCCGTGCACGTCGTCGGGCCGGACAAGGTGCCGCTCGAGCGCGTGATGGGCGCCGAGGTGGGCGCGCTCGTGCGCACCGTGCACGAGGAGCACGGCGTCACGTTCCACATGGGCACGACGGTGGCGCAGGTCGACGGCACGCGCGTGCGCCTGGCCGACGGCACGGCGCTCGAGATCGACCTCATCGTGCTCGGCGTCGGCGTGCGGCCGGCGCTGGGCCTCGCCGAGCGCGCGGGGCTCGCCGTCGACCGCGGCGTCGTCGTCGATGCGTACTTGCAGACGTCGAAGCCCGGCATATACGCGGCCGGCGACATCGCGCGCTGGCCCGATCCGCACAGCGGCGAGCGCATCCGTGTCGAGCACTGGGTCGTCGCCGAGCGCCAGGGGCAGGTCGCGGCGAGGAACCTGCTCGGCCAGCGCGTGCGCTACGACGCCGTGCCGTTCTTCTGGAGCGCGCACTACGACTTCGTCATCCACTACGTCGGCCACGCCGAGAAGTTCGACAAGGTCGACATCGACGGCTCGCTCGCGAAGCGCGATGCGACGGTCACCTACCGCGCGAAGGGGCGCGCGCTGGCAGTCGCGACGATCGATCGCGACATGGCGTCGCTGCGTGCCGAGGCGGCGATGGAAAAGGCGACGGCCGCGCGCTGACGCGGCCCGTCATTCCCGCAGGCGACCCTCGTTCGCGCTACTCGTTCGGCAGGAATTCGGCGATCGACAGGTAGCGCTCGCCCGTGTCGTAGTTGAAGCCGAGGATCGTCGCGCCGCGCGGAATCTCGGGCAGCTTCTGCTTGATCGCGGCGAGCGTCGCGCCGGACGAGATGCCGACCAGCATGCCTTCCTCGCGCGCGGCGCGACGCGCCATCTCCTTCGCATCGTCCGCGCTCACCTGGATCGTGCCGTCGAGCAGCTTGACGTCCATGATCGACGGAATGAAGCCGGCGCCGAGGCCCTGGATCGCGTGCGGGCCGGGCTTGCCGCCCGACAGCACCGGCGAGCCGTCGGGCTCGACGGCGAATACCTTGAGCTTCGGGAATTTCGGCTTCAGCACCTGGGCGACGGCGGTGATGTGGCCGCCGGTGCCGACGCCGGTGATGATGTAGTCGAGCCCCTGCGGAAAGTCGGCAAGAATCTCCTGTGCCGTGGTGCGCCGGTGGATGTCGACGTTGGCCGGGTTGTCGAACTGCTGTGGAATCCAGGAATTGGGTATCGTCGCGGCGAGCTCCTTCGCCCGCGCGATCGCGCCGTTCATGCCCTTTTCGCGCGGCGTCAGGTCGAAGCTCGCGCCGTACGCGAGCATCAGGCGGCGCCGCTCGAGCGACATGCTCTCGGGCATCACCAGGATGAGCTTGTAGCCCTTCACCGCGGCCGCCATCGCGAGGCCGATGCCCGTGTTGCCCGAGGTCGGCTCGATGATGACGCCGCCCTTCTTGAGCGTACCGCGCTTCTCGGCGTCCTCGATCATCGCGAAGCCGATGCGGTCCTTGATCGAGCCGCCGGGGTTGGCGCGCTCCTGCTTGATCCAGACGTGGTGCGAATCGCCGAACAGGCGATTGATCCGCACGTGCGGCGTGTTGCCGATCGTCTCGAGGATGTTGTTGGCTTTCATGGGCGGGGCCTCCACGACGGGCGCGCGGATCGCGCGCGGAAAATTCATCATAGCCGAACGTCGCGCGGTCACGTTGCCGCGCCGGCATATGCTTATCGTCGCTGCGACTAACGCCGCGCGGCGCGTGCCTTCGCGCGCAGGCCCACCGCTTTCACTCCGCGAACGCCCCTCCCGCTGTTGTCGATCAGTCCGCGAGCAGCGCCAGCACCTCGGCGTGCAACGCCGGGTCGCCGCAGGCGACGACGTCCCCGCCTTCATCGCACCGCTCGCCGCGCCACGTCGTGAACACCCCGCCCGCCTCCTCGACGATCGGCATCAGCGCCTGCACGTCGTAGGCGAAGAGCGACGACTCGACGACGACGTCGACGAGGCCCATCGCCAGCAAACAGTACGCGTAGCAATCGCCGCCGAAGCGCGTCAGCCGCACGCGCGAGCGCACGCGCTCGAAGCCGGCGCGCGTCTGCGGCGTCGCGAACATGTCGGGCGTCGTCGCCGCAAGCGTCGCGTCGGCGAGCCGCGCGCACGTGCGCGTGCGCAGCACGCGCCTTTTGCCGCCGCGACGCCATTCGGCGCCCTCGCCCGCGATCGCCACGAACGACACGCCGACGAAGGGCTGGTGCATCACGCCGACCAGCGGCCGCGTCGCGTCGCGCAGCGCGATCAGCGTGCCCCAGTGCATCTGCCCGAGGATGAAGCTGCGCGTGCCGTCGATGGGGTCGATCACCCAGGTGTACGGTTCGCTGCCGTGCGTATGACCGTGCTCCTCACCGCGAATGCCGTGCGTCGGGTATGCCTTCGCGATCGCGCCGCGGATGATCGTCTCGGCGCCACGATCGGCCTCGGTGACGGGATCGTAGCCGCGCGCGCCGCCCTTGTCGGCGATGGCGATCGGCTCGCGGAAATGCGGGAGGATCGCGACGCCGGCGCGCGCAGCGATGTCGAGCGCGAAGTCGCGCGCGGCGGCGAGGTCGATTGCGGAGGACACGTTGGGCTGGCTGCGAAAAGGTGAAGCGGCGATCATCCCACAACGCGCGAGGTGATGACGCGCGCCTCGCCGACGTCACTCCCGTCATTCCCGCGAATGCGGGAATCCAGTCTTGACGAGGCACACGTGACGGAACGGTTCCATCGCGGCGTCAAGGCTGGATCCCCGCATCCGCGGGGATGACGTCAAGATTCAGGCGGCGGCGAGTTGCGGCGCGCGCATCCCGCCGCGGTGTCGCACCAGCGCGAGCGTCGCCTCCAGCGCGATGAGCGCGACGGCGACGACCGCCATGATGCACACCGAGTACGCCGCCGCCTGGTTCTGGTTGCCCGAATCGTCGAGCAGCAGCACCGACACCGCGGCGAGCTGCGTCGCCGGCGTGACGATGAAGATGACAGCCGACAGCGTGACCATGCTCCGGACGAAGAAGAACACGCCGATGCTGACGAGCGCCGGCGCGACGAGCGGCAGGGTCACCGTGCCTAGCGTGCGCGCGAGCCCGCCGCCCAGGCAGGTCGACGCCTCGTCGAACACTCGGCTCACCTGGCTCATCGCCGTGGTCGCGATCAGGAAGCCCTGCGCGTGATAGTGATAGACGTTGCAGATCACGAGGATCGCGAGCGAGCCGTACAGGAAGCCGAGCGGGTTGTCCGGGCGGTTGAACGCGAGGATGTAGCCCAGCCCCAGCACCATGCCGGGCACCGCCGCCGGCAGCACCGACAGGAAGTACAGCGCCTGCGTGAGCACCGGTCCCAGGCGGCGCACGACCGCCGCGCCGACGATCACGACGACGACGCCGAGCACCGCCGCGGCGAGCGACACGCCGATGCTGGTCCACAGCGGCGCGAGCCCGTTCTGCACCTCGAAGTGGTAATGGCGCAGACTCATGCTGAGGTTGTAGGGCCACAACGTGACGAAGCTCGCGACGACGACCACCAGCACGATCAGCGCGATAGCGCCGCAGATGAGCGCGGAGTACGCGAGCGCGACGCGATCGCGCGCCGGTGAGGGCACGACGCGCAGGGGGTCGGAGCGGTCGCCGAGCACCGCGTGGTGGTGGCGCGCCACCCAGCGCTCGACGAACACGGCGATCGCCGCCGGCACCAGCAGCACGACGCCGATCACCGCGCCCATCGCCATGTTGCCCTGCCCCGATACCTGGTTGTAGATCTCGGTGGCGAGCACGCTGTAGTCGCCGCCGATCACCATCGGATTGCCGAAGTCGGTGATGACGATCGTGAACACCACGAACACCGCCGACATCAGGCCGTAGCGCGTCGCCGGCAGCGTCACCGTGCGGAAGATCCGCGCGCGGCCGGCGCCGAGCATCTCGGCCGACTCGTAGAGCCGCGCGTCGCCGATCGCGAGCGCCGCCGACAGGATCAGGTAGGCGTGCGGAAACGCGTAGAACACGTCGGCGACGACGATGCCGGTGAACCCGTAGATGTCGATGTCGACGCCGAAGGTCCGCGCGATCGCGCCGTTGCGGCCGAGCAGGAACAGGATGCCGAGCGCCTGCAGCAGCGACGGCGCGTAGAGCGGCAGCAGCGCGATCGCGCCGAGCACGCGCCGCCCGCGCGGCAGGCAGCGCTGCATCGCGTACGCGAAGCCGTAGGCGAGCACCGTCGTGATCAGCGTCGCGCAAACCGCGACCTCGAGGCTGTTGACGAGGACGCGCGCGAACTTCGGCGTCGCGAAATAGACGGCGTAGTTGCCGAGGCCGAGTCCCTTCGGCGTGTCGAAGCTGAGCTTGAGGATTTCGGCGAGCGGCCAGACGACGAACACCAGGAGCGGCACCGCCACGCCGGCGAGCAGCAGCGCGAGGAGCGCGCGATCGCTGTCGAATGCCGGCTCGCCGGGTCGGCTTCGCGCGGCCGCCGCGGCGCTCACGGGCGATTCCGCAACGTCGGAGGGGCGGCGTTCAAGGGACGATCCATCGCGCTGCGAGGCTCGCCCGTGCCGCGCTCACGCGGCGGGCTTCTCCAGCCGCAGCAGCGCCTCGCCCGGCGCACGCAGCGCGACCGGCTGGCCCGCGGCGAGGTCGAGGCGGCTGCCCTTCAGCTCGACGATGCACGGCCGCTCGCCCGCGCGCACGACGACGCGCGTGACGCTGCCGAGGAACACCACGCGCTCGATCGTGCCTCGAATCACGCCGTTGGCGCCGTCCGCAGCGTCCGCAGCGGCGACGAGCTCGACGTGCTCGGGCCGGACGCCGAGCACCGGGCGGCCGTCGCGGTCGGGCCACGCGTTCATGCGGCCGAGGAAATCGGCGACGAAGCGGTTGGCCGGGCGGTCGTAGAGCTCGCGCGGCGGTCCCACCTGCTCGATCGCGCCGCGGTTCATCACGACGATCCGGTCGGCGAGCTCCATCGCCTCGTGCTGGTCGTGCGTGACCATCACCGTGGTGACGCGCAGCTTCGATTGCAGCGACTTGATCTCGGTGCGCAGGTCCTCGCGCACCTTGGCGTCGAGCGCCGACAGCGGCTCGTCGAGCAGCAGCACGCGCGGCTGGGGCGCGAGCGCGCGGGCGAGCGCGACGCGCTGCTGCTGGCCGCCGGAGAGCTGGTGCGGCCGGCGCTCGGCGTAATCGCGCAGGTTGACGAGGTCGAGCATCGCCTCGACGCGCGTGCGCGTCGCGTCGGCGTCCCAGCCGCGGCAGGCGAGGCCGTAGGCGATGTTGCGCGCGACGGTGAGGTTCGGGAACAGCGAATACGACTGGAACACGATGCCGAAATTGCGCAGCCGCGCCGGCACGCGCATCAGGTCGCGGCCGTCGAGCGTGATCGTCGCCTCGTCCGGCGTCTCGAGCCCCGCGATGATCCGCAAAAGCGTCGTCTTGCCGCAGCCCGACGGCCCGAGGAAGCAGACGAACTCGCCCTCGTCGACGGCGAGGCTGACGCCGTCGAGCGCCGTCACCGCACCGAAGCGCTTGCGGATGCCGGCGAGCGTCAGGAACATCGTCAAAGGATGCCGCTCGCGCCGGCCGGCGCGCGCGGGCGTGGCGCGCGCGCCGCAGCGCGCGCGAGGTTGCCGGGACCGCTCAGCGCTCGATCGAGCTCTTCCACTCGGCAAGAACCTTGTCCTTGTCGCGGGCCGAGGTATCGAAGTTCATCTTGTAGAGAACCGTCGACACGTCGGCGGGAAGGCCCGCCTTCAGTACCGCCTCGGTGGGCTTGGCGCCGGGCACCGACGACATTTCCGAGCGCTCGCCGTAGAGCTTCGCCGCATCGAGCGTGAGGAGCCAGTCGAGGAACCGCTTCGAGTCGGGCTTGTTCTTCGCGGTCTTCATCAGCATCGACACCTCGATCTCGTAGCCCGCGCCCTCGGCGGGAATCACGAGCTTGATCGGGTAGCCTTCCATGATCTGCTTCACCCCCGAGAACGCGAACGACAGGCCGATCGCGTACTCGCCGGTGGCCGCCATCTTGCACGGGCGCGAGCCCGACTTGATGTACTGCGCCATGTTCTTGTCGAGGTCCTTCAGGTACTGCCAGCCCTTCGCGTCGCCCTTCATCTGCAGGATGCTCTCGATCATCAGGAAGCCCGTGCCCGAGCTCGCTGCGTTGGGCATGACGATCTGGCCCTTGTACACGGGGTTGAGCAGGTCCTGCCACGACGCCGGCATCGGCAGGTTCTTCTTCTTCAGCACGTCGGTGTTGACGCAGAAGCCGGCGAAATAGCCGGTCGTCGCGAACCAGCGGTTCTGCGGATCCTTGAACGCGGTCTTCACCTGGTCGATGCCGGCCGGCTTGTAGGGCTCGGCCATCTCGAGGATGCGCGGATCGGAGAGCTGCGTCACCGCGGTGCCCCAGATGACGTCGTGCCGCGGGTTCGCCTTCTCGGCGAGGATTCGCGCGACGAGGTCGCCGGTGGACAGGCGCAAGAGGTTCACCTTGATGTCGGGATGCGTCTTGTTGAACTCGGTGAGGTAGACGCGCACGTCGTCCTCCTCGAGCGCCGTGTAGACGGTGATGTCGCCGGCGCGCGCGCCGAGCGAGAGGGTGGCGAGCGCGAGCGCCGCCAACGCGTTGAGCCAGCGGATGCGGGTCATCTTGAGCCTCCTTGGTCGGACGGGCGATGCCGCACCGGGCATCGCGTTGCGGTGGTACGGCAGACAGCCATCGGAACGCCCGGCGACGATAGCACGCCGATGTGCCGATCACAATAAAGGATGTTGGAATCCCCAACCGCCCGTGCAGGCGGGCGCGGGGCAGCGCACCGCGCTGCCGCGTTGCGACCCCCACATCGGCGCGGACCCGCTACGCGACGATCACGTCGACGCCGGCCTTGCGCAGCCGCGACGCGAGCGCGCGCGGCGGCGCGGCGTCGCTCACCAGCGCGGCGAGCGAGGCGAGCGGCGCGATGGTCTCGAACTGGGCGACACCCAGCTTCGAGCTGTCGGCGAGGAGGAGTGTGGCGTCGGCACGCGCCATCATCGCGCGCTTGATCGCGCAGGCCGCGGAATCGGCGTCGCTGAAGCCCTCGGCGTCGATCCCGCCGGCGCCGATGAACGCCTTGTTGGCCTTGTAGCGCGCGACGAACTGCCGCGCCTCGGGGCCGAACACGCCGCCCTCGCGCATGACGAGCTCGCCCGGGCAGAGGATCACGCGCGAGCGCTCGGCGGCGCCCAGCGCGATCGCCACCGGCAGGCAATTGGTCAGCACGGTGACGCGCAGGTTGCGCGCGGCGAGCGACGCGGCGAATAGGCTCGTCGTCGAGCCGGCGTCGATCATCAGCGCATCGCCCGCCTCGACGAGCTCCGCCGCCGCCGCCGCGATCGACGCGCGCTCGGCGGCATGCGCCTTGCCACGGATGCCGATGCCCGGCTCGTCGACCAGCGACGCGCTCGCGCCGCCGCCGTAGGTGCGCTTGATCGCGCCGCTGCGCGCAAGCTCGTCGAGATCGCGCCGCGCGGTCTCCGTGGTGACGCCGAACGCCTGCGCGAGCGTGGCGATGCGCACGATGCCCTCGCGGCGCAGCATCGCGAGGATGCGCGCATGGCGATCGGCTTGCGTGAGCCTTGTCGTGCGGGACGGCATGGTCGTCGGGATCCTGGGGTGCGCGGCGCGGGCGCGGTTCGGGCGTGGACGCGATCATAGCCGCAGTCTCAATGCAGTGCGCGAGCGTCGAGCCGGCCGGCGTCGTCGGCGAGATCGAGGAACGTGTAGCGATCGCGCAGGAACCGTGCGTTCTGAAGCGCGTCGTCGAAGAACTCGCCGTCGAGGCCAATTGCCGCGGGCGTGCGCGGCACGCCGGCCTTCGCCATCGCGGCCTCGAGCCGGGCTGGTCCGACTGCGACGGCGACGAGGTCGGCGCGCCACGTGTCCCAATGCGCGGCGAGGCGCGCCGACAGCGCGTCGGCTCGCGCGGGCGTGAGCGCCTTGGGCGCGAACGCGTCCCAGCACGACTCGCCGACCTCGGAGCCGAAGCGCGCGACGAGCGCGGCACGATCGACGGCGCAAGCGTTGAGGCGCGGCGCCGGGGCGGCGAGCATGCGCGCTTGCAGCCGCGCGAGCGCGAGCGTCGCGACGGCGACCTGCTCGCCATGCAGATACGCGGCGCGCGCGGCGGGCGCGAACATGTCGACGTAGTGACTGACGAGGTGCTCCCCCTGGCTTGCCGGCTGGCTGCCGCCGCACAGCGTCATGCCGAGCCCGGACAGCACGAGCGTGCGGGCTAGCGCCTCCATCGCCTGCGGGTCACCCGACAGCAGGCTCGCCGGATCGTCGAGGAGCAGCGCCTCGTCGGGCGCCAGCATCGCGAACGGCGCGCGGCGAAACGGCGTGCCGAAAAGATGGTGTGAAAGGCGCCAGTCGACTTCCGCCGTCGATCGACACAGGGAGTCGCCGAGGCCCGCGCGAATCATCCGCGCCGGCGCCGCCGCGAGGATGTCGAGGTCGAGGAACACGCCGCGCGCAAGCGTGGCCGGCAGCGACCGCTTGTGGCCGTCGACGGTGATCGCCGCGTTGGTCGACGTGTAGCCGTTCATCGACGGCGCCGTGCCGAACACCGCATAGGGCCGGCCGAGCGTCGCGGCGACATGCTTGCACAGGTCGTTGACGGTGCCCGATCCGACGGCGACCAGCGCATCGACGCCGGCGCAGGCGTCGCAAAGCCGCTGCGACGCTGCACGATCCGGCGCGACGTCGGCGTCGAGCACGATCGACGCGACGGCCGCGGTGCCCGCGAGCGCGCGCTCGATGGCCGCGCCGGCGAGCGCATGCGTCGTCCGATCGCTGACGACCCCGAGGCGTGCGCCGAGGTCGAGCGCGCCCACGAGCTCGCGCGAGCGCGCGACGACGCCGCGCGCAATTTCCACGCGCACCGGCGGCGCGGCGATCGGCCCGCCATCGTCGGGATCGATCCACGTGCCGCCGCAGACGCGCGCCAGCACGGACGCGCCGTGGTCGCCGCCCGCGTTACGCGTATCCATCAATGCACGAGGGGGACGGGCGCGGGCGCGCTTCGGCAGGCCGCAAGGATGTCCTGCACCTGCCCGCGCAGCGAGCCCTTGGTGGGCGAGAACGCGCCGTCGAACACCGCGGAGCCGATCGTGAAGGCGTCGACGCCGGCGCGCGCCAGCGCGTGGATCTGCGCGACCGTCTGCACGCTGCCGGCGACGATCAGGCGGCCGTCGGGCAGCGCGCGGCGCGCGGCGACCACGAGGTCGACCGGGTCGGCCTCGGTCGCGCGATACGCGAGCAGGTCGACGCCCCCGCAGCCGCGGGCGCGCGCACGCCGCGCGTCGGCCTCGATGCGCGCCGGCGTGCCGCCGAGGCGCGTCGGGTGGCCGACCGGCTCGCCGGGAAACGGGTAGTAGCGGCCGAGGTCGCCGAGGATGCCCGCCGCCGCGTCGACGTCGGTGCCGCCAAGGATGCAATCGACGCCGAGGTCGCGCGCCGCCGTGAGCGAGCGGCGGATCGCCTCGGGTGTTGTACTCACCACTTCAAGGTAGGCGGTACCGCCATTGAGGCGGATGCGCTCGACGAGCTCGACCTGCGTCGCCGGGGTGACGCCGATGTCCTTGAAGCCGATGTGGCGCACGCCGCATTCCGCGACCGCGTCGACGATCGGGACGGCGTCCTCGACGGTGCGGTCGGCGCGCGTCAGCATGAAGATGAAGTCCATCGCAGTGCCCGGAAGGGTGCCAGCCACTATGTTGGCATCCAAACATGCCACGTTGCAAGTACAACTTGCAGCTCGGCGCTGGCGGCGGCCCGGTCAGCGCCGCCGCAGAGGGGTGACCGACGGGCCGGGCACCAGCGTCGCCGCGTAGACGACCCGCTGCGGCTTCGCCCGCGGGTTGCGCATCCGGTGGATGAGGAGCTCCCACGCGGTGCGGGCGATCGCCGCGGTCGGGTGGCGTACGACCGCGAGCGGGGGCGCCATCACGTCCGCCCACTCCGGCTCGTCGAACACGAGCAGCGACAGGTCGCGCGGCACGGCGACCTCGAGCGCGCGCAGCGACTTGAGGAGCGTCAGCGCGAGCGCGCTGTTGCTCGCGATGATCGCGGTGGGCCGCGCACGCGCCGACAACGCCTCGGCGACCTGCGCGGTGAACCCCGCGTCGTCGGCGCTGCGCACCAGCACGTCGCCGTGCGCGCCGCGCGCGCGCAGCGCCGCGCGGAAGCCGGCGATGCGCTCGCGCGTCGTGACGAGCGACGGCGCGCGCACCACGAACAGGATGCGGCGGTGGCCGGCGTCGGCCAGGCTCGCCGTCGCCTCGCGCATCGCGGCGCGCTCGTCGATCGTCACGTAGTCGAAGCGCGGGTCGTCGAACGCGCGGTCAACGACGACGGCCGGGACGCCCGAAGCGTCGATGGCGGCGAAGCTGCGTGCCGGCTCGCCGGCCGGAATGAGGATGAGACCGTCGACGCGCCGCGACAGCATCGCCGCGATGCGCCGCTCCTCGAGCGCCGCGTCGCCGCGCGACAGCACCTGCATCAGCTCGTAGCCCTCCTTCGCCGCGATGTCCTCGAAAGCCTCCTGCAGTGCGGCGAAGTACGCGCTGGCGGTGGACGGCACGCACAGCCCGACGACGCGCGAGCGCCGCCGCCGCAGGCTCTGCGCGACGCCGTCCGGCACGTAGCCCAGCGCGTCGATCGCCTCGCGCACGCGGCGCCCGAGATCGGGATTGACGCGGCCGCGCGCGTTGAGGACGTTCGATGCCGTGCCGACCGCCACCTTCGCGCGGCGCGCGACATCGAGGATCGTGGGACGCTTGCGCGGGCTCGCCATCGGCGCCGATTGTCGCATCGGCGGGGCTTGCGCGCGACGGCGGTTGTCGCGTATCGTGCCCGCTCCATGAAACGTTTCACGCCCGTGCCCCGCGCACCCCGCCGATCGGCGCCGCCGCCCGCATGCGACGGCCGTCGCTGTGCGGCGGCGGTCCTCGGCGGCATCGCCCGATGAAGATCACCGCCGTCCGCACGTTCACGCACTGGGTCGACTGGTGCAACTGGCTCTTCGTGCGCATCGACACCGACGAGGGCCTGTGCGGCTGGGGCGAGGGATCGCTGCACGGCTCGATCGCGGCCGTCGACGCAGCGATCCACGAGATCGCGCCGCAGCTCGTCGGCCAGGATCCCGCCGGGCCCGAGCGCCATTGGCACCGCCTCTACCACGCCTGGCGCTGGCGGGGCGGCGCGGTGTCGCAGACGGCGCTCGCCGCGCTCGACATCGCGCTGTGGGACCTGGAAGGCAAGCGCCTCGGCGTTCCGGTCGCGCGCCTCCTCGGCGGCGCGCTGCGCACACGCGTCAAGGCGTACGCGAGCCACTGGATGCAGGGCGTGACGACGCCGGACGAGGCGCACGCGGCCGCGCAAGAAGCGGTGCGCCGCGGGTTCTCGGCATTCAAGTGGAAGCCGTTCACCGCCGAGGGCCTGCGCGACAACGAGGCGCGCGAGCTGCGCCGCGCCGCCGCGCTGATGGAAGCCGCGCGCGACGGCGCCGGCGACGCCGAGATCTTCATCGAGTGCAGCGAGCTGCTGTCGCCGCGCACCGCGCCGATGCTCGACGCGGCGCTCGCGCCGTTCCGCCCGGGCTGGCTCGAGGAGCCGATCCCGTTCGAGAACGCGAAGGCGATGGTCGAGCTGCAACAGCGCCTCGTCACGCCGATCGCCACCGGCGAGCGCCTTCTGTCGCGCTTCGAGTACCGCGAGCTGCTCGAAGGCGGCGGCTGCCGGATCGTGCAGCCCGACCTGATGCACGCCGGCGGGTTCACCGAGATCCGCAAGATCGCCGCGCTCGCCGACACGTGGTACGTGCCGGTGGCGCCGCACAACCCGGGCGGCCCGATCTGCACGGCCGCGGCGTTGCATCTCGCCGCCGCCGTGCCAAACTTCCTGATCCTCGAGCAGATGGAGCCGCAGCGCGCGATGCGCGATCGCGCGTCGCGCATGCCGCTCGTGATCGAGAACGGTCATTTCGTGCTGCCCGATGCGCCGGGCCTCGGCGTCGAGCCCAACCTCGACGCGCTCGCGGAGATGGCGGCGCAGCCGCAGCCGCGCAGCGGGCGCGCAGGATCGCTGTACTGGTAATCGCGATTACGAAGGAGGAGCCATGCATCCCGTCCGTGCCACTGTCCTCGCCGTCACCCTGGCCTTCGCCGCGCCTGCGCTCGCGCAGCAGCCGATCGTGCTGCAGTGGCAGACGGCGAACCTGACCGAATCGCAGTACGAGCCGATCTGGAAGAAGACGATCGCCGAGTTCGAGGCGGCCAACCCGGGCATCAAGGTCGAGCCGGTGCTCGTCGCGCGCAAGGACCACTGGACCAAGTTCGTCGCCGCCGCGCAGGCCAAGAAGGCGCCGTGCATCGTCACCGTCGACCTGACGACCGCCGCGTACAACGGCTACCTGATGCCGCTCGACAAGTACTTCAACGCCGAGCCGGCGGCATTCCGCGACGCATGGTCGGCCGACATCCTGTCGGCGGCGAAATGGAAAGGCGAGCTCTACGGCCTGCCGATCTGGGGCGGCACGTACGGCGAGATCTACAACCGCGACCTCGTCGTCAAGGCCGGCCTCGACCCGGCACATCCGCCGAAGACCGTCGACGAGTACGTCGCGTGGGGCAGGAAGCTGACCGGCGACGACCACTGGATGCTCGCGGTGCTGGGCGGCAAGACCGACACGACGACGCGCGTGCTGCTCACGTGGATCTGGGCGAATGGCGGCGAGGCGTTCAACAAGGACATGACCGAGGCGACGTTCGCCAAGGACCCGAAGAGCCTCGCCGCGATCAAGCAGTATCTCGGGTTCGCGGCGAAGGGCGGCATCGCCGCGCCGTCGCCGACGACCACCAACTACCTCGAGCAGACCAACCTCTTCGCGCAGGGCAAGATCGCGTCGATGCGCAACGCGTACTGGTCCGTGGCGAAAGTGCTCGGCGACAACCCGGCGTTGAAGGGCAGGATGTTCGCGACGCCGATCCCCGCCAACGTATCGAACGCGCCAACGTTGTCGTCGGTGGCGGCGTCGAGCATCTCGTCGTCGTGCGAGCACCCCGACGCGGCATGGAAGTTCATCAAGTTCGATGCCGACAAGAAGTGGTCGATCGAGCGCGCGGTGGTCGCCAACTGGATGCCGCTGCGCAACGACCTCGCCGACGACCCGGCAATCAAGGCCGACCCGCTCCTCGCCGAGTTCGTGAAGATGGGCCAGCATGCACGGAGCTACCCGCTGCCGCACCCGGCGTGGGCGGGCATCGCCGCCAACGACATCGTCGATGCCGTGCAAAAGGCGCTGCTCGCGCCCGACAAGACCGAGGAGATCTTCCGCGACCTCGACGCGCGCCTCACCAAGAAGCTGCGCGACATCTGATGGAACGGCGAGTCGCCGTCATTCCCGCGCAAGCGGGAATCCAGCCCTGACGTCGCCATTGGCGGATGGCTGGACGGCCGGCACGTTACGGCTGGATCCCCGCCTGCGCGGGGATGACGATCATGGCGGATAGCGTGCCCAACCCGTGACATCGCGTCGCCGCAAGCTCACCGGTTACGCGTTCATCGCGCCGGTCCTGCTGTTCCTCGGTGCGGTCGTGCTGTTCCCGCTCGGCCACGCGTTCTGGACGAGCCTGCTCCGTGTACGCGGCCTCACCACGCGCTTCGCCGGCCTCGCCAACTACGCGACGGTGCTCGGCGACGGCGCGTTCTGGCACTCGCTGTGGCTGTCGTTCGCGTTCACCGCGCTGTCGGTGTCGCTGCACATGGTGCTGGGCCTGGCGCTGGCGCTCTTGCTCGATGAGCTCCGCACCGCGCGCACCGCGCTGCGCATCGCTTTCCTGACGCCGTGGATGGTGGCGCCCGCCGTCGGCGCGACGATCTGGCTGTGGCTGCTCGAGCCGCAATTCGGCGTCGTCAACTATCTCCTGCAGGCGACCCACCTCGCCTCGGCGCCGGTCGCGTGGCTCGGCGAGCCGCTGACGGCGTTCCTGTCGGTCGTCGCCGTCGACGTCTGGCGCGGCGTGCCGTTCGTGATGCTGCTGATGCTCGCCGGGCTGCAGACGGTGCCGCCCGAGCAGTACGAGGCCGCGGCGATGGACGGCGCCAGCGTCTGGCAGCGCTTCCGCTTCGTGACTTGGCCGAACCTGCGCTACCTGCTGGTGGTCGCGTCGACGCTCGACGCGATCAACACGATCCGTCACTACGACATCATCGGCGTGATGACGGCCGGTGGGCCCGCGGGCGCAACCGAGGTGCTGCCGGTGCTGCTCTACAACACCGCGTTCCGCGCCAACCGCTTCGGCGAGGCGGCGGCGATCGGCGTGCTGCTGCTCGTCGTCGTGCTGGCGCTCGCGGCGTTCTACATCCGCCTGACGCGGATCGACCGTGACGGAGCCGCGCGATGAAGCGCGGCGCGCGCGGCCGTCAGGCGCTGCTGTGGGCGGTCGCGCTCGTCGCGCTCGCGGTGACGCTGTTCCCGTTCTACTGGATGCTCAACACGTCGCTGAAGCCGATGACGGAGGTGTTCGCGTCACCGCCGACGTTCGTGTCGGCGCAATGGTCGCTCGACGCCTACGGCACGGTGCTCGCGCAAAAGCCGGTGGCACGCTACTTCTTCAACAGCCTCGTGGTATCGCTCGGCGCGACCGCGCTGTCGGTGCTGCTGGCGGCCCTC
>JAICUU010000212.1 GCA_025935675.1 Burkholderiales bacterium
CGGCGCCTTGCCGTTGACCATGTACGGGTCGCTGAAGAACGCGCGCTTCTGGCGCTCGAGCGTGACGGAGATGCCGCCGACCGCGAGGTCGCACTTGTCGACGAAGTCGTCCATCAGCTTCGGCCACGAGGTCTTGACGAACTCCGCCTTGGCGCCGAGCGCCTTGGCGATGTCGCTGGCGAAATCGACGTCGATGCCCTCGAAGCCACCGTCGGGCTTCGCGACGCTGAACGGCTTGTAGTCGCCGGGCGTGCACACGCGCAGCACGCCGCTCTTCTGCACCGCGTCGAGCCGCGAGTCGTCGGCGTGCGCCGCGAGCGGCGCGCACAGCGCGCCCGCGACGATTCCCTGCAGTACAAGATTGCGCAATCGCATCGTGTTCTCTCCCGTTCGAGTGATGGCCGCGTCGCTTCGCATTCTACCGACAGGAAACCGCTCAGCCGAGCCGCGCGCGCAACGCCGCGATCTCGCGCTCGAGCGTGCGCATCCGCTGCTCGAAGCGCACGATGATCGCGACGGCATGCACGTCGTCGAGCGCGAATTCGTCGCGCAGCGCCCGCGCGCGACGGGCGACGTCGACCGACCCCGCCGGGAACGTCCACGCCGCGGCGCCCGGATCCTGCGGCGCGATCGCGCCGCATTCGACGAGCACCGTCACGTCGGCGGCCGCGAGGCCGGTGATGTGCACGATCTCGGTGATCGTGAACCGGTGCGCGTCGTCGATAAAGAGCGCGTCCACGAGCTCGGGCTGCATCGTCAAGACCCTCCGAATTGCGGGCGCGGGTCGAACGTCGACGCCTTCGCCAGTTCCGCGTAGAGCTCGCGCGCGCGCTCGTCGATCACCGTCGGCATGACGATCGTGACGACCGCGTAGAGATCGCCGTTGCCCGAGGCGCGCGCGATGCCGCGCCCCTTGAGCCGCAGCTTCTGGCCGGCGCGCGCGCCGGCCGGCACCTTGAGCTCGACCGAGCCCGCGGGGGTCGGCAGCTTGACGGTCGCGCCCAGCGCGGCCTCCCAAGGCGCGAGCGGCAGGTCGACATGGATATCGGTGCCGTCGACACGATAGAGCGGATGGTCGTCGACGCGAATGTCGAGGTAGAGGTCGCCCGCCGGCCCGCCGCGCAGCCCTTCGCCGCCCTTGCCCGGCACGCGCAGCCGCTGGCCGTCGACGACGCCGCGCGGGATGCGCAGCTTCACCGGCCGCGACACGCGCCTCACGCGGCCTTCGTCGTCGATCGACGCCCCGCCGAGATCGAGCTCGAGCTCGGTGCCGTGGTACGCGGCCTCGAACGGGATTCGCACGGCCGCTTCGTAGTCGCGGCCGGGGATCGGCGCGTTGGCGGCGCGGGCGCCGCGCGCGCGGCCGAAGCCCGCGAACAGGTCGGCGAGGTCGATGTCGTCGAAGCCCTCGCCGCCGGCGCCCCCGGGCGCGCCCGCGCCGAACGCCGAGCCCCAGTCGGGCGGGGGCCGGAAGTCCTGGCCCTGCGCGTGCGTGCCGAGCTCGTCATACGCGGCGCGCTTCTCGGCATCGCGCAGCGTCTCGTACGCCTCGCTCACTTCCTTGAAGCGCTCCTCGGCGTTCTTTTCCGTCGAGACGTCGGGATGGTACTTGCGCGCGAGCTTGCGGTAGGCCGACTTGATAGCCGCCTCGTCGGCATCGCGCGCGACGCCGAGCGTCGCGTAGTAGTCCTTGTACTTCATCGGTGTTGCGCGGCGGCGGCCGCACCGCGTCGCGTCGTGAAGTGAGCCATTCTAGTGCAGGCGGCGATGCGCGCCGTCCGATCGGCCATCACCGCTGGCGTTCAATGCCAGCCCGCGACCGCGGCGCGCGCGGCGTCGTTGCGCGGGCGCGCGACGAGTCCCGACGGTCCGACGCTCACCTCGAATTGCGCGCGATCGGCCATCGGCAGGTAGACGGCGCTGCCGTAGCGTGCGTCGACCCATGGCAGGTTGGCGGCGCGCGCGAGCGACCACACGTCGAGGCGATCGCCCGCATTGAGCCGCCACACCGTGTGCGCGGCGCTGCGCTCGGTGTCGATGTCCGCGTAGCGGCCGGCGATGCGCTCGAGACGGTAGACGGTGTCGAAGCCGATCAGCGTCGCGAACGGCCGCCACTTGAGGATGCGCGCGTCGACCTGCCATTCGTCGCCGTCGAGCACGAAGCGCTCGCGACGGCCGTCAGGGAACGCGACGTCGACGTCGAACGCGCGCGGCGCCTGCGCGTGGAAGTCGAGCGTCGCCGCGGGCGCCTCGTGCGTCAGCCGCGTCCACGACAAGAGGCTCGTGCCGACCAGCGCGATCGCCAGCGCTGCGAGCACCGCCACCAGGAAGCCGAGCGACGCGATCGTCGTCAGCACCGGCCGGCGACGGCGCGCGCACTGGAAGGTGGCGCCGAGCGTGCCGAGCGCCAGCAGTGCGACGACGCCGATCGCGACGACGAGCGCGGTCACGGGTCGCGCCGGGCAGGGTTGAGGCGGGGCATCGCCAAGAGTGTCGCACGGGCAGTGCCGCGCGGCGGGCATGGCTTGTGCTTGCACTTGCCCGTTGATTGGGCCGGATCGCCTGCCGCAGCGCGGATTGCCTGCGGCCAGTGCCTCGGCCAGCATCCACTTTCCGACGCTCGAGACACGCGCTTCGCATGCCCAACTTCCGCCGTTTTGCCAGCCGCGCCGCACTGGCGCTCGCCGCCGCCCTCGCCGCCGCGGCGCCCGCCGCGGCGCAGGAGCTCGTGTTCAGCGTGACGGAGGGCGTCACCTACCAGGCGACGCCGAAGGAGGTCCGCGACAAGTTCGAGCCGCTCGCCGAAGCGCTCGCGAAGGGTCTCAAGCGTCCCGTGCGCATCGTGCTGGTGCCGTCGTACAACGACACGCGCGCGGGCCTCAAGGCCCAGCAGTACGACCTCGCGTTCATCCATCCGGCGCACGTGGCGCTCGAGGCGATCAAGTCCGGCCAGTACAAGGCCGTGGCGTGGACGCAGGGCTACACCGAGTACACGGCGCAGGTGCTCGGCCCCGCCGGCACGCCGCTCAAGTCGTTCGCCGACATCAAGGGCCATTCGCTCGTGACCCCGGAACGCGACTCGATCACCTGGGCGATGGTCAACGCGATGCTGCGCGAGCAGAAGTTCGGCAAGGACGACGTCAAGGTGATGAACACGCGCTACCAGGACGCCGTGCCCTTCTACATCGACAAGGGCTTCGCCGAATACGGCGCCACGGCCGCCAACGCGGTCGTCAAGGCGTGGACGTCGAACGGCGGCAAGTCGTACGCCAAGTCGCGCCCGGTGCCGATCAAGCAGATCATCGGCTCGACGCGACTGCCGCAGGCCGACCTCGACCGCATCCGCGACATCCTCGTCACGCTGTCACAGACGGAAGCTGGCCAGAAGGTGCTGGCCGCGACGGGCTACAAGGGCTTTGTCGCGCCCAACCCGGACGTCGAGAAGAGCGTGATGGCCTGGCTCGGGATCTGATACCGGGCCGCTCGCATACTGTCCCGCGCGCCCCTCACCCCGACCCTCTCCCGCACGCGCCCGCACCCACCCTCTCCCGCACGCGGAAGAGAGAGTGAGCGAAATCAGCGCAGCGCGCGCGACTCGATCTTCGACCAGTCGAGCGTCAGCGTATTGACGCGGCGCTCGCTCGCGCCGGCGTCGACACCGAACGCCGGCACCACCACGCGGAACGTGCCGCTCGCATCGCGCGCGACGTCGACGACGAGCGCGAGCTTGAGCGTTGCGAGGCGGATGCACGGCTTGTCGGCGCCGGCGCGCATGAAGCCGTCGATCGCCGCGTTGATCGTGCGCGCCACGGGTGAGCGCGCGGGCGGCGCGTGATCGAAGTCGACGACGCCTGCGGGGCCTTCGACCGCGAGCTTGAGCGACAAGGACTGCGTGCGCTTTTGCGTTTGACCGGCGGCGAGGCTCGGCGTGAGCGCGAGGCCCGCGAGCGGCACCGCGACGAGCCTGACCGACGCGCCGGCGTCGACCTGCGCGACCCGCTCCATCTCGACGACGATCACCCCGTCGCGCAGGTCGACCTCGCGCGGCCCGGTGCCGTCGCACCCGAGGCTCGTGCCGCGCACGTGCCAGTGCACCTCGCGCAATTGCGCCTTCAGGTCGTCGAGGAATGCACCGAGCGGCATGCCGTCGAGGGGCGCCTGCGCCGGCATCGACGCACAGCCCGCCGCGGCCAGCGCCGCGACGACGCACAGGTGCCGCCACGCACGCACCGCCGCCGGCGCCGCGCGCATCACGCGGTGCCTCGCCGCGCGTCGTCGGTGCAGGCGACGATCGCGTCGACGAGCGCGCGCATCGACGGATCGGCGATCGGCTCGGCGACGCACAGCGCACGCTGCCGCGCGCCGTCGTCGATCGCGATCGTGTAGGTGCGCGCATCGCGCGCCGCGGGAGATGGCGAAGTCGGCGTGGCATCGAAGAAGCGCGCCCGCGCGACGAGCGTGGCGAGCGCGGCACCCCGCGCCGCGGGCAGCGTCGCCGAATCGATCGTCACCGGCTTGGCGAGACCCGGCAATCGCGCGAAGCCGCCGTCGACCGAAAGCTCGATCTTCATCGTGGCCTCGTCAAGGCGCGCTGATCGCGACGCCGACCGCCTGCCACGCACCGGCGATCGCCGTCTTCACCGTGCCGCCGAACAGGTGGTCGGCGTTGACGATCGTGCGGTCGGCGAATTGCGCGAACGTCGCAGCGGGCTTCAGGCGCTTGTCGCGCACCGTCTCGTACCAGACGCGCCCGGCCTTCTCCCACGCGTAGCCGCCGATCGCGGCGGCCGCGAGATAGAACGCGTGGTTCGGGATGCCGGAGTTGGTGTGCACGCCGCCGTTGTCCGCGGACGTCTCGACATAGCCCGCCATCGTCGCCGGCTGGTCGTCCTTGCCGAGCACCGGGTCGTCGAACGCGGTGCCGGGCGCCTTCAGCGAGCGCAGCGCCACGCCCTGCACCTTCGACGTGAGAAGCTCGGCGCCGATCAGCCAGTCGGCCTTCGCCGCGGTCTGCCGCTTCGCCCACTGCTTGACGAGCGAGCCGAACACGTCCGAGATCGACTCGTTGAGCGCGCCCGACTCGCCGAGGTAGGTGAGGTTGACCTCGTCGCCGGTGACGCCGTGCGTGAGCTCGTGCGCAATGACGTCGAGCGAGCTCGTGAAGCGGTTGAAGAGGTCGCCGTCGCCGTCGCCGAACACCATCTGCCGGCCGTCCCAGAACGCGTTGTCGTACTTGCGGCCGTAATGCACCGAGGCGTGGAGCGCCATGCCGGCGTCGTCGATCGAGTTGCGGCGGTACGCCTGCCAGTAGAAGTCGAACGTCGCGCCGAGCCCGTCGTAGGCCTCGCTCGCCTCGGCGTCGCGCGTCGCGCGCTGGCCCTCGCTGCGCACGATCTTGCCGGGCAGCGTGGTGCGGTGGGCCACGTCGTAGATCGTGCGCGATTTCACCGGCGCCGCGCTCGCGCCCGCGTACGCCGCGCGCGCCGCGCCGCTGCCGAGCGACTGCGCGGTCGCGCGCGTCAGCCGGTGCGTGGCCTCGGTGGCGAGTGTCGCGAGCGCCGCGTCGCGCTGCGCGGCCGTGCCGCGGCGCGCGATGTGCCGCAGCACCTTCGGCGGCACGATCGCGCAGCATGCGCAACGACCACTCGCGTCGGTCATCGGCGGCGGCCCTACCTCGGCGGGACCGAGCCGTTGGCGCCGATGGAAATCCGCGCCGCGTCGATCGTGCCGTCGCTGCCGCGCTCGCCGCTGAC
>JAICUU010000090.1 GCA_025935675.1 Burkholderiales bacterium
CCGAATAGCTCACCGGTGACACCGAAGGCTCCGACGACGGCGGCGTTCTTGATCATGTTGATGGAGACGTTCACCAACGGTGGAATGGCGGAGCGAAGACCCAAGGGCAGGACGACCAGCAACAGCACGCGCACAAAGCCCAATCCCAGCGAGTACGCGGCCTCGATCAGCCCGTCGTCGACCGAATTCACACCGCTGCGAATGGCCTCGGCGGCAAATGCCGAGGTGTAGCAAACGAGACCACAGATGCCGAACACGAGGTACGACCAAGTGATGCCGAGGACCGGCAGGCCGAACGCCAGGAAGAACAGGATTACCGCCAACGGGCAATTTTGGAAACAACTGACCCACACGGCGCCGAACATTCGTAACGGCCGTATCGGACTCACTCTGCAGATGCAAACGACGACTCCCACGGCGAGAGAGAGCCCCGCGGCAGCCGCGCAAATCTTGAGAGTAACCAAGAGCCCGTACGCATAGAGCTCGAAGTGGTCGATGCCCATTGCCCCGCCCCGGCGATATCGTGCGGGATCGGGCGCGCCAGGGCGTCCCGAACCAGCGTTCGTTGCTCTCGACGCATCACCCGGCCGAGCGGAACCTCCGGCGACCGGGGTGAACGTCACCTCAAGCGTTCACCCCGCATGCGTGCTGGCGTCGAACGTCGCGCTCCGCCGATCTCGCCGCGCAAACCGGAGCGCGTGCGTGGCCGAAGCAAAGTTGTCTTTCCGGAGGCGCGCAACCGCCCCCGTCGGAGCGGCGGGTGCGCGCCGCTCGAGGTCATCATTCGCAGGGCACGGGTTTCGGGAACGGAGGGACGGTGGGGTCGGCCTCGCCAAGCGTCGACTCCCATGCCTTCTTGTATCGTCCATCCGCCACGGCTGCCTCAAGGGCGTTGTCGATGAACTCGCAGAATGCGACGTCACCCTTGGGCAGGCCGATACCGTCGGGTTCGCTCGCCATCGACGGACCCACGAACTGGAACTTGCCCTTCGATTTGACGATGATGCCCGACAAAGTCCCCGAGTCCGATGTGATGGCATCGACCTGCTTGTTCTGTAGCGCGCTGCCGCATTTGGACCACGTATCAAAAAGGATCAGTTGACTGTGCCAGTCCGCAAGATAGTCCTTGGCGTGCTCGGCACTTGTCGCACCCGAAACACTGCAGAGTTTCAGCTTGGGGTTGGCTTTGAAGTCGGCCGGACCGGTGATCGGCGATCCCGTCGGGACGATGATGCGCTGGGTCGCTTCGTAGTACGGGCCCGCAAACGTGACTTGCTTGGCTCTTTGCGCCGTCATCGTGTAGGTGGCGACGATGATGTCGACCTTGCCCTGCTTGAGGGCTTGCTCCCGAACGGCCGACGGTGTCTCGATCCACTTGATGTGGTCCGCCGGTATGCCGAGCGCCTGACTGATGATCTTTGCGATCTCGACATCCAGGCCGCCGGGCTTGCCGTCCAACCCCATCAAGCCGAAGAGTGGCTGGTCGAACTTGATGCCAACCCTGATCGTTCCCGCATCGGCAAGTCGTTTCATCGTGGTTCCGGCCGGGAATTCCTTGCCCTGCGAAGACGCGCTGCCCGATACCGGCGCGGCGACTTTCGGATTCGTGTCCGCCGCCGGACATACGGTGGCCGCTACGAACAATGTGCCGGCCGCCAGGAAACTGCCGATGTGGCGTGCAACCAAAGGACTTGTACGGCTCATGATGAACCTCCTATCACGGATGCTGAATGAAGCGGGTCAATGGATCGTCACTGCGTGCATTTTCGACAGGAACTGCCTCGCCCGCTCGGTCTTGGGATCGCTGAAGAATTGCTCGGGCGAGGATGTCTCGACGATGTGGCCCTCGCACATGAAAATCACCTTGTCGGCGACTTGGCGGGCAAATGTCATTTCGTGCGTCACTACGAGCATCGTCATCCCGCTCGAAGCCAGATCCTTCATGGCGTCCAACACCTCCTCGACCATCTCGGGATCGAGAGCCGACGTCGGCTCGTCGAAGAGCATGACCTTCGGGTTCATGGCAAGCGCCCGCGCAATCGCGGCGCGCTGCTGCTGACCTCCCGAAAGCCGCGCCGGCAGCTTGTCAGCCTGATCCTTTACGCCCACCCGATCCAGGAGCCGCATCGCCTGCTCCACCGCCTGCGCCTTCGACATCTTTCGTACGTGAATCGGGCCGACGATCACGTTTTGCAGGACAGTCATGTGGGGGAAGAGATTGAAGGCCTGGAACACCATTCCCACGTCGGCGCGGACACGCTGCAGCTGTGCCGCCTTCGATGGCAGCAGGACGCCGTCCAAGTAGATCGATCCACTGTCGATCCGCTCCAGCGCATTGATCGTCCGACATAGCGTCGATTTACCAGAGCCCGACGGCCCCACCACGGCGGCCACCTCGCCTCGCGATAGCGTCAGGCTTACGTCGTCGAGCACATGCAGGTTGCCGAAGTGCTTTCCGACACGTTCAAGCCTGACCACCGGTTCGCCCGCGTGCGCCCCGCCTCGGTCAACCGTCCCTGGAATGATCACGACCGGTCGACCGCCTCAGTGCCCGACACTTCCAATGTGGCTCAGGAGCCGATCCAGATCGGCATCGTTGTTCATCATGTGAACGCTAATGCGCACCCGCCCGCGACGGGCCGAAACAACGATGCGATGCTCTTGCAGGCGCCGCACCAGCCCTTCGGGATCCGCATGCTCGAACACGACGATGCTCGCGCGATGTTCGGCCGATTCTGGCGTAACCACTCGATGGCCGGAATCCTTCAACTCCGCAATCAGGCGGCTTGCCAAGTAGGTGACATGAGCGAATATCCGCTCGGGAGATGCCTCCTCGAGCAGGTCCAGTGCCCGATCGAGTGTGAAAACACCGATGAAGTTGGGATTGCCCGTTTCGAATCGGATGGCGCCGTCACAGAGCACGACATGCTCGAGGTCGCCCAGATCCGATTCGTGTGCAGCCCCATCCACACTCGACCGGGAAAGGAATGGCGGATGCATCGTCCGCGCCCATTCCTTGCGGCAATAGAGCAGCCCTTGCCCATAAACGCTCAGGAGGCCTTTCTGGGCGCTGCAGGCAAGCGCGTCGACTCCAAGCTCGTCGACGTTCGTCGGAACGATGCCGAGACTCTGTGCCGCGTCGACCATGAGAAAGATGCCACGCGCGCGGCACATCTTCGAGAGCTCGCGCAGGTCGGTTCGCGCTCCGGAAACAAAGGATACCGAGCTGACTGTTACGACCTTCGTCTGGGCGTCGATCCGCGCTTCGATGTCGGCGAGGTCGACCCTGCCGTCCCTCGCCGGCACGTGCTTTAGACGCACGCCCTTGTGCATCAGGTTGACCCATGGGTAGACGTTGGCGGCGTGCTCGAGCTCCGGGCAGATGATGACGTTCGATCCCTCCGGGAGCTGCAGCGATTGCGCCACCAAGTTGATCCCCTCCGAGGTGTTCTTGGTGAAGGCAACTTCGGCCCGCTCGGCACCGATGAACTTCGCCACGCGCTCGCGTACCGTTTCGACCCGGTCGAGCCACTCGCTCTTGCGGGCACCCTCCGCGCGGGCCACATCGACATAGCGCGCCACCTCCTCCCCCACCGACGTTGCCATGGGTGTTCTTGCCGCGTTGTCGAGATAAATGGTCCGCTCGAAAATCGCGAATTCTCCCCTGAAGATGGCCTGATCCGCGGACGTGCGATCGGAGCCACTGCTGGATAGGTCGTTCCCGAGCGCCATGCGCTTCTCCACTATTTTCTTGCCTCGGCCGATCCGTCTCCGGCCGGTTTGTGCTCCAACGAGTCTTGGGGCGTTTTGCACAGGATGCCGAACAGAGTTTTCAGCCGGCGACGGAAATCTCGGTCTTGAAGATCTCACGATAATCCGGCACCGGCATCGAGTGGTAAATCGAGAACTCGTAGACCTCGCCCACGTCAACGACACCGGGAGACAACGTCACGGCGATATTGCCGGCCGTGGTGTACCGCCCGGGATATCGCCAGAAACCCAATCGCGTCAGCAAGTCATACGCAACGTCGTGGGCCAAGTCTTGGGAGTCCGCAACGACGTCGGCGAGCACGCCGACCTCGTGCAGCGCGTGCGACGCTTCGGCCATCTGCAGGACCGCGTCGTCCCCGTACTTGTGCCAATGGATCTTGAATTGACCATCCGCACCGAACATCGCCTGTTGAACCTTGTCGGTATCGGCCAGGATTTCGTCGAGCTGCGCCACCATCGCAGGCGTGCGCACCGCGATGGGAAAGATCGACCGATAGCCGACCTTGCGAACGCCCTCGAGAAGAATCGAATACGGCTCGGGCTCGAAGCGACTGCCGGTGATACGCGTCGCGTTGTCGCCGAACTTCTCGTAGCGCGACTCACTACGATCGATCGTGCCTTCGGGAACCTTGATGGCATGCAGGCTGGTGCGCTCATAGGCGCTGTGCATCAGGCACGATTCGGGTGTGCACGCCAGCGTTTCCACCGCCGGCCGCAGCACGAAACCATCCGCGTCGATTCGTCCGACGATTGGAATGCGATTGTGGCCCAACGCACGGAGCGTCGGCGCGATCTCCTCGGCGCAGGACTCAGCGCATTCCATGATGTCGCCCATGTGATAGGCGAGGCCCGGATCGCACCCCTTGAACACCGGGAAGCTTGCGATGACGGCAGCGTCGACCGCACGCCCGGCAATGATCACATCCGCGCCTTCCGCAAGCGCATCCACGAACGGTCCGGTTCCCATCATGCCGACCACCGTCTCGCTACACTCGATGTCTTGGCTCGAAAGCACGGCACCCGTCGCGCATTGGATCGCGGAAGGGACTACGCCGTCCTTGACCTGGCGTCGTAGCCAGTCCGTGGCAACGTCCGACCAGATGACGGCGAGTCGGAAACGCAATCCACGCTTCCTGGCGATGCCGCGCACGATCGCCACCGTGTCTTCGACATGTCGCGCCGCGCCGGAACCACCGGCGCTTCCGACCAACACCTTGATCCCCGCCGGCACCGCCTGGGCGAGAATGGTGTCGAGATCCCACTCGATGTTGCGGCGCGGGCTGTGCGCCTTCCCCGACCCCAAGTACCACGGTCCGCAGTCGATCGATCCCGCATCGACGGCTATGGCATCGGGCTTGTCCACGCGAATGCAGTTGCGCAGCGCCGCCTCGTCGATGCCGCGATTGCCGATGCACCCCGTGGGCGTGACCACGGTCACCGCGTTCATGTCGGCGGCCCGAGGATTTCGAGCAGCAGACGCGCGAGCGGCTCTTCCTGGTTCATTCCATAGCAATCCGAGTCGCCCGGATGGCCGGCGGGCGTGAGCCTGAGATACGAAACCTTGATTGCGCGCAATGGCGCCAGCGAGCTGACGCCGGTGACGGCGCTCGCTTCCACGTGATAAGCCTGAGCGACCATGGCCGGGGTCAGCGACGACAGCGCCCGCGAAAAATCCGCCTCGTTCCGGAAAACCATGTCGAGCGTGATTGCGAACGGGCCGGCATTCTTGCTGCGCATGACCTTGAAGCGCCGCCTGGCCGCCACTTCGTCTTCAACGAGGTTGTCCATCGATTTCCTCGCTCGTCTGCCGCACTGTCCAATGCCCGTAATGCCGGACATGTAATGTATGTCTTTCCGTACATTACGCGATGAGCACGGCGGAAGTCAATCGCCGGTCTGCGATGCGCCGTGCCCGCCTTCCTCGTGCCACTGGGCTAGTGCCGCTTTTGCGCCCCCAGCCGGACCGTGTAGTAATACCTGTCGGCGCGATACCGTGATCGGAAGACAATGGGTCGTTCGTCCCGTCCCACGACGAGGATTCGAGTCAACAGCAGGAGCGGAGCGCCAACAGCGATGCCCAGAATGCTGGCGATCTCGGCATCGGCCAAGACCGCGTCGATAGTCTGCTGCATCTCTTTGTAGGGCAGCTTCAGCGAATCTTTCAGGGCAGACATGACCGACGAGCGCTCGAGATGGACCTTGGACATCCTCAACCCGATGTCGACCGGCATGTAAGTTTCGACATACGACAGCGGAAGACGCTGGAACGATCGGACGCGGATGATCTTGTAGGTCGACTCCTCCGGCTGGAGGTTGAGCAAACCCGCCACGTCGAGGGGGACCCGCACGATCCCCTTTTTCAATACCGCGGCACGCGTTTCGTCGGTGAGGTCGGAGAGTGATTCGCTGAGTCCGGTCAGACGCCGGTCGGTCGTCTGCGGTCGCCCCCGCGCGACGACGGTACCCGTGCCGCGATGGCGCTTGATCCAACCGTCCTTGGCCAGTCCCCGCAACGCCTCTCGAACCGTCTCGCGGGACACTCCGAATTCGCGGACCAACGTTTGTTCGGTCGGGAACGGATCGCCGGGACGCAGATCCTCCTGCAACCGTCGCAGCAGCAGCTGGCGGATCTGCAGGTATTTCGGAAATGGATTGACGAAATGGCTAATCGCTCTTCTCCGGCATGGCTTCATCGGAAGCTCATGAATGGCGGAGAAGTTTACCGTAGCGCTAGGCGAAATTCGGGGCGCGTCCGGGCGAGATTGCGGCGCAGCAGGCGCCCGCGGAAGCTTCGATCACGGCTCGCGATCGTCTGCATGCGCAAGCTGCCTGAACACCTCTTCGGCGAGGTGATACGCGGTGTTGGCGGCCGGCAGACCGGCGTACAGCGCCGTGTGCAGCAGCAGCTCGCGGATCTCGTCGCGCGTGACGCCGTTGTTGAGCGCGGCGCGCACGTGCATCCTGAACTCGTCGCCGCGGTTCAACGCGACCATCAGCGCGAGCGTCACGAGGCTGCGTGTATGGCGCGGCAAGCCCGGCCGCGACCACACCTCGCCCCATGCATAGCGGGTGATGAAGTCCTGGAAGTCACCGTTGAAGTCGTTGCGCCGGGCCTCGGCGCGGTCGACGTGCGCGTCGCCCAGCACCTCGCGGCGCACCTTCATGCCCTGCTCGCGGCGGCGGTCGTCGTCCACGGTGCTCCCCTCAGCGCCCTCTCAAGCGTCGAGATGGCCGATCAGCGCGGCCAGGAAATCGGTCGGCTGCTCGACGTTGGATAGATGCGAGGCGTCGAGCTCGACGAAGCGCGCGCCTTGCACACGCTCGACAATGGCACGCAGGCTCGACGGTGGCGTACCCGGGTCGTGCGTGCCGGCGATCGCCAGCGTCGGCGCGCGAATCGCCGCCAGCTCGGGACGCGCATCGTAGTCGCGCACCGCCGCGCAGCACGCGGCGTAGCCATCGGGCGCGCACTTGACCAGCACGTCCTTGAAGCGCGCCATCTCGCGCGGATTCGCCTCGCGGAACGCGCGGGTGAACCAGCGCTCCATGATCGTGTCGGCGATCGACGCCAAGCCCGTCGTGTGGACGGCGCTGATGCGCGCGTTCCACGCGTCGGCGCTGCCGATCTGCGCGCCCGTGCTGGCGAGCACGAGGCGATCGATGCGATCGGGCGAGGCGAGCGCCAGGCGGATACCGGTCATGCCGCCCATCGACAGGCCGCAAAAGTGCGTGCGCTCGACGCCGACGAGGTCGAGCAGCGCGACGACGTCGTTGGCGAGCGTCGCGATCGAGTACGGCGGCGGGGGCGCCGACGATGCGCCATGGCCGCGCACGTCGTAGCGCAGCACGCGGAAGCGCTCGATCAGCGCCGGCACCTGCGGCGCCCACATGTCGAGGTCGGTGCCGAGCGAGTTGGACAGCGTGAGCCACGGCGCATGCGGCGGGCCGTCGACGCGGTAGTTGAGACGGACGTGGGCGAGATCGGCGTGGGGCATGGAGTCGCGCGGGCCGTGTCAGCAATCGTGAGAGGGGTCGTGCGGCTTCACTGCGAGCGCACGGTCGACGAATTCCCCGGCCATGCCGAGATAATGCGCCGGATCCATCAGGCGGTCGATGGCGGCGCCGTCGAGCCAGCGCGTCACGCGTGCGTCATTCTTCAACGCTTCGCCGAGCGCGACGCCGCGCGCGGCCGCCGCCTTGCCGATGCCGGCGACGAGCGCGTGCGCGTCGCCGCGACCGATGCTCGGCGCGAGCGCCATCTGCACCGCCTCGGCGAGGATCTGGCCGTGCGTGACGGCGAGATTCGCGCGCATCTGCGCGGCATCGACGTCGAGGCCTTCCACGACCGCTCGCATCGCCGCGAGCGCGCCGGCGGCGAGCTCGCACAGCTCGGGCAGCACGTCCCACTCGGCGGGCCAGTTGCCGAGCCCGCGCTCGTGCTCCTGCACCGCCGCCGCGAGCATCGTCGCAACGAGGCCTGGCGCGCGCACCGCGGCGGCCAGCGCGATCGACGACGCGACCGGATTGCGCTTGTGCGGCAGCGTCGACGAGCCGCCGCGACCGGGCGCCGCCGGCTCGAACGCCTCGGCGACTTCGGTCTGCGCGAGCAGCGCGACGTCGCGCGCGACCTTGCCCAGCGTCGCGATGAGGCTGCCGAGCATCGTCGCCACGTCGACGAGGCGGTCGCGCTGCGTGTGCCACGGCAGCTCGGGTACCGCGAGGTCGAGCTCGGCGGCGAGCGCGCGCTCGACCGCCGCCGCATCGGCGCCGAGCGAGGCGAGCGTGCCGACGGCGCCGCCGAACTGCAGTACCGCGACCTCGCTGCGCACGCGCGCGAGGCGCGCCGCTTGGCGGCGCGCGGCGGCGAGCGCCGTCGCGAGCTTGAGTCCGAGCGTCACCGGCAGCGCCTGCTGCAGCCACGTGCGACCGGCGAGAGGCGTGTCGCGATGACGCCGCGCCTGCGTGGCGAGCGCCGCGTCGAGGCCGGCGAGTTCGTTCGCAAGCATCGCGAGCGCGTCGCGAAGCTGCAGCACGCGCCCGGTATCGATGACGTCCTGGCTGGTCGCGCCCCAGTGCACGTAGCCGCGCGCGGCGGCGTCGACGTGGCGCGTCAACGCGGCGACGAGCGGGATCGCGTAGTTGCCCGATTCGCGCGCGGCGTGCACGAGCGTGGCGGCGTCGACGTCGAGCGTGGCGCAGGCATCGGTGATCGCGCGCGCGGCATCCGCGGGAATGACGCCGCAGGCGCCTTCGGCCCGCGCGAGCGCGGCCTCGACGTCGAGCATCCGCGCGAGCGTCGCGCGCGGCGCGAACAGCGAACGCATCGCGTCGGTGGCGAAGAGCGGATCGACCATCGACGCCTAGACCGCGAAGAACACGGTCTCGCCCTTGCCTTGCAGCACGATGTCGAAGCGATAGTCGCCGGCATTCGCGCCCGCGACGGCGACAAGCGTCGCGCGCCGCGCCGGCGGCACGCTCGTCAGCACCGGATCGTCGGCATTGGCGGCCGCCTCGTCGCCGAAATAGATGCGCGTATTGAGCTGTCGCAGCATCCCGCGCATGAAGATCGTCACGTTGATGTGCGGCGCCTGCCAGCCACCGCCCGGCGCGGGCACGCGGCCCGGCTTGAGCGTGGTGAACGCGTAGCGGCCGTCGGCGTCGGTCGGGCAGCGCCCGAAGCCCGCGAAGCCGGCCGTGCCTGGCAAATCGCGCGCGTCCTCGGGATGCGCGTACTTGCCGCTCGCGTCGGCCTGCCAAATCTCGATCGCGGCGTCGGATACCGGCGCGCCGTCGCCGTCGACGATGCGGCCGGCGACGAGGATCGATCGCACGCCCGCGACGTTGGCGATCAGGTTGGCCGTGTTGAGCCACGTCAGCCCGATGTGCAGGTACGGCCCGACGGTCTGCGAGGACGTCGTCGGTTGCCTCATGGCGTGGCGGTCATCGGCGTGGGGTGCGGGGCTCATCGCGGCAGCACGAGGTCGTTTTCCATCGGCGTCTCGTCGCGGCCGCGCAGCACGACGTCGAAGCGGTAGCCGAGCGCCGTCTCGGGAATCGTCGTCTCCCAGTCGAACGCGCTGACGAGGCGCTTGCGCGCCTTCTCGTCGGGAATGCTCATGTACATCGGGTCGAACTCGAGCAGCGGATCGCCGGGGAAATACATCTGTGTGACGAGGCGTGTCGCGAACGCCGGCCCGAACAGCGAGAAATGGATGTGCGCCGGACGCCACGCATTGGGATGGTTGCGCCACGGGTATTCGCCAGGGCGGATCGTCACGAAGCGGTAGCGCCCCTCGGCGTCGGTCAGCGTGCGGCCGGCCCCGGTGAAGTTGGGATCGGTCGGCGCGTCGTGCTGGTCGACCGGGTGCGGATAGCGCCCTGCGGCGTTGGCCTGCCAGATCTCGACCAGCGCATGAGGAACGGGCTTGCCATTGGCGTCGAGCACGCGCCCCGACACGACGATGCGCTCGCCGATCGGCGCGCCGTCGTGCTGCTTGGTCAGGTCGAAGTCGTTGGCGCGGATGCGCTCGAAGCCGAACAGCGGCCCGGTCACCTCCGACAGCGACCACGGAAGGCGCACCAGCGCCTCGTGCGGCGCGCGCTTTTGCGTCGATGCGTAGGGCGGATAGAGGTATGCAGGCTGCGTGCCGGGATCGTCGGCGCGATAGCCGCGCAGCGCGCGCGCCGCCGGTTTCGTCGCGGCGCTCGCCGGCGCCTTCGTCGTGGAATCCATCGTCAAGCCCTTTCGATGATCATCGCGATACCCTGCCCCACGCCAATGCACATCGTGCACAGCGCATAGCGGCCGCCGCGGCGCGCGAGCTCGTACGTCGCGGTCGTCACCAGCCGCGCGCCCGATGCGCCGAGCGGATGGCCGAGCGCGATCGCGCCGCCGTTCGGATTGACGTGCGCGGCGTCGTCGGCGACACCGAGGTCGCGCGTGACGGCCAGCGCCTGCGCGGCGAACGCCTCGTTGAGCTCGATCACGTCCATGTCGCCGATCGACAATCCGGCCAGCGCGAGCGCCTTTTTCGTGGCCGGCGCTGGGCCGAAGCCCATGATCCGCGGCGCGACGCCCGCGACCGCCGAGGCGACGATCCGCGCACGCGGCGTGAGGCCATGCCGCTTGGCCGCATCGGCCGAGGCGATCAGAAGCGCCGCGGCGCCGTCGTTGACACCCGAGGCATTGCCCGCCGTCACCGTGCCGTCGGGCCTGACGACGCCCTTCAACCGCGCGAGCGCCTCGAGGCTCGTCGCGCGCGGGTGCTCGTCGCGCTCAAACTTGACGGGATCGCCCTTCTTCTGCGGTACGTCGACCGCGACGATCTCCTCGGCGAGGCGGCCGGCGGCAATCGCCGCCGCGGCGCGCTGCTGGCTGCGCAGCGCGAACGCGTCCTGGTCCGCGCGCGACACGCCGAACTCGCGCGCGACGTTCTCGGCGGTCTCGGGCATCGAATCGATGCCGTACTTCGCCTTCATCAGCGGATTGACGAAGCGCCAGCCGATCGTCGTGTCCTCGATCTTCGCCGCCCGCGAGAACGCCTCGGTGGCCTTGCCCTGCACGAACGGCGCGCGCGACATGCTCTCGACGCCGCCGGCGAGGACCAGCGACATCTCGCCCGCCTTGATCGCGCGCGCCGCGATCGCCGCGGCGTCGAGGCTCGATCCGCACAGCCGGTTGATCGTCGTGCCGGGCACGCTGTCCGGAAGGCCTGCGAGCAACAGTGCCATCCGCCCGACGTTGCGGTTGTCCTCGCCCGCCTGGTTGGCGCAGCCCCAGGCGACGTCGTCGACGGCGGCCCAGTCGACGCCCGGGTTGCGCCGCATCAACGCGGCAATCGGCAGAGCGGCGAGATCGTCGGTGCGCACCGCCGCGAGCGCGCCGCCGTAGCGGCCGAACGGCGTGCGGATCGCATCGCAGATGAAGGCTTCGGGCATCGGGTTTCCTCGGTCGGGCGGGCGTCGCGCCGGACGATCGTTGTTCAGTTGGGGGCGCGTGCGGCGTCCGCAAGCGCGAGCGGCACGCCGGTCAGGCGCTGGAGCTCGGCGAGCGTGACCTGCGGCGCCATCGCCGCGACGACGAGACCCTGCGGCGTGACGTCGATGACGGCGAGGTCGGTGTAGATGCGGTCGACGCAGCCGAGACCCGTCACCGGATACGTGCAGCGCTCGACGATCTTGCTCGTGCCGCTCTTCGTCAGGTGCTCCATCATCACCACGACGCGCTTCGCGCCGAGCGCCAGGTCCATCGCGCCGCCGACCGCCGGAATCGCGTCGGGCGCGCCGGTGTGCCAGTTGGCGAGGTCGCCCTGCACCGACACCTGGAACGCGCCGAGCACGCAGAGGTCGAGATGACCGCCGCGCATCATCGCGAACGCGTCGGCGTGGTGGAAATATGCGCCGCCCGGCAGGATCGTCACCGGCTGCTTGCCGGCGTTGATGAGGTCGGGGTCCTCGTGGCCCTTCGCGGGTGCGGGGCCCATGCCGAGGAGGCCGTTCTCGCTGTGCAGGACGATCTCGCGGTCCGGCGGCAGGTGGTTGGCGACGAGCGTCGGCAGGCCGATGCCGAGGTTGACGATCGCGCCCTCGGGAATGTCGCGCGCGACCAGCGCCGCCATCTCTTCGCGGGTGAAGCGTTGCATGATGCGGATTCTCCTCCTTCAGGCCGCCGCGCCCGGCACGATGCGCGGCGTGGCGCCGGCGATCGCCACGACGCGGCGCACGAAGATGCCCGGCGTGACGATCGCCTCGGGATCGAGCGCGCCGAGCGGCACGATCGCCGCCACCTGAACAATGGTGCACGTGGCCGCGCTCGCCATGATCGGGCCGAAGTTGCGTGCGGTCTTGTGGTAGACGAGGTTGCCCCAGCGATCGGCGCGCAGCGCCTTGATGAGCGCGAAGTCGGCGTGGATCGGGTATTCGAGCACGTACTGCCGGCCGTCGATCTCGCGCGTCTCCTTGCCTTTCGCGAGCAGCGTGCCGTAGCCGGTCGGCGTGAAGAAAGCGCCGATGCCGGCACCGGCCGCGCGGATGCGCTCGGCGAGGTTGCCCTGTGGCACGAGCTCGAGCTCGATGTCGCCGGCGCGGTAGAGCGCGTCGAACACCTGCGAATCGACCTGGCGCGGGAACGAGCAGATGATCTTGCGCACGCGTCGCGCTTTGAGGAGCGCGGCGAGCCCGATCTCGCCGTTCCCCGCGTTGTTGTTGACGATCGTGAGCTCGCGCGCGCCCTGTTCGATCAGCGCGTCGATCAGCTCCGCGGGCATGCCGGCCGTGCCGAAGCCGCCGATCATCACCGTCGCGCCGTCGCCGATGCCTGCGACCGCGTCCGCCGCGCTCGCCACCGTCTTGTCGATCACGTTGCCCTCCTCGAATGTCTGCCGGC
>JAICUU010000080.1 GCA_025935675.1 Burkholderiales bacterium
GACAGGCACACGTCGTCCTTGATGCACTGGTACACATAGTCGAAGCTCTCCGGCGAGAGCGGGCTGCCGGTCGAGAACACCGTCTCGAGCGCGTCGAGCGCGAAGTCCTTGCGCGGCACCTGGCCGACCTTCTTCAGCGCGTCGATGTACTTGGCCGACGTGCCGAAATGCGTGATGCGCTCGGCCTCGGCGTATTCCCACAGGACGCGGCCGCGCTGGACGAACGGCGAGCCGTCGTACAGCATCAGCGTCGCGCCGCTCGCGAGCCCCGAGACCAGCCAGTTCCACATCATCCAGCCGCAGGTGGTGAAGTAGAAGAGGCGGTCACCGGCGCCGATGTCGCCGTGGAGCTGGTGTTCCTTGAGATGCTGGATCAGCGTGCCGCCGATGCCGTGCACGATGCACTTCGGGATGCCCGTCGTTCCCGACGAGTACAGGATGTAGAGCGGCGCGTTGAACGGCATCGGCACGTAGTCGATCGCGCCGGGCGCGTGCGCGCCTTGCCAGTCGTCCCAGCCGATGGCGTCGCGCACGCCCTCGAGCGCGTGCTCGACACCGAGGTACGAAATGACGACGACGTGCTCGACGCTCGGCAGCCGCGCCGCGATCTCGCGCAGCTTGGCGGTAACGTCGATCGGCTTGCCGTTGTACCAGTAGCCGTCGACGGCGACGAGCACGCGCGGCGCGATCTGGCCGAAGCGGTCGAGGACGCCCTGCACGCCGAAGTCGGGTGAGCACGACGACCAGACGGCGCCGCGGGACGTCGCGCCGAGCATCGCGACGATCGCCTCGGGCATGTTCGGCACGTAGGCGGCGACGCGATCGCCGGCGCCGATGCCGTGGTGGGCGAGCGCCTTGGCGAAGCGCGAGACCTCGTTCGTCAACGCGGCGTGCGAAAGGCGCCGCTCGACCTTGTCCTCGCCGCGGAACACGATCGCGTCCGAGGAATCGACGGCGGGTTTGCGTCCGAGCAGGTTCTGCGCGAAGTTGAGCGTTGCATCGGGGAAGAACCGCGCGCCGGGCATGCGCCCGAGGTCGTCGGCGACGCGCGTCGGTGGCGTGTCGGCGACCATGCCGGTGAACGACCACGCTTCGCGCCAGAACCCTTCGACGTCGTCGATCGACCAGCGCCACAGCTCGTCGTAGCTCGTGAGGCTGCGCCCCGCGCGTGCGGACGCGGCGCGCGCGAAGCGCGTGATGGCGGCCCTCTCGATTCGCGCAGCCGACGGCTGCCACAGCGGTGCGTTCGGCATCGTGCCCTCGATCAATGGTCGGCGCCGGCGGGCAGCAGCGCGCGGACCGCATCGGGCAGCGGTGTCGGCCGGCCATCGGCGCGCGCGACCCAGACCATCCGCGCCGCGCCCTCGGCGACGCGCCGGCCGTCCAGCAGGATTTCGTAGAAGCTGCCGATACTGGTGCGCCCGGGCTCGCCCAGCGTCATGACGATCTCGAGCTCGGCCGGATAGACGATCGGCTCGAGGAACGTGCAGCTCGCGTTGACGATCAGCGGCCCCGATTGCGCCTCGTACGGGCGATCGTGGCCGACGAACGCGTACAGCCATTCGAGACGCGCCTGCTCCATGTAGCGGAAGTACAGCGTATTGTTGACGTGTCCGAGCGCGTCCATGTCGCCCCAGCGAACGGATTGGGTGCTGCGATGCACTTCGACGCGATCGGATGCCAAGGCGGGCGTATCCAGCGGTGGGAACGTTTAAAATTGTAGCGTGACGGCCGACCGCCCGATTCGAGGCGGACGAATCGCCGTCGTGCTCGCGGAGCGGTCGGGCCATGGCGCGGGAATCGATGGACTACGATGTGGTGATCGTCGGCGCGGGGCCGGCGGGCCTCGCCGCGGCCATTCGCCTGAAGCAGCTCGCCGCGCAAGCGTCGCGCGAGATCGGAGTCTGCATCCTCGAGAAAGGCGCGGCCGTCGGCGCGCACATCCTTTCCGGCGCCGTCGTCGATCCCATCGCGTTCAATGAGCTCCTGCCCGACTGGCGCGAGCGGGGCGCCCCGCTCGAGACCGCCGTCAGCGACGACCGCTTCATGATGCTCACGGCGCAACGCGCCTGGCGGGTGCCGTCCGCGCTGATGCCGCCGCTGATGAGCAATCGCGGCAACTACATCGTCAGCCTCGACAACGTGTGCCGCTGGCTGGGCGAGCAGGCCGAGGCGCTCGGCGTCGAGATCTATCCGGGTTTCGCCGCGACCGAAGTGCTCTATACCGCCGACGGCGCCGTGCGCGGCGTCGCCACCGGCGACATGGGCATCGCGCGCGACGGCTCGCACCGCGCCGATTACCAGCCTGGCATGGAGCTGCATGCCAAGTTCACGCTGTTCGCGGAAGGCTGCCGCGGCTCGTTGTCGCAGGAAATGATGGCGCGCTTCGACCTCCGACGCGCCGCGGGCCCGCAGAAATACGGCATCGGCCTCAAGGAGCTGTGGCAGGTGACGCCGGAGCGGCACCACAAGGGCCTCGTCGTGCACACGCAGGGCTGGCCGCTCGATTCGCACACGGGCGGCGGCTCGTTCGTCTACCACTTCGGCGACAATCTCGTGTCGGTGGGCTTCGTCGTGCACCTCGATTACGAGAATCCGCACTTGTCGCCGTACGACGAGTTCCAGCGATTCAAGACGCATCCGGCGATTCGCGACACCTTCGCCGGCGGCAAGCGCCTCGGCTACGGCGCGCGCGCGATCAACGAAGGCGGCCTGCAGTCGATTCCCGAGCTCGCGTTTCCCGGCGGCGCGCTGATCGGGTGCTCGGCCGGCTTCGTCAACCTGCCGCGCATCAAGGGCTCGCACAACGCGATGAAGACGGGGATGCTCGCGGCCGAGAGCGTCGCCGCGGCCCTCGAGGCCGGCCGCGAGCACGACCTGCTCGACGACTACCCGCAACGCGTGCGCAGGTCGTGGGTGCATCGCGATCTCTACAAGGTGCGCAACGTCAAGCCGGGCCTCAAATGGGGCCTCTACGCCGGGACGCTGCACGCCGGCGCACAGATGTGGCTCCACGACCTCAACCTCGGCGCGCTCGTGCCCTGGACGCTCAAGCACCGCGCGCCCGACTACGCAACACTGAAGCCTGCGGCGAGCATGCCGCGCATCGACTATCCCCGGTACGATGGCATGCTGACGTTCGACAAGCTGTCGTCGGTGTTCCTGTCCAACACCAACCATGCCGAGGACCAGCCGTCGCACCTCAAGCTCCGCGACCCGGCGATCCCGGTTGCGGTGAACCTCGCCGAGTACGACGGGCCCGAGCAGCGATATTGCCCCGCGGGCGTCTACGAGTTCGTCGCTGCGGCGGGCGGCGCGGTCCAGCGGCTGCAGATCAACGCGCAGAACTGCGTGCATTGCAAGACCTGCGACATCAAGGACCCGCGCCAGAACATCCACTGGGTGCCGCCCGAGGGCGGCGGCGGTCCCAACTACGTCGACATGTAACGCGCGATGACGACCCCCGAACGCAAGCCGCGCACGGTGCCGTCGCTGAAGGCGATGCGCGATGCCGGCGAGAAGATCGCGATGCTGACGTGCTACGACGCGAGCTTCGCGGCGCTCGAGGATCGCTGCGGCGTCGACGTGATGCTGGTCGGCGACTCGCTCGGCATGGTGATCCAGGGGCACCGCTCGACGCTGCCGGTCACGCTCGACGAAATGGCGTACCACGCGCGCTGCGTCGTCGCGGCCGCGCGCAGCGCGCTCGTCGTCGTCGACCTGCCCTTCGGCAGCTACCAGCAAAGTCCGCAGCAGGCGTATGCGGGTGCTGCGCGCCTGATGGCGGCAGGCGCCCACATGGTGAAGATGGAAGGCGGCCGCTGGCTCGCGCCGACCGTCGAGTTCCTCGTGCAGCGCGACGTGCCGGTGTGCTGCCATCTCGGCCTCACGCCGCAATCGGTGCATGCATTCGGCGGCTACAAGGTGCAGGGGCGTGACGACGACGACGCCGCGCGCATCCGTGCCGACGCCGAGGCCCTCGCCGAAGCGGGCGCCGGCCTCCTCGTGCTCGAGTTGGTGCCGGCCGCGCTGGCGGCGGCGATCACCGGCGCGATCGACACGCCGACGATCGGCATCGGCGCGGGTCCCGATTGCGCGGGCCAGGTGCTGGTGCTCTACGACATGCTGGCGATCTATCCGGGCAAGCTGCCGCGCTTCGTGCGCAATTTCATGGAAGGCAGCGCGAGCATCGAGGCCGCCGTCACGGCCTACGTGCGCGCGGTGAAGGACGGCAGCTTCCCGGCCGCCGGGCACGCGTACTGAGGCGTTGCGCGGTGGACATCGTCACCACCGCGGCGGCGCTGCATGCGCGCCTTGCCGATGCCGGGCGCATCGCGTTCGTGCCGACGATGGGCAATCTGCACCGCGGTCACCTCGAATTGATGCGCCTCGCACGCTCGCGCGGCGACACGCTCGTCGCAAGCATCTTCGTGAACCGGCTGCAATTCGGTCCGGCCGAGGACTTCGATCGCTATCCCCGCACGTTCGATGCCGATTGCGCACGACTGAGCGATTCCAGCGTCGACGTGCTATTCGCGCCCGGCGAGCGCGACGTCTATCCCGTTCCGCAGCAGTACCGCGTCAAGCCGCCGCCGCTCGGCGAAACGCTCGAGGGCGCGTTCCGTCCCGGATTTTTCGAGGGCGTTTGCACCGTCGTCCTCAAGCTCTTCAACCTGGTGGCGCCCGACGTCGCGTGCTTCGGCGAGAAGGACCGCCAGCAGCTCGTCGTCATCCGCGGGATGGTGCGCGAGTTCAACCTGCCGATCGACATCGTCGCGGGTCCCACGGTGCGCGAGCCCGACGGGCTCGCGATGTCGTCGCGCAACAACTACCTGACGCCGGCCGAGCGTGCCGAGGCGCCTGCGCTCGCCAGCGTGCTGCGGGAGGCGGCGGCGCAGGTGCGCGGGGATGTGCACCACGGTGCACGAACCGGTGAACTCGGCGGTGCCCGCGATTACGCTCGCATCGAGCGCGAAGCCGCGATGCTTCTCACCGAGCGTGGCTGGCGCGTCGACTACGTGGCGCTACGCGCGCTCACCGACCTGTCGGCGCCGTCGCCGTCGACCGATCCCGCCACGCTCGTCGTGCTCGGCGCCGCCACGCTCGGCAAGACGCGGCTCATCGACAACATCGCCTGCGGCGACCGGCCTGCCGACGGCTGACGGGCGCCGGCGCGCATCGCGTGCAAGACTGCAGGCGAAACCGGGCAGCGCTTTAGTCACGCCGGCCACAGCCAGGCCGCGCCGCGCACGCCGCTCGAATCGCCGTGGCGGTTGCGCACGACGCGGGTGTCGACGCGATCGCTGAACACCCAGGCGCGAAGCCGCGGCGGCACCGCATCGTAGAGCATGTCGATGTTCGACATCCCGCCGCCCAGCACGACCACATCCGGATCGACGATGTTGATCACATGCGCGAGCGCGCGGGCGAGGCGGTCGACGTAGCGATCGAGCGTCGCCACGCACGCCGGGTCGCCGGCACGCGCGGCGGCGGCGATCGCGGCCGATGACATGTCGCGCTGCGGCGAATGGTCGAGCGCCATCGACGGCCCTGCGAGAAACGTCTCGATGCAGCCGTGCCGGCCGCAGAAGCACAACCGGCCGGGGCGCTCGTCGTCGCGCGGCCAGGGCAGCGGGTTGTGGCCCCATTCGCCGGCGATGCCGTTGACGCCGTCGAGGACGCGCCCGCCGATCACGATTCCAGCACCGACACCGGTGCCGAGGATCGCGCCGAACACGACGTCGGCACCCTGCCCCGCGCCGTCCGCCGCTTCGGACAACGCGAAGCAATTGGCGTCGTTGGTCAGGCGCACCGGGCGCGCGAGCCGCGCCTCGAGGTCGTCGAGGATCGGCTTGCCGTTGAGCGCGACCGAGTTCGAGCCACGCAGCAACCCGGTCGCGCGCGAGCGCGAGCCCGGCGTTCCCACGCCCACGCGCGACGAGCCGCGCGGCACGCCGAGCTCGCGCTCGGCGTTCTCGGCCAGCGTGCCGATGGCGTCGAGGATCGCTGCATAGTCGCCGGCCGGCGTCGCGACCCGCGTGCGCAGGCGCTCGCGACCCTCGCGGTCGAGCGCGACGATCTCGATCTTGGTGCCGCCGAGATCGATGCCGAGGCGGATGCTTTCCACAATGGTGAGTTTGGCTCGCGGGACTTCGTCGGCTATTATCGCGCGCCGTGCGCGTGATCGTCGCCCTGCTTTTCGCCGCCAGCCTGTGCGGCGCATGGAACGCCTGGCGCGGACGCGCGTTCGTCCCGGCAGAAGGCGTGCTCGCGCCGACCACGCCGCTGCAGCAGGACCTCGACACGCCGAAATCGTTCGAGGCGCGCGGCGTGACGTTGAACGAGCGCGCCCGCTACGACCTGACCGTGCGCATCCTGCGCAAGGAGCGCTACCGGATCGACGGCGGCGCATCGATCGCGCCGTGGGATCTCGCCGTCGGCTGGGGGCCGATGTCCGACTCGCGCGTCATCGATTCGCTCGAGATCACGCAGTCGGGGCGGTTCTTCTACTGGCGACCGCGCGACCCTGCGACGTTTCCCGTGGCGATCCACGACGTCATGGTCAACGCCGCGCAGATCCATGCCATTCCCGCCGACGACGCGGTCGAGGCGCGGCTGGCGGCGCTGCGCCCCGGGCAGGTGGTCGCCCTGCACGGCTTCCTGGTGGACGTCCGCGGGCGCAACGGCTTCCGCTGGAACACGTCGTTGACGCGCGAGGACACCGGCGACGGCGCCTGCGAGATCATGTGGATCGAGTCGATCGACGACGCGTGACCATCACGGCGGCGTGCAGAACACGGGGCCCTCGACGATCCAGCCGTCGTCGACCATCGCGTCGATGACGTCCGGCGAGATCGTGTACCGGTGGTTGGCGACGCCCCGCATGCCGTTGTTGTAGAGGCGCACGACGATCATCTCGTCGTCCGGGCACACGCCGTTGACCGGCACGTCGACGCGCAGCACGTCGCCTTCGAAGATCCACTGCGGGTCGCCGGCGAGGATCGCGCATTCGTTGGCGTACGCACTGTAGAAATGCGTCGCCGGTCCGATGCCGGGCGCGCCGAAATAGCGGCACACCGGCTGCCCGAGGGTGCTGCTCGCGGGCCATGCCTTGAAGACGCGGCCCGTCCGTGTCCAGCCCGCGATGGGCTCGCCCGCGTCGAGGATCGCGATCTCCACTGGCATCGCCGTCATGAAGTAGTGGTCGAGCGATGCGTTGTAGTACTCGACGACGTCGACCTCGCCGGGCGCGGGCGCGTACGGCATCACATCCGACAGGATGACGACGTCGTCCCCTCCGCCGGCGACGCCGGTGGTGCGCTGCAGCCGCGCCAGCGCGATCGGATCGCGATTGTCGGTGGCGGCGAGAAACATGAGGCTCCACGTGAAGATGTCGGGCGCGCTCGGGATGTCGAAGCCGTGCTCGACACCGGTGAGCGCGACCAGCACGTGTGTCGCGGCCATCCGCTCCATGCCCTGCACCGTCGCCGGAAGCGGCGCGACGGTGTCCGCGGTGCCGGCGATCGCCAGCACCGGCACCGGATTCATGAAATCGATCCCGGATTGGTCGCGGCCGAACGCGGGAAAGAACGGCTGCCCGAAATAGGGCACGTAGGTCGCGATCGACTTGAGGCGATCGTCGACGACGACCTGCTGCGACGAAAGGCCCACCGATGCGGTCAGCTTCGCCCCCGCCTGGAGCAGCAACGCCTCGCCGCCCAGGCTCGCGCCGAACCCGGCGATGCGATCGGCGTCGACGTGCGCCGACCAGTCACCCGCGCCGAGCAGGTAGTCGAGCGTGGACTTGAGCTCGAGCGCACGCACCGCCTGCATCGCCGTGTAGTTCGGGAAATCGGCGATCGCGTGGATGACGTCCTCGAGATCCGACAGGTCGATGTCCGTGACCCGCGCGTCGGCGTGGAACGGCGCGACGACGACGTAGCCGTTGCTCGCGAACAGCTGTATCGCGTACATGTAGTCGGCATCGAGCGGGCTGCCGGCGAGGCCGTGCGAGAACTCGAGGACCGGCCATCGCGTCGTCGCATCGGCGAAGATCGGCGCCTCGCCGCCGCGCTGCATCGCCGGCACGCTGACGCCGTTCGGCAGCGGATACGCTGCCCGCCTGTTGCCCGCAGTCGTCGGATAGCAGACGATCACCGCCACCGAGAACGTCTTGCCCGCAAGCTTGCCGAAGAGCTGGCCATCGTCGGGAACGCCGAACCCGATCACCGGCGTCGCGCCGCCGGACAGAAGGTCGGTGACGTACCGCGGCCGCCCGTCGCCTGCGGCAATGCCTTCCCAATACTGCTGCGCGTTCTCGCCCGGCGCGAGCCGCGTGAAGTCCTGCTCGACGCTGCTGCAGCCGACGCGATACGGGCCCGCCGGAGCCGGCTGCACGACGTCCGCGCGCGCGCCGGCGACGAGACAAACGAGCGAGAATGCCGCGACGCAGCCGTGCAGTCGTTTCATCGTTTCCGATCCGCGGGGATTGACGACGCCGATCGTGCGCGCGGCGCGCGGCGCCCGCCGTCGGCGGGCGCCAGATTCAACTGTCGGAACGACGCGGACATCCGCCCGCGCGCTGCGTCAAACGACGATGATCCCCTGCTTGATCGCGAGCGCCACCGCCTCCTGCCGGTTGGCGGCGCCGAGCTTGAGGCGTATCGAGTCGGAATGGAGCTGGACCGTGCGCACGGTGATCTTCATGCACAGCGCGATGTCGCGCCCGCTCAGGCCGCGCGCGCCGTACTCGAGGAATTCGCGCTCGCGGGGCGTGATGTTCGGCGTCGGCGGCGGCGGCCCCACCATGCGGTCGACGCTCGGCACCATCACCATCTCGTGCAGGAACTGGCTGAACACCATGATGTCGCCGTACCGCTCGTTGATCGAGTCGATCGTCGACTTGCGCAGCGTCGCGCAGCACTTGCTCAGCGCCATTACCGCGGGCCGGCGGCGCGCGTCACGGATCGGCACGCAGACACCGCTGCCGACGCCATGCGCCGCCGAATCGTCGAGGAAACGATCGAGCGCCGGCGAGCGGCCGCGGTACGTCGTCTGGTCCCAGACGATCGGCAACGTGCCGATCGTGATGTGCCGCACCCTGGGGTCGATGTCGATGTAGCGCTTCGCCTCGTAGGTCCGCACCCATTCGAGCGGCAGCGTCGTGTAGACGAACTGGCGCGCGCTGGAGCCCGGCAGCGGGTCGAGGCAGATGCCGTACATGAAGCTGTCGAAGCCGAGGCGCTGCGTGATGTCGCGGATCGCCCGGTCGGGATCGAGCCCGCGCTCCGCCGCCTCGATGAGGGGGCGCATCAGTCGCGGGACGTATCCGAATGCCTTGAACTGCGACGGCATCAGTTTGAGGGGCCGTAGCATGGCGGATGGAGCGGGGGGCGTTGCGGCGAGTATAGGCTGCCGTTCAAACCCCGATACGAGCCGTTTGTCGGCTCGAAAGCACATGAGCCGATCGCGCTATCGCGGTGTTTTCGAACGTCAGAACTGCGCCGCCGCAAGCGCGAGCGCGTTCTCGCCGCCGTGCATGGCTTCCTCCGCCAACGCCTCGACGCGCGGCAGCATCGCCTCGGCGTAATAGCCCGAGGTCAGGAGCTTCACGCGCCAGAAGTCGGGATCGCCGTCGCCCGCCGTGAGCTTCGCCTCGGCGACGAGCGCCGCGCGGCCCATCTGCCATCCGCCGCACAAATGTCCCCACAGCTCGAGATAGGGCACCGAGCCCGCGAACGCGTCGCGCGGATTCGACGCGTACGAGCGCAGCAGCCAGGCCAGCGCCGATTTCGCCGATTCTGCGGCGGCCTCGAGGCGCTCGCCCATCGCGACGAGCGCGGCGTTGCCGTGCGCCTTCAGCGCGAGCGCCGTCTTGCCGACCTCGTCGAGCACGCGGCTCGCCACGGCGCCCTGGTCGCGAGCGGTCTTGCGGCCGACGAAATCGTTGGCCTGGATCGCCGTCGTGCCCTCGTAGATCGTGATGATCCGCGCGTCGCGCACATGCTGCGCCGCGCCGGTCTCCTCGATGAAGCCCATGCCGCCGTGCACCTGCAGCCCCAGGTTGGCGACGCGCTGCGCGGTCTCCGTCGACCATCCCTTGACGATCGGCACCATGAACTCCGCGAACGCGAGATGCGCCGCACGCGCACCGGCGTCGGGATTGCGGCGCGCGTTGTCGAGCGCGGCGGCGGTAACGTATGCAACGGCGCGCATCGCCTCGGTCGACGCGCGCATCGTCATCAGCATGCGCCGCACGTCCGGATGCTCGATGATCGCCGGCATCGCGGCGGCGGGCGCGGTACCGACCGGGCGGCCCTGCACGCGCTCTCGGGCGAAGGCGACGGCGCGCTGGTAGGCGCGCTCGCCGATGCCCACGCCTTCCATGCCGACCGAGAAGCGCGCGAGGTTCATCATGATGAACATGTACTCGAGCCCGCGGTTCGCCTCGCCGACGAGCCAGCCGGTGGCGCCGCCATGGTCGCCGTACGCGAGCACCGCGGTCGGGCTCGCATGGATGCCGAGCTTGTGCTCGATCGACACGCACAGCACGTCGTTGCGCTCGCCGAGCGAGCCGTCGGCGTTGACGAGCCATTTCGGCACGACGAACAGCGAGATGCCCTTGACGCCGGGCGGCGCATCGGGAAGCCGCGCCAGCACGAGATGCACGATGTTGTCCGTGTAATCGTGCTCGCCGTAGGTGATGAAGATCTTCTGGCCGAACAGCTTGTAGGTGCCGTCTTCCTGAGGCTCGGCGCGCGTGCGCACCGCGGCGAGATCGGAGCCCGCCTGCGCCTCCGTGAGGTTCATCGTGCCGGTCCACTCGCCGGACACCATCTTCGGCAGGAACGTCGCCTTGAGATAGTCGCTGCCGGCGAGCTCGATCGCCTCGATGGCGCCCTGCGTCAAGAGCGGGCACAGGTCGAACGCCATGTTCGCCGAATGCCACATCTCCTCGATCGGGGTCGACACGAGCTGCGGCAAGCCTTGCCCGCCGTACTCGGGATTCTTGGTGAGGCCGTTCCAGCCGTTGGCGACGAACCGGAGGTACGCGTCCTTGAATCCCTTCGGCGTGCGCACGCTGCCATCGGGCAGCCGCACCGCGCCTTCGCGATCGCCGGACTGGTTGAGGGGATCGAGGACGTCGGTCGCGAACTTCGCCGCCTCCGCGAGGATCGCCGCGACGGTGTCGCGCGTCGCGTCCTCGAATCCCGGCAGCGACGCCACCTGCGAAAGCCCGGCGAGCTCGTTCATCACGAACGTCATCTCGGGCAGCGGCGCGTGATACGTACTCATGGAACGACCCTCCGCGTTGCGCGCTGCGGGCGGCGCTGCGCGCTCATGATCAGAGCGCCTTGGTGAGCTCGGGAACGATCTCAAACAGGTCGCCGACGAGGCCATAGTCGGCGAGCTGGAAGATCGGCGCGTCCGCATCCTTGTTGATGGCGACGATCACCTTGCTGTCCTTCATGCCGGCGAGGTGCTGGATCGCGCCCGAGATGCCGACGGCGATATAGAGGTCCGGCGCGACAATCTTGCCGGTCTGGCCGACCTGGTAATCGTTCGGCACGTAGCCCGCGTCGACGGCCGCGCGCGACGCGCCGAGCGCCGCATGCAGCTTGTCGGCGAGCGCCTCGAGCATCCTGAAGTTTTCGCCGCTGCCGAGCCCGCGGCCGCCCGACACGACGATGCGCGCGCCGGCGAGCTCGGGACGCTCGGAGACGGTCATTTCCTGCGCGACGACGCGCGACTTGCCGGTGTCGGCCACGCTCGCGACGTCGGCGACCGCCGCATTGCCGCCGGATTCCGCGGCCGCGTCGAACGCCGTCGGCCGCACGGTGACGACCTTGACCGGATCTATCGAGCGAACGGTCGCGAATGCGTTGCCGGCGTAGATCGGGCGCACGAACGTGTCCGCCGACACGACCGCCGTGATGTCGGACACCTGCGCGACGTCGAGCTTGGCCGCGACGCGCGGCATCGCGTTCTTGCCGAACCCGGTCGCGGCGGCGAGGATGTGCGAGTAGCCGTTCGCGCCCGCCAGCGCCAGCACTTGCGCCGCGACGTTCTCCGCGGTCGGCTTGGCGAACTGCGCGCCGCCCGCATGCAGCACGCGCGCGACGCCGGGGATCGCCGCCGCCGCCTGCACCGCCGGCGCAGCGTCGCCGGCAACGAGCACGTCGATCGATCCGCCGATCTGCGACGCGGCCGTGACGACGTTGCGCGTCGCGGCCTTCAACCCGTGCGCATCGTGTTCCGCGACGACGAGGATCGTCATGGAATCACCTTCGCTTCATTGCGCAGCTTGTCGACGAGCTCGGCGACGCTTGCCACCTTGCCGCCGCCGACGCGCTTCGCGGGCTCCTCGACCTTGACGGTGGCGAGGCGCGGCGCGACGTCGACGCCGAGGCCTTCCGGCGTCACCGTCTCGAGCGGCTTTTTCTTCGCCTTCATGATGTTCGGCAGCGTCGCGTAGCGCGGCTCGTTGAGCCGCAGGTCGGTCGTGACGACCGCCGGCAATCCGATCTCGACGGTCTCGAGGCCGCCGTCCACCTCGCGCTTGACGCTCGCCTTGCCGTCGGCGATGTCGAGCTTCGATGCGAACGTCGCCTGCGGCCAGTCGAGCAGCGCCGCCACCATCTGTCCCACCTGGTTCGCGTCGTCGTCGATCGCCTGCTTGCCCAGCAGCACGAGTTGCGGCGACTCCTTTTTGGCGATCGCCGCGATCAACTTGGCAACCGCCAGCGGCTGCAGGTCGGCCGTCGATTCGACGAGGATCGCGCGGTCGGCGCCGAGCGCGAGCGCCGTGCGCAACGTCTCCTGGCACGCGGTGACGCCGCAGGAGATCGCCACGATCTCGGTGGCGATGCCCCGCTCCTTGAGTCTCACGGCCTCCTCGACCGCGATCTCGTCGAAGGGATTCATCGACATCTTGACGTTGGCGAGGTCGACGCCGGAGCCATCGGGCTTGACGCGCACCTTGACGTTGAAATCGACGACGCGCTTGACGGGGACGAGCACTTTCATTGCCACGCACGCGGTTCTGATCGGGGAGCGGTCATTATAGCGAGGCGGCCATCGCCGCGACCGCTCGCGCCGCACGTCGCGCCGGGAACGCCGGCGTCGCTGTCATAATCCAATCCCGGACGCCCACTCGTTTCAGGACGACCAATGCCCGTCGACATCGACAAGATCGAACGCCTCACCCGCGAGCTCCTCGTCGCCATCGGCGAGGACCCCGACCGCGAGGGCCTGCAGAAGACCCCGCACCGCGTCGCCAAGGCGCTCGAGTTCCTGACGTCCGGCTACCGCGCCGACCTTCGCAAGGTGATCAACGACGCGGTATTCACGCAGTCGACCAACAGCATGGTCATCGTCAAGAACATCGAGGTCTACAGCATGTGCGAGCACCACATGCTGCCGTTCTACGGCCGCTGCCACATCGGCTACGTGCCGACCGGCAAGGTGTTCGGCGTGTCGAAGCTCGCGCGGCTCGTCGACATGTTCGCGCGCCGCCTGCAATTGCAGGAGCGCCTGACCGAGCAGGTGTCGCAGGCGATCATGGAGACGATCGGCGCCACGGGAGTCGGCGTGATGATCGAGGCGCGTCACCTTTGCATGATGATGCGCGGCGTCGAGAAGCAGAACTCGGTGATGGTCACCTCGTCGGTCCTCGGCAGCTTCCGCGAGTCGCAGGCGACGCGCGAGGAGTTCCTCTCGCTGATCGGCGCACGGCCGACGCTGTAGCGCGAGCGGCCGCGCTCAGCGCGGCGGCAGCAGCATCTGCGTGCAGCGGAACAGCGCGATCGTGCGATCGTCGGAAGTCCGCCGCACGACGGCATCCCACACCTGCGTCGTGGCGCCCTGGTGCACCGCGCGCGCGATCGTGGCGATCGTGCCCTCCCGCGCCGTGCCGAGGAAATTGGTCTTGAGCTCGATCGTGGTGAAGTTCGCCATGCCTTGCGGCAGGTGCATCAGGCAGCCGTAGCCGCAGGCGGTGTCCGCCAGCGCGACCACCGTGGCGGCGTGCAGGTAGCCGTTGGGCGCGAGGATCTCGGGACGGATGTCGAGCTCGGCGTCGACCCGTCC